>JAMXLL010000172.1 GCA_024281015.1 Candidatus Binataceae bacterium
AAATGAGCGAGGAAGGCGTTTCCAGCTTCCTCAATGAATTGATGACCAATGATGCCTGGCGCCGCCGCCTTGGACGCGCGGGCGAGCGACTTCTGTCCAACAAGCAAAGCTTCGATCGTAATGTCGAGACCGTTTTGGACTTTGTCAACATTCCCTCCAAGCGCGATGTACGTGAACTCAAAGCGCGGCTTGACCATCTCAACGGCCAACTAGTGAATCTCGGTATGAAGCTCGATCGTCTACTTGCTGAGTCCGGGCCCGTGATCCCGCCGACCAGGGCGCGTTCCCGAACGCGCGGTAAAAAAGCATAACCGGCGTGGGACTTCACCGACCGCGTGAATCCCTGCAAATTTTTGCCTGGTTATCGGGAAAGTCGTTGCAGGGCCTCCGGCAGTTCCCCTAATCGCGAGATCAAATTGTGATGTTCAACCCGCGTGCCGACGCCGACAAAATGAAGCCTCGCGGCATCTGAGGCAATTCGATCAGTCTCACTGTCGCCCACATAGACCGCATTCTCCGGAGCTATGCATGCTCTTTTCAGGCACAACTCAAGGATATCAGGGGCTGGTTTGGGCTTGACCCTGTCACGCACGCTGGCAATCGCATCAAAGATGCCGGTCAGATCGAGGAAATCGATAATAGCCGGGATCGTCGCCGAGCGATTTGTGGCCAGCCCTATTCGATAGCGCCGTTTGATCTCCAATAAGAACGGACGCAAGCCAGGAACCGGCCGTAACAGCTTAAAGAATGGCGTAGCATCCATCGCGCGTGCAACTTCACGCATTTGAGCGATACGTTGCTGATCGCCGGCCGCCCGAAGTTCGAACACCTGGGGAGCCGACATAAATACGCCAGCCTTCTCCTCGATAGGAGTCATAGGCGGTTCGCCGATTCGCGCGAAAATCGCATTGTAGTAGGCAGTGTTTGATTCGGTCGAATCAAACAGCACGCCATCTGCATCAAATATGACCAGTTCGAGCATAGCCGCATCATTGTAGCCGGTTGCGCCGTTCAAAACGATTTTGCCATTCTCTCTTCACCGGTGAAAAAGGAGGTTAGCGCGGTGAAAGCCATTCAGTTCAGCGAAGTTGGCGGTCCGGAGGTCATGAAGATTGTTGAGGTTCCGAAGCCCGAATTGCGCCCGAAAATGGTGCGCGTGCGAAATCACGCCATCGGGATCAATTTCGCCGATAATTTCTTCCGGCAAGGCACGTACCTGGTTCGCCCCAAGCTGCCCGATACACCCGGGATGGAAGGCGCGGGCATAATTGACGAGGTCGGTCCGGAAGTCGAGGAATTGAAGCCGGGCATGCGCGTAGTGGGAATCGGCCTCAAGACCTATGCAGAATATTCGCTCTTCTATGCGAACCAGATTATTCCCCTGCCCGATTTCGTCAGCTTCGAGGATGGCGCCGCTTTTCCAATCCAGACTCTTACCGCCTGGTTCATGATGCACGTAAGCCACCATCTGACGTCAGGCCAAACCGTGCTGGTTCATTCGGCGGCGGGCGGGGTTGGTTTGGTCGCTCTCCAGATCGCTAAAGCCGCGGGCGCGCGCGTCATCGGAACTGTTTCAAACGACGCCAAGATCCCGGTCGCGAAGCAGTACGGAGCCGATGAAGTCATCAACTACGAGAGCCAGGACTTTGCCAAAGAGGTTATGCGTCTGACTGATGGCAAGGGTGTCGATCTGAATCTCGATGCGGTTGGTAAACCGACTTTCGAAAAGGGGCTCGAATGTGCCGCGCCGTTCGGCCATATCATTCTGTACGGGCGTGCGGGTGGCCCGCCCGACAAACTCGACGTTAACAGGCTTTTCCCAAAAGCACTGAAAGTCAGCGGGTTTGTGCTGTTCACCGCATCATCTCAGCATCACCTGATGCACCAGGGGACTGAAGCCTGTTTCAAATTAATGCAGGAGGGGAAACTGAAAATGGTCGTCGGCAAGACCTTCCCCCTGGATCAAGCTCCGGCGGCTCACCGGTTTATGGAATCCCGGCAATCAGTCGGCAAGCTCGTTTTGGTGCCATAGACGTCGCGCTATGAGGCTGATTAACGCAAACAGTTGCGGCGCAAGCAATGACTCGATAGCTGACGCCGATTCTATTGGTGCGCCCATTTCTGCAAAGCCCTTTCAGGCAACTGAGTTTCGCAAGTTTTTAATCACTACCTGACTGGAGCGGGTTGTTTTCAAGATGCCCTCAATGATCTCCGTCCCCTCGCGGAAGGGAGACCTTATCCCGCGCGCTCGCATACCTATGCTGCTATGCACGGCAACGAGACCGGCCAAATCACGATTCCAACCAATTTGCATTCGGAGAAAAGCTCGCGCTCCGTCTATTAGAAGCGGAGGCGAATTACCCGCTGAAACTCCCCATTAAGAGCCAAACGCGACGGGCGCGACACGGTAGGTCGCCGGTCTCGCCCGCACTTTTTGGCCGTAGTGACCTGATTTGAATGCCGGCGGCTTCATTGAAAGGTCAACTATCAACGTACTCTGCCGATCCGGTAGAATCGTGAATATTCTGCACAAGCCGCCATAAGCCGCACTGCCGATTAAAAGCCGTCAGCATAGCGGCCGCGAACGGGACCGGCGGCTAGCGCGCGGTGAGAATTGGGGAGGGCTCGATGAGAAGATGGCTATGCGGCGGGTTCGCGCTCGCGCTGGCGCTGTTTGCGCAGCCGGCAGCGCACGCCGACGGCAATCTGCTTCACGTCAAACACATAATAATCGTGATGCAGGAGAATCATTCGTTCGATAATTACCTCGGAGTGCTTCCGTACGTTAGCGGTTCCCCTTATCACCGCGGGCCGTGTGCACCGAGCGACCACACCTGCGTCGATGGGCTCCACTGCAATGCTTCTGGTGGCGGGGTAATCAGTTGCGCAAATTCGAATCTGAACGATGACAGCGGGACGGTCACTTCATTCCACCAGACCAGGCTCTGCACCGCTCCCGACCTCGACCATAGTTGGGCCGGCAGCCATCTCGAAAGCAACTTTACCTTCCCCAATCAAACCTCGGCGGGACCCGACGGGTTCGTGCGGCAGAACGACAGGAGCCCTTATCAGGCTAATGCGGGCACTGAAGGCGCGATTGCAAATGACACCATGGGCTTCTACACCCCGGTCGAGCTGCCTTTTTATTACCAGCTCGCGCAGGAGTTTGCGATCGACGACACCTACTTTTGCTCAGTGCTGGGTCCGACCTTTCCCAACCGTTCGTACTTGATGGCAGCGACCTCGTTTGGCCATCTGGATACGTCTGAGATCGTGCCGGACCGCACTCGAGCGCCGTTTTTGTTCTACCGGCCTATAACCGGAACGATTTTCGACCTGCTCGATCACTACGGGGTCTCATGGGCGGATTATTCAGATGATATGCCGCAGGGAAGCAGCTTCCGCAACTTTCTGGCCGATCCGCTCCATTTCCGCTGCTTCAGCCAGAACTGCGCCTTCGGTAACGTGAAGCCCTTCAACTCTTTCCTGCAGGACGCTCAAACCGGGATGCTGCCGGCGGTCGCTTTCGTCGATCCGAGCTTCGGCGTGTTCACGGCTGAGAACGATGAGCATCCGCCGACTGATATTCGCGCCGGCGAAGCCTTCGTCGCGCAGGCGATCAAAGCGGTGCGCAATGGTCCCGATTGGGGCGATTCGATTATTTTCGTGACCTACGATGAGCATGGCGGATTTTATGATCACGTAGCGCCAGCGGCAGCGCAGCAAGGCGGCAATTTAAATCCGGACGATATCCAGCCGGGGTTGTGCGAGGATCTTTCGAACCCGCCGGCAAGTGAAGCGCCCGGCGAGGGATTGTCGTGCGCGCGCAGCATGCAGGATGCGCAACTGCTATGTCCGATGTTCGACCCGTCGTCGCGCAGCTATCCGTCGTTTTGTGCGAACTTCGATCGTCTGGGGTTCCGCGTACCGTTTTTCGCCGTCTCGCCGTTCTCGAAGCCTCATTATGTTTCACATACTCTCGGCGACCACACGTCATTGCTGGCGCTGATCGAGAAACGATTCTTGAGCCGACCCGCGGTAGCAACGCCCCATCTGACTGCTCGTGACGAGCTTGCGAACCCGCTGGAGGACATGTTCGACTTCGATCACTCGCCCTCTCTCGCGGCTCTCATCCCGGACGCCCCGGCGGCCTCGAGTAACGATTACGGCTGTTCCTGAAGCGACCAGGACCGGGCCCATGTACGCCCGCTGTTATGCGATGCGATAAAGATTCCGGGCGAGAGCTGCTTTGACACTGCCGTCGCGCTGGATAGTTGTTGCCATATGCCACGGATGGAGCTGTTCAGCCGCCTGACCGAGCTCATCCGCCCTGGCGGTCACGTCTTCGTCACCGATTGCTTTCTTGTCCGGCCCGAATACAGAGAATTATTCAACCGTCACTGGCACGTCCGCATCGGTACGATGGAAGAGTATCGGCACGCCGCTTGGGAGGCCGGCCTGCGCGAGGAGAGGATTGAGGAAATCTCTCACCGCGTCGAGTATTTCTGGGCGATGACGCACGCGCTAATCCAAGCCGAAAAGCGGGCGCGCCGGCCCACCCCTGCCGGGGATTTACAATTCGACGAGGCACTTCAGGCACATGCTCTGGTCAGGCGAGGCCTATTGGACGGCGGTTACCGTTACGCCTTATGAGTTTTCGCAAGGCATAGGCTTGGAAACTAGTGACATTCGCTGTGGCAGCAATTCCAAATCTTCATCCTGGCGCCGATGCCCGCGCCTGTGCAAACAGGTTCGTGCGATCCCCTTCTCAAGCTCCACCGGAGCTGAAGTTTCGCCTCCGTTTCCGTATCATATACGCACATGAGCGACGCAGTATGAGTGGCCATCGCCTGGTGAACGGATTTATCCGAATCCGGGTTTCGGGGCATGGGCCCGCGCACCAAGTTGCGTCAGGCACGCGGATTAATGGAGACAGTTGAGGGATTAACAGTTTAGGGTGTCGGTGCTTAAGTCCAACAACTAGGGGGAATGGCACTACAGGTGGCCCAAGTCCAATCGCGAGGTTAAGGAGCAAAGGAAAAAATGAACGACAAAGTCAGTTACATGAAAATTGCGAGCGGCTTGGCATTTGCCATTTTGGCCGGCTGGTTACTGGCCGCTTGCTCGCAAACCGCGGCGCCTGAGCCCAACGCTCTTCAGCGCGCGGAAGGAGCAACCCCGGCAGGGCCGGCACCAAGCGGTTTTCTGGGGAGCGATTATTCCCTGCTTCAACCCCCAGCGGAGGGTTCCGGGCAAAAAGCGATGCTCGCCTATACGAACCCGAATGGCAACTTCTCTTCATATAACAAGATCATGATCGCTCCGGTTACTTACTGGGCCGATGCGGATTCCAAAGTGTCTGCAGAAGACCAACAGAAGTTGTGCAATTACTTCTACAACGTTCTGCAACAGGACTTCAGCAAGAACTTCACGATAGTCAATGAACCCGGTCCGGGTGTCGCGAAGCTCTCCGTTGCGCTGAGTGACGCGACCGCTGCAACCCCCGGTTTGCGCTCAGTTTCCGTACTCGTACCGCAGGCGCGAGCACTGAGTCTCATAAAAATGGCTGCAACGGGCACCTATGCTTTTGTCGGTTCCGCGACCGGCGAAGCTAAATTAACCGATTCGGTTTCGGGTCAATTACTCGCGGCCTGGGCTGACCAACGAATGGGCGGCGCTTCGATAAAGAACGTCGACGTCTTCCAGTGGGGCGACGCCGAGAACGCCATGGACTATTGGGCCAATGGGCTCGATAAGCGCCTGGTATCTCTCGGAGTTCAACAGGCTCCGGGGGCCCCAGCGGCAAGCTGAAATAGCACATAGTCGAGCGCGCGGCGGGCGTAATAGTGATGATCCGAGCGTAGATTCGAATCGGGGCCTCGCCGGCAACGATTCACGCTCGCCGCGCGTCGACTTTGCATGACAGTCGGCACCCCGCACCAGGCCATCGCGAAGGCGGTTCTTTCTTGACGAAATCGCAGCTCCCCGGCGCCGGCCTGGCGCTCGCCGGTTACGCCTGCAGGGAGTGGAATTACATACCGTCGGCACCAACCGCGCATTTTGTTGAGCGCTTTTTTCTGCTGAAATATGGAGGACGTGAAGCTCGATATCACTCGCCTGATGTCACTGGCTGGCGGCCACGCCGAGGCCCGCGCTATCCAGACGGCGCTGAAACTAGGATTGTTCGAGGCTCTTGAAGCGAATGGGCGGGATGCGGCTGGGATAGCGGCGGCGATCAATTGCGCGCCGCAGGCCACTATGCTTTTAGCAAATGCTTTGACTGCACTCGGGCTTCTTCACAAGAATGCAGACCTTTATAGCCTCCCCGAGGGGGCGCGCCGATACCTGCTTGAGGGCTCGCCCGAATATCTAGGCGGCATGATCTTGTTTGACGAAGCCCTATGGAACACCTGGGGTGATCTTGCCGGAACAATTCGCACCGGCCAGCCTGCCCGTGCGCCTGACATGTACCAGTCTGATCCTCGGGAAACCGGCCGGTTTATTCGTGCGATGGACAGCTTGGTACGAGCTCGGGGCGACGCGGCCTGGACCGCTCGGCAGCTTGATCTATCCTGGGCACGGACCGTAGCAGACCTCGGCGGCGGCCCGGGTACGTACCTGATTGAATTTTTACGTCAATGGCCGAATCTAACCGGTATTCTACTCGATCTTCCTGCCACCCTTGAGGTAACTCGCCGAATCCTTGATGAGCGGGGCGGCCTGGACCTCGGCCGACTGACATTGCATGAGTTCGACTATAAGCGCGACGAGCCTCCCACTCCGCTCGACGTCATCTTCATGTCCAACATAATTCACAGTGAAGATGAACCGACCAATGCACAGTTGATTGCGCGATGCTGCCGGGCACTGCCGTCTGGGGGTCTGCTG
>JAMXLL010000173.1 GCA_024281015.1 Candidatus Binataceae bacterium
ATTGGGTCCGGTCAATCATCAGCCGCTGCGTTTCCTGCAGGCGTTCGATTGGAACGGCTGGCGCGCGGGTGGTTAGGTTTCGGATCCATTCGTTGTGGATCTCGTCCGCCCAGCGCGCTTCGACGAAACGGCCCATCGCGGCCTGAACGAGCATGTTCCTGAGATAGAGGGGATAAAAGGATCCAGGCGTCGAAGACCGCGATGGCGTTACCAGGCCGAGATCGTAACGGCGGCTTTTCCAGCGCCAGACCTTCAATACTGCTTTAATTTTGTCTGGCACTGCCCGGCCAGCGCCGGTATCAACCCTCTTTTTATGTACTAGTGCTACAAGACCGGAACGTTGATACCGCCTCAGCCATCGCTGCGCCGATCGATATCATATGCCTGCCTTGATTGCGAGTAGACGCAGCGGCTGGCCCTGCTCCACATGAGATTGGAGTAAATGAAAGCGGTCTAGCGGCGAGTTTGGCGGCGGGATTCTGGTAACCGTGACGACTCTTCCATGCTCCGAAGACTAGGACCAATAGCTGGAAAAGATCTACGACAGTTAGCGGGGGAAGTGACAGTCGGCCCACCCAAGGGTCGGCTTTACGATTCGGCGCGGTGCTCCATCGGCTCACGCCGGGCATGACGTTGTGGGTCAAATCGTCCCAGCACCAGATCTTTAACCGTCAATCCGCTTAAGTTTTCGTGCTCGGTCGCAGCGAGACTCGTCAGGAAGGCGGAAATACGTTGGTCGCCGTGAATATGTTCAGGAACTTGCTCGAATCCTTCAAATACCTCCGCGAGCGTTAGCTCCGAGGAATCGCGCGCGAGAAACAGTCCGGAACGGGATGCAGCGGAATCGTTGCCCAATTCAATGATGATTCCGGAGGTTTGCAGTTGGTCGAGGATAGGACGCAGGATTGCGGGGGAAACATCGAGTTCCGCCGAAAGGCTATCGATACTGCAGGCGTGGCCGCGCGGCGACAAGGCTCGCTCGGCGGTCCGGAATACGGTCAACAGCACCGCCGTCCGGACAAACGCAGGTGAGCGATAATCGAGAGTGAAGCTCGGTTCAGTGCCTTGCGCCGCCGCTGCCAATTCTGCGCCGGCCAATACGATGGTCCAGGCGATGTAGATCCAGGTCAACAGAATAGGCACCGCGGCCAACGCTCCGTATATCATCTCGTAGCGGCCGGCGCTCACTTGGAACTTGATGTAGGCCCATTGCCCGATCTCCAGCGCAATTGCCGCCGCCAATCCTCCCAGCGTGGCGCAGTCCCATCTGACCCGCCGGTTGGGGAAGAACAGGTAAAGGAACGAAAAGCCAGCCCACACCGGCAAAGTTGCTGCAATCCATCCAAGTCCTGGCAGGTGGGGCAAATTCGTGGCAAAGCTGGTCTTGAGTGAGACGCCGGCGGCCAGCAACACCGGAAGAGTAAAAATCATACTGAGATAATCAGTGAACTTGCGCAGCCACGATCTTTCTTGCGGAACATGAAAGATCGTATTGAGCGCCCGCTCTATCGTGCTCAGAGTCAGGAGTACAGTCACCAGGAGCGTCGCACCCCCAACCGTGCCAAGCGTTGCTGCATTGATGTGGCCGACGTACTGCATTATGCGGTCGGTCAATTCCGGACTTTTGATCGCCAGGTATTGTTCGATTAACGGCTTTAAAACATTTGTACCGATTAGTCCTTTGACCGCTGAAAGCGCCACCGCCAGAATCGGAACCAGAGACAGGCTAAAGGTGTAGGTCAGCGCCGACGCCCAGAGCGTATCGTTATGACTGGTGAACCCGATGATCGCAGCCCGCACGATTCCCAACGGCCCTCGGTGGGTTAAACGCTCAAGCCGCTCCAGGTCGGCTTTGGTGCGTTCGGCCGAAAGCCGGCGATAAAGCCGCTTGCTTATCGAGGGGGGAGCTTGGGATTGCTGGTCGGTGTTGGCAGGCATTGTGCCCTCGCCTGTTGTTCAATACTGCTTGATCACGTTCAGGTCGATTTCGTGAGAGCCGTCGGCTGCGCTGCTCGTCGTGAGCGATAACCAGGGCAGAAAAAAATATTGAACCGAAACCTTCTGTCCGCTGCCGCTGCCTCCGACCGACTCTGAAGCAGAGACATAGGTATTCTCGCCGAGGTAACGCCCGATACCCACTCCGGGACCGCCCGAGCTGGCTTGGTTGAATGTTATACCCATTCCCTGCAACCCCATCGAACTAGCTACTGCCTGGCCGATTTGTTGAGCGGCAACTCCGGTCGCCATTTTACTCGCCTGTTGCTGTAGGCTGGCTTGTTGACCTTGGCCCAGCGCATCTGTGGTCTTGCCGAACAGTATTAATGACAGGATGTCGGCCTGCGCCAATTCTGGTTGACTCTTGAACTCCAAAGTAGGTTTGCTAGCGGTACCACCCACTACTATGTCGATAGTATAATTAGTGACATTGTAGCGAGCGTCGATATCCAAGCCCGGGTCAATTTTGCGGCCGCCGGTGAAAGTTAAGACGCCGTTCCTCAAAGTGAACTGGCGATTGTAATAGTTGATTGTGCCGCGTACGGTACGCACCTCGCCTGCTACTCTAATCGGACCGCCGGGGTCTTTGTCCACATCAAGGTTGCCTTCAAGTTCGACTGCAGCATCGGGATGGCGTATCCACGTATCGCGATGAATAAACACGGCAAGTTTCATCGCCAGATTGTTGAACGTTGACGGCTGCGGCGCAGGTGCAGGAGGCGCAAAGCTCCGTTGATTCGGGCCGGCGGTGGCGTTCACCGTCTGCGGCCCGGGCTGGCCCGGGTGGATCACCTCTATGGTGTCGTCCGGAGACAGGTTGGATGTCGCACCGAGGAAGGCTATGTCTGGTTGAATAGTTCCATTAAGGACGTCAAGCCGGCCTTGCAGGCGCGGCTGGCTGATCGTGCCGTTGGCCTCCAAATGCCCACCTATGGTCGCAGCGTATTGCTGAGTGTTGATCGCTGGCCATTTGTCGAAGCTTAGATTGACGCCCAAGGCGCCGGGCGCATAGTGCACGAATCCAATTGCGCCGCTCCCGATGATGCTACCCCGTCCGGAATGTGCCTGGAGAGTTTCAATGCGAATCGCATTTTCGGCAAGCGCAACGACGATTTTCGAATCAGAAATCGTTATTCCCAGCGGGACGATTTCGCCCTGGACGCCGGCAATCCGGACTGATCCGGTCGGTTGCGGTTGCTTCAGTGTACCTTGCACGCGCAAATCGAGGGCCGCCGTTCCGCGAAAATTGTGCACGTCGTCCGGGAAGAGGCTGCCCAGTTGCGCCAGATCCAGCCTGGCGGAATTGGCCGAAAGATCCACCGCATTGCCGATCTTCGCCTTCACGCCATGCTCCCAACTCAAAATCATCCCCAGCGAGCCGTTGGCATTCAGATGGTCTGTCGCATTCTGTCGAAGGATTGTTTCAAATGTAGCGCGCGTACCTCCATAGTTCGCAGTCAGGTTGAAATCCCCTAGCGGCTGCTTCCCGACCCCAAGTTTCGAGGCCTGAGCGGCAAGATTTATAGTGGGCGCCGCGGCCGTGCCTGCAATGCGCAGGGCAGTCGACAGCATGCCGTGGACGTCGTGCAGGCGAGGGGTTAACGACTGCAGTGCCGCCAGTTCGAACCTGTCCAATCTAAGACTGAAGTCCTGTGCTCCCTGTTGGGCGATAGTGCCCTGCAGAACCAACTCGCGGGTCTCGCTTTGCAATTGAAGCCGGCTTATGGATACGCCACGCGGACTTTGCCGGTAAGTGACTGGTGCGGTCAAATGCCAGTCGCCTGTGGGGAGACCGAGTGTCATTTCGGTGAGCTGGCCGGCGATTAATTGTGGTTGGTACGTGAGATGAGTGGCAAGCAGGTCCCTTCTGCCCGCGTTATCAATCACGTTGAGCCGCAAGGCCAGGGCATGCGGCAAACCGGGCGCTGCGTCGAGCGCTAATCGTATCGACCGCAGCTCCGCGCCGGCCTTCACTCCGTCGATAGCTGCATAAAGCTTACCGGAGGGCGCTTCCGGTCCGGTGAGGGCGACGGTAAATTGGCTCCTCCCCTGGCGGAGTGAATAGCCAGCGGCCTGTACCGAGGTCATTTCTAGAGTGCCCTGGGTTCGAAGCGCAGAACGTGTCCCGTTTACGACCCCGTTGATATCAACGCTGCCAGCACCTTTCATTTTGGCCAAAAGAAGTAGTTCTCTTATGTTTCGTGAATGGAAGCCATACGAAATGTTAGCAGGGGAGTTGGCGCTAAGCCCTGCGGTGCCCCGCAAATCCAGCGTGCTTTCAGCTGCGTCGAAATGGAGCTGCGCGATGTCGGCGCGATTATTCGCTACACGAGCATTGATGACTCCGCGGTCCACTGTAATCTGAGCGAGCTGAGAACGATCGACGGTGAGTTTAATCGCCGTGTCGGCGGCCGACGGCGTGAAGCCGCGGCCGTCAATCAATGCGGCGAGATTCAAGTTCGTGGGCCGGGCGCCAGCACCGGCGCCCACTTTCGCGATATCGAGATGACGTGCGGTCAATTCCAGGTGATATGCGGGATCGGCATTGATAGTGCTATTTGCGCGCGCGGTCAAATAGCCGGCGGGGGCCACAAGCGTGAGCATCATCTGGGCATTTTTGTTAGCCGCGGCTGCGGTCAAATCGAGAGTTCCGAGACGATATTGCCTCGCCGCCAAATTGCGGCCGTTCAAATGAACATCTGCTGCTACACCGGCAGCATCTGAGCCGGCGGCTTTGCCATTTACCGTCGCATTGATTATTCCCGAGACCTCATTGTTACGAATGATTTTCTGCAGGTTTGCGTTCGACAGCTTGAGCTGGACTGCGTAGCGGGGCGGCTTTTCAGCGAGATCAGCATCGGCGCCTCCATCGAGAGTGGCTCCCGCGCAACTGAGCGCGATAATGCTGTGGAGCGCGCTTTCGGGTCCCTGCAGCGTAACCGTACCGGCCAGATCAGCCTTGAGCTGGGAAGCCGGGTAAATTTCTGCAATGTCCGCCGCTGCCAATCGGCGCAGCCAGAGTTTGATGTTAACTACGGGGGTCTGGCCCAGGCGTGCATCGCCATTGAGCGAGATGGTCGATTTTTGCGTGCGCAGGTCCAGATCTGTCACATGCACCGTAGCTGGCTGAGTCATCGCATCATAGTCCAGCGACACTGCGGTATAGAGCAGCGGAAGCTTCGGCCCGGCAACATTTGCGGTAAGCCTGCGCAGCTTTACGGACATGCCCGCCGATGGCAACATCGCAGCTGTATCCAGATCGAAATTCGTGACTCGATATCCTGGACCATTAGCCCCATTGGGCATCACCAGCACGGTACCATTATTAACCTGCACCGAGTCCACATCGATCGTGAGCGTTCGTTTCCCCGAGCTGGGGGCCGCCGGAACTCGTGCGGAGACTGCATCGAGCAGGTTCCACCTTCCGTTCGATTGCCGTTGCGCGTCGATCTGCGGTGAGTCGACGCTGACTCGCAGATGGACGGTGCGCCACAACAAGGGCACCAGGGAATAGTCGAGCGAAACACGCGGAATCGAGGCGATGACTTTATTCTGATAAATCAGTTGTATCTGCTCGAGCCGCAAACTGCCGAATACTGAACCTTCGATGCGGGCGATCTTGAGCCTGCCGCGATAGCTGGCGTTAGCGAACGCCATCACTTTGTCACGCAAAAAGCGATTGACTATTGGCGTTCGCGTGAGAATTACCAGCGCAAAGATGCTGAACAATATGAACAGCAGAATTATAAGAATCGCGCGCCGCAAAAATCGCATCGCGGTCTGCATCTCTCTCCTCCGCGACGAGAGCGGGCTTAGATAGGCATCTCGTTCATAGCGTCAAAACCATTGCCCGATACTGAAATAAACCTGCCAGTGTGAATCGCCTTTCGGTGTTTTCGTGGGGAAGCCTAGATCGAGCAGTATTGGACCGACCGGAGAAGTCATACCCAAGCCGGGGCCATAACCACACTGCAGCGCATCGATCGGAACCCGGTCTTGATCTTTGGAGACCTGGCCGCAATCGAAGAACAGCGAGCCGGTAATTTTCCAAAACAGCGGACGCCTCAGCTCGAGCGACCATTCCACCAAGCTGAGCCCGCCGAGCGGCTGATTGGCAGTGCTCAAGGGACCTATACGCCTGAGGCCATAGCCGCGAACGCTTCCTTCGCCGCCCGAATAGAAACGCTCCGAAAGGGGAATATCACGTATTGAGCCGTAAGAATGCTCAAAACCGAGTTTAAAGCGTCCCGCCAATACTGTCTGCCACCCCAGCAGATGGTACTTGCGGACCTCTCCAATCGCCCGCCAGTAGCGATAGTCACTGCCAAAGACATGGCTGGCCGTACTCGCGTACAAAGTTGCAATCTCACCACGTTGCGGATTGAACGGGTCCTCGGTGTTGTTCCAGATAAGTTGCGCGAATGGGCCTGAGACAATGCCCTTGCGGCGTACCCCGCCGATCTGATCTATCGTGCTCGAGTTCAACGAGTAGAAGTGTAGATATGCCAGGCGCCATCCAAGATTGCCGGTTAGCTTGGGAAGGAACTTATAGCTCACGCGCGGCTGTATCTGTCCCGCGTTAAGGTCGTAAGTCTGATAAATCTCCTGCCAGATGTTAGCTTCGCCAATAAACGTTGACTTCTTCGACAAGAAATAGGGTTGGACCAGTTTCAGATCGACCGTGCTTACCACGTTCGAATACTGGGCTAATAAGCTCAGTTGCCGTCCCCCACCGAGGAAATTGTAGTTGTTCCATTGCAACCCGATGTTGAACTGGCTTTCGGTATTATAGCCCAGCCCGAGGTTTATGGAGTGTTTGGGTTTTTCCTGCACCCTTATCTGAATCGGTACTACGCGTGGATTGGAGCTGTCGCTTTGGGGTATGAATTCGACCGAACGGAACAGATTCAGTCCTACAATTTTGGTGCGTGAGGCGGCGATTTGTGCCGAATCGAACATCTCTCCTGGTTTGTACGTTAATTCGCGGAACACGAGCCGCGGGGACACGTGTCGTGTGCCTTGCACCGTTGTGGGGCCAAACACACCGTAGTTTCCGGGTATAACGAAGTACCAGATATACGCCTGGCGCGTTCCGACCAGTACCTGCGCCCGGCGATTCACCTGGGCATGGGCGTAGCCGTTATGCATATAGATGTCGAGCAACTGGGCTTCGCCTGACTCATAGTCAGTCTGGGTGAATGTGTCGCCTTGCTTTAGGGGCAGTTTAAAAGCAGGCTCAAGCGCCCTCGGAGCCGGTGCCGACCCTTCGACGCTGATGCGGACGGTTGTAACCTGAACCGGTTTTCCTTCGCGAACCGAAATCGTTGGGGTGACGAGTTTCTCGTTTACTGTCAACGTGTAGCCGGCCGCAGCGTCATAATACCCATGCACCTGGTAGAAGCGTTTGATGCGATCAATATCGGATTTGAAGGTCGCGGGATTAAACGTGGGCCGATGTTGCCAGAATTTATAGGCCGGCCGCGTTTTGGTCTGCATAACCGCGAGCAAGTCGCTATTCGAGAAATGGTGATTGCCAGTTATCTTGATCTCCGCGGTCTCGTAATGGACCCCGGGATTAAGCTCGGCTAGAGTCGCCGCGGCAGCCGGTGCGGTACTCAGTCCGACAATTGCCGCCAAGAGGAAGCGCAGGAACATCTTGGCTAAATCCAGCAGCCGCGCCTCGCGGCTGCAAGCATCGCGCAATATAGCTCGTTACAGTTACCGCAGGAAAAGGAACATCCTAATCCATCAGCCATTCGCGATAGATGTTAGAGCTTCATTGGAATGGAAGGAATGAATTAGTTGGCGCGCCGCTCAATTAAAGCCACGGCGGGTCGACCGCTCTCGTCTGGCCTCCCGCCCTATCAGCTTCGCTCGCTTAAACGAATTCCGCGCCCAACTGCGCGAAGCAAGCTTTCCTTGTTACCCTCTGAGCGAAGCGCCGCATTTTGAGCAGAACGCTGCTGCTTCAGCAAGTTCCGTGGCGCCACAACACATACACGTGCGTGATGAAATCGAGCGAGACGGAAGTACGCCGTTGCGCTGGTTGTTCGTTGCTCCGATTGCCGATCCGCCATTGCGCCGTTTGAAGTTTGCCAGGGTAAGAATACCCTGCTTTAGAAGCCCGAGCCGCGCTATTGGCTTGCTATTGCCATTGAAGCTGAAAATTTGCGGTGCCTGCGACGGAGCCGCTTCAGGCAAGCTGGCACACCCGGGCCGCTCCAGGTCAACCTGCGGCGGAACGGAGGCCGCAGGTACAGGGAATTCCGGCGGCATATCGTCCGAGTTTGTGCTCTCGGGCTCAGACTCGGGGGAGGGGGGAGCGATTGAGCCGGGCTTGCCGCCGATCGTGACATCACCTAATCCGTCCGGTTCCGTGACATCGACTACCGGTTCCATGGCATCACCCAATTGATCCGGTTCCATGACGTCACCTAGTTGATCTGGTTCCTCGAGATTGTGCTCCAAGTCGGCATTACCCAACTTTCCGATGCCATTCCGACTCGTTTCGGATGCCAAGCGTTGGGTTTTACCTTGCTTGATCGTGGCCACGTCAAGGACTTTGTCATCGATCAGCCCGAGGCGCCGAATCGGTTTGCCATTTCCGTTGAACATGCCGTTATGCAACGCGTCCTGCGCTGGCGATGTCTCAGGTGACGCGCCGCCTCGCATCGGCTGGCTCTCGATTAGCGACGGAGGAGCGACATCAGAGGCAACGTCTGGCTCCGCTTGAGGTTCGATTTCCGGCCCCGCAGCGTCAAGTGTCGTAGCGATTGGATGGCGTTGTTCGAATTGCGGCCCGGGCACGTCCCTGGGAGGAACGGTGCTGTGAAACTCTGCCGGCGAAAAGCCTGGAGTGCGTCGTTCGGGTTCCTGCCGGGTGTCGCCGAATCCTGTCGCTATGACGGTAACACGGATTTCGTCCCTGAGTTGTTCATCGATCACCGCGCCAAAGATAATGTTCGCATCCTCATGTGCCTCATCCTGGATCAGGCTTGCCGCCTCATGAACTTCAAAGAGGGACATATCCAGGCCGCCGGTAACGTTAATCAGTAATCCGCGCGCCCCTTTGATTGAGGTATCCTCGAGCAGTGGACTGGAGACCGCGCGCTGTGCGGCCTCAATAGCGCGATCTTCGCCAGATGCGCTTGCCATACCCATCATTGCCATGCCCATAGATGCCATGATGGAACGCACATCCGCGAAGTCGAGGTTGATAAGCCCAGGCACAGTCACCAACTCGGAAATGCCCCGTACTGCCTGAAGCAAAACATCATCGGCTTTGTGGAAAGCTTCTTTCAGCGTGGTGTTGCGGCTCGCTACTGATAGCAAGCGGTCATTGGGAATCGTGATAAGCGTATCGACCGCCTCTTTGAGTTCGCGTAACCCCTCGTCAGCCTGGCTCCGCCGTTTGCGTCCCTCGAACAGGAAGGGCTTCGTAACCACTCCAACTGTGAGTGCGCCGACCTCGCGTGCCAGGCGGGCGATTACCGGAGCGGAACCGGTCCCAGTGCCACCGCCCATTCCAGCCGTAACGAATACCATCTCAGATTCCGCCAGCAGATTGCGCAGGCGCTCTTCATCCTCGAGCGCGGCCTTGCGGCCGATCTCAGGGTTGCCTCCGGCGCCGCGTCCGCGAGTCAGCATTTGCCCGATTTGCAACTGAATTGAAGCCGTATTATTGCGGAGGGCCTGTGAGTCAGTGTTGACCGAGACAAATTCGACGTTGCCTAAGCCCGAGGCGATCATGTGATTGATTGCATTCCCGCCACAACCGCCTGCTCCAATTACCTTAATGCGCGCACCCGGCTCGTTCTCGATTAGATAAACCATGGGCCTCACCTCTGGCCAACCACATCCATTGTTTTCTCTGCGTCCGCTGCGACTGGAGTTGCTCGGCAAGTTGCCAGCTGCTCGTCCGTCCGAGCCCGTCGGCGATTCGCTCGACACTCGACGTTGATTGGCGTCATCCCTCATTGCTGCACAGGAGTAGCAATCGCGAGGCGCAAGCTAACCGCCAAATCACGCCGAGTCCGTCCCCTGGAGAGTCAGTAACAGGCTGCTCTAGCTGGGCCGCTTACAATCGCCAGGACGCGAACGATCCAGAAGATCCTTGACAGGCAGCAGAAAAACCCAGCCGCCCAACTCCACCACCTTCCATTTACGCACGAGCGGCGCGGTTCGTCTACTCTCTGCGCCGCTTTGTTGGCCCATTGTATCCACAGCCGGGCGCTTGTTCAGAATTCCGCCGCAGCACGACGCCACCGGCGCCGAGGGAAATCCTTAGCGGTAGCTGCGGGTGTTTTCATGGCACTAGAACGCGCCCAGCAAGTAGGTTCGATCGCCACCCGAATCGAAGCCCTACTGCCGACCCTTGCGGATACGCGACGTGATCTTTGAGCTGTACTAAATATCATCGAATGAAAGGCCTTGCTTGTCAGGCGCATGAAAGATTGAGACTGAGTACCCACGAGCCGCCATATCGCTCCGATGGTCGCACAAGTCCGCAATGAAACGATTCCTCGAAGACAATTTGTTGCCGGCTCTCGCCGCCGCACTGATCCTTTTTTGCGCAAGTGTCGGGCATGCCTATCAGCCTCGTTGAAGAGCCTGCCGCCCATGCCGATTTTAGTCTTCGCCCGGCCACTCGAGCGGGTCTTTTATCGGCAGCCGGATCATCGTATGCGCATCGCGCCAAAAGCGAGAGGGTCCAATTGTTGAAATCGTTTCGTAGAGTCCGTTTCGCAAGCAGTTGAACGACTTGTCCGAACCAACTGGTCTAGCGGGCTTGTTCAACGCGGGTCCCTGCGTCGGGCGAAAATGGCTGTGGCCAGTTACACGGAGCGCAGGCACTCTGCCCAAAGAAAGGGCCAGGCGGCAGTCAAAGATCCGCCTTTAGCGATGTGGCGTATGTTCCCCAAGACTGCCGAGCCGCGCCCTCGGGGACTATTGACTCAAGTCGAAAGAGAATGCGTCGCGAAGTCTATTAAGTGGCGGCCCTGGCCACGTGCCGTATTACGCGTCCCATCAACCGAGCCCGCTGGACGGTTGCCGCTGTGAACGCAGTCTTTTGCGCCGGATCGAGCGTCCCGCCAGCGCCGATGATCCTGAGCGTTGCATGCAGTTCGTAATCGAGAACCTGGATCTGTTGTGTGGTCTGGCGGAGCCACCCCGCCGTTGTGAAATTATTCTCGAGTTTTCCGTGAACCATCGGTCCCATACCCCCAATCCACCGCCCATACTCCATCTGAAGCTCTCTTCATCCCGACTGAGTTCAGGTCAGTTTAGCTTCAGCTATCCACGATAGGCTGGTTCTTGGTCAAATGCAACCAAAGGACGTCAATACCGAGCTGGTATTATCAAACGTCGCCCCTATATTGCATCGAATTCTGATGGTCCGGGCAACTGAGATCGCTATGATCCAGCCTTAGCACGCGGCGAGAATGTCGCGTCGCCCACAAATGCTGCACTCCGCGCCGCTGCCCTCGAATGTTCGTGGAGTTCGACGGGGGCCATGCGAAGACAAAAATCGAACACAGGAGCCGAATGGGTTGCCAAATTTTACACGGTTAGTACCTTCCGTAAATCGGCACCCCCGCCACCCGCGCTCATCACCGATAGTACCGCGACTTGTTCCGACTGAGGTTTTAACCCGCACTATCCATTTCCTGGTCTGCCAAGCATGCAGCCTTTCCACATGGCAGGATGATTGCTCCATTTGCCATCCAAGCCTCGACACTAAGCCCGAATTGATCGCCGGAGCACACTCGCGATCCTACCTGTCATTCTATCCGGCTGACGGGTTTCAATGGCGGCTGAGGGTTTTATGGTCGTTCTTATTCTGGCGTTGATCTTCACTGCCGGTTGCTCAGCAACGGACGCAAACTACGACTCACGGCCGTTTTTCCAAGCTCAGCAGAGCGCGGAGGCTCACGGCCGAAAAACGTGGGTCGACCACTTGATCGAGGTGGACCCGGGCCGGGTCACCCTCAAGTTGGCGACCGATTACTCGCAGAATCCGCCCGAACGCATCGCGGTGCTGCCATTCGTTGATCGCAGCAATGCCCAATTCCGAGTGAACAAAATCGCCCTCACGCATCGCAATGAGCAGCAGAAGGAGCAATGGGCCTGGACGTACGCAAGCCGGCTGCGCCGGTCGTTCGCGGGCCAAATGGCGGAGCGTGAATTCACCATTGTGCCGATGCCTGCGATCGATACCGTTCTCCAAGACCATGGAATAGATAACTGGAAGAAGCTGCTTGCGGTGCCACCGCAACAGCTTGGCCGATGGCTCGATGCGGATACCGTTGTTTATGGTGAAGTACTGCATTACGACGCGTATTACGCCTTGCTGGTTGCAGCGTGGAATGTGGGAGTGAAGGTACAATTCGTGTCAACGCGAGATGGCCATCAGATTCTCGAGGCCGGCGACGATCGCTACTCCGTTGATCTGCGTGCGGCATTTGATCCGGTGGATATTGGTGTCAATTCAGCCCTTTCATTACTAGAGCTTCGAGACATGACTTTGGCTCGTGCGGAAGACGAGGTCAGCCGGGAGATCGCTTTGAGGGTGCCGGTTTCAGAGAAAACGCTGACTCACTTGCAGACGGCGGCTCGCGCCCATGAAGAAGCTCAATACGTCGAGGCCAACAGTCAGCAGCCTGCCTATATTAGTCCTGCCAACAACATTGAGGCCTCTCATGGGTTGCTCAATGCGTCTTTTGATTTAAGGGCGTCGGATGCGCCAAGCGCTCAGTGAAGGCTCTGATCGCCACCTGGCCGAAACTGGAGTACTCGCCAGACAATAACTGCTGACGTAGCCATCGCTGCGAGAATTTCACGAAAACCTGGCAAAGAAATCCTAGTGTCCTGAGTTTGAGACTCGCTGCATAAAAGATTGGGCGGGATATGTCTTTGTTTTGTCACCCGCACGCGGCTGCCGCGAAGGGTCCTGCGTTCTCGGCTTACTTTTCGGGATTCCTCGCGCGCCAGACAAAACAGACCGCGCGGGAATGACAAGATCGGTGCGGCTCTAGAAGACGTGATTTGTTGTGCGAAATTCAGATTCACCACACTCATATGGTAGGCCGCAAATACCTTTACCAAAAATGAGGGCTTCGCCGATCCAGAAGTTAGTACCAGTTTCGCGCTGCGTGAAACTGTAGTCGAGCACGGGAGGTCTGCGATCTCGTTGGATCGCGGCAAGGGCAGCCACGCCGCGACCCAATCTCCTCGAACTCCGGCGATTAGCAAGTGCCACCGCGCAACTCTTCCGACGACCAGGGGAACACGATTGTTAGGCGTCCGCCTGGACCGCTGATTATCTGCGCCAAGCCGAACGCCATCCTCGTGCTGGCGGCGCCTTTCGGGTGGTTATGCGGCCTACTAGATAAGTTGCCGCAAACCCTGCCGCGAAAATGGTCACCATGGCTATCACCGGCTGTCTTTTGGCCAACTCGTTGACGTCATTACCCACGCGCGCAGCGAAATCGGCCCCCGACTTCATGTATTCGCGAGAGCTCTTATAGCCCTTGTCGGTGTACTGCTTAACGGCATCGTAAGCTTTGGTGGTTGATCGCCAGCCCGCCCGATAGCCGTTGGTAATCGACTCCCATGCAGCCCCTAAAGCCCTGTTCGCGGTTTTCGGACTAGAGCCGATCTGCACCACATCCGCAGCTTTGGCCATAATTCATCCTCCTTTCGGATAGCTGAAATCGTAGCTCGTATCGTTGTAAAGGCAACCGGCGGCACGCGCTCGTTTTGGTTGCCGCCCGAAAAAGTGTAAATGATACGGCGGACGGAATGAATTAGTTTGCGGCCGGGGTGATAAGGCGGTCGCTTGCTGGCCTCTTAGCCCAGGAAAGCTGGTCGAGTTCACCCGGAAAAGCGTGTCGGGCCTCGAGCTGCAGCGGCCCCTTCACTCGATAACGTGCCGAACAGCAAGCGGCAGCGCCTCAGCGATCGCTTCTCTCAGACAAGCAGACATATCGGTTGTGGAAAAAACTTGGATCCGCTCGGCTAGCGGCAGCACACCACGATTCGCTTCGATGACCGGCCGTATCTCGTCCATGAAGCGCGACAGACCCGTCGCTGAAACGTCACTCGCGAATTCGAGCGGTGGTCGCTGCACCACGAAATAGAGTTTCTTCAAGTCCTCATACGCGCCGGGGTTGCGCTCCGCGAGAGCATCGTAGGTCAAAGGGGCTTTGAAACTCGTCCACTCATCAACCCCCAGCGGGCGGAAACGTAGATCGGTTGTGAATGGGGCCTCGTAAAACGGAAGTTCCAGCCGGCGACAGGCGCGGGCTATCTCCGCCGGAGGATCATCGATCGTCACCGCACCGGTATCGCTCGTCGAGCGTTCACTAGAATTGCTACCAAAGCGTGCACGAAACTCCTGGAATGTTTGTGCAGCATTGGCGACGTGATACAGAATGGCTATTCCATCATTCGTGAGCAGATTCCCGGCTATATCCGCGATTAGGCAGTCCACATCGGACGCCGCTTCAGCGTGATACAACAGATGAGAGACGAATACGAGCCTGAAGCTGCGCCTGGGTTCAACGCTATCGTCCGGACTCGACAAAAGATCGAGCAGGTTTCCTCCAAAAGCATTACCTGCCTTGACCGAAAACCCGGCCAGCTTCAAGGTGCCGCTTGTTTGTGCGGCGGCAAGATTGCGCAACGCCATTCCGCCTAGGGGATCGGTGTAGTCGGGAATGAAATCGGTCGCTCTAATGGTAAAGCCGCCGGAAAAGTAAACGCCGGTCAAGTACTTGATCACGGTGTCACACGGACCTGAACCGATATCGGCTGTCATCAGAGGGTCGCACCCGGTAAGGAGCAGACTTCTTGCCGCCAGAAAATTCAAAAAACTGCGATTAATCCGGGCAGTCTTTTCCTTCTCGTCAGTGGCCGCCTTGAATGCCGGATAAATGTCTTCATAGATATAGCGATCTAGAGCAATTTTTGTAGGCACCATCTTTGTCGTTCTAGTACTCAGAACCTGCGGTGTGTTTCATTTCACGTTAAATTGACGCTATTCGTAGTCTATATGAAGCACCAGGCACATGGCCTAAGGACAACCATACTGACACCGGGGCTTATGAACACGCGTTGCTCTACGCAAGGTGGGGTGGAGGATCATTGAACGGCGTTGACCGGCTTCTTCTGACGCAAATTGTACATAGTGTGAAAATTGCGACGATGCTATTGTTCACGAGAGACGCCAGAAGGACGAGTTCATGTCAGAGCAGTTATCGGACACTGATAGGAAATGGCGCAAGATGCTGGCCGACGGGCATCCCGCGCTTACGGTGATGCACCATATTTTTCGCTACCTCCCCGGTCCGCCGCGGTGCAAGGTGTGTCACAATCCCTTCGGGGGCGTGGGGGGAAAAATTGTCGGACTACTGGGATTCAGGCCCTCACGCAAAAATCCCCAGCTATGTCATTCATGATGCGAGATGCTTCCGCCCGGCGGCGCGGAACTCGACATTGCGATTCTATTCGCCGACGTGCGCGGCTCGACCCAACTCGGCGAACGCGTTGGACCAGCTGAATACGCGTCACTGCTAAACCGTTTTTATAGGGCGGCAACGGAGACTTTGATCCGTCACGACGCCATCATCGATAAATTGATTGGTGACGAAGTAATGGCGCTGTTTATCCCGGGATTTTGTGGCCCCGATTACATACGCCGGGCAGCCGAGGCGGGTCTGGCGCTCTTCCAAGCCGTCGGTTATCAAAACGGGGAAACACCCTGGATGCCAATCGGCGCAGCCGTCAACTCCGGTATCTCCTATGTCGGTAACGTGGGTAGCGAGGGTGTAGTCGATTTCACGGCCCTTGGCGACCCGGTCAATACCGCATCACGCTTAGCATCGAGCGCCGGCGCAGGCGAGTTGCTGCTCAGTGAGGAGGTTTTCGAGAAAGTTTCCGAAAAGATGCCGCGTGCCGAAGCGCGCACTATCAATCTGCGTGGTAAGGAATCGCCTTTTTCCGTTCGGGTGCTCAAGGCAGTATAGAGCCTTTTTGATAGCGCTCGTTCCCGAAGGTTTTGCTGCTTACCTGATGCACAGGAAATCGGGCGTTTGACATCAGGATATCTTCTGGCCGCTACCGCACTTTGGGCAAAATATCTTCCTTCAATCTCCTCAGATCGACGATGGTCTTCGCGGTCGCGACACCTTTAAAGGGCGGCCAGAGCAGCGGCAGTGTTAAACCGGCCTCCTTGAACCGCTTGAGATTGTCGATGAGCTGTTGAGGAGTACCAGTCATCAAGGGGGTCAGCTTTCCTTTCAGCGTCTGATCTGTCTTCTCGCTCGTGATGTCAAAGAAGACCATACTGGCGATTTCGAGATCGTCGATACCGCGCGAACTGCCGATGATTTCGAGCTCCTCTTTGATCGCCGACCGCCATTTAACGATATCGTCGGGGGTGTCCTGTATTCCGATCCAGCCCGCCAATCCGTACTTGGCGACTCGCTTCGCCGCAATCTTTGGCACTCCCAACCCCCCGAAATAGATGGGCGGGTGCGGCTTCTGAACAGGCTTTACGCCGAAGCCACATTTCGGAAATGACACGAACTCGCCGTGATACTCAAAGAGGTCTTGTGTCCAGACGCCCTGCATGACTTCGATCGTCTCGATCACGTGCCGGTTGCGTTTTTCGTAGATGTGGGCCGCACTGGCTGCCTCGAACTCCTCGGGCATCCAGCCCGTTCCGACGCCCACGTTGACTCTTCCGCCGGAAAGGTGATCCCAGGTCGCTATCTCCGCCGCCAGGACGCCGGGCGCGCGATAGGGTGTATCGATCACACTTACGCCGACCCTGACCTTCTTCGTGATGGCTGCCAGATACGGAACGAGCGGCAGCCCATGCAAGAACTCGCCTCTCGCCGCCACCGGCAGGGCGCGAGGAAATTCCTTCATGAAGCCGAACGGTTTGCGCAACTCCTGGCGGTCGGAGGCTTCGGGAACCACGATGCGGTCCAGAGTCCAAATCGAATCGAAATCGAGCTCTTCAGCCACGCGAGCGAGATCGACGATCTCGCTGACGGTTATCTTGTCCCTGAAATTTGGCAGGTACAGTGCGAGTTTCATCCGGGACCGACCTCCTCTTTACCAGGATTTGTGACCTCAGCTTTGCCCGTGAGCGCTGATTGAGCCTCTAAAATGGCGTCTCAGATCAGATAATCTTTCGTTCGCGCAAAGAGGCAAATTCCTCTGAGCTGATGCCGAATTCGCCACAATAGACTTGCTCGTTGTCGGCGCCAAGAACGGGGCTGGCGCAACGAGGGCGGCTTGGTTGGCCGTTGAAGCGGAGCGGCGAAGTGAAAATCGTAATGGGGCCGAGTTGCGGATGATCAAGTTGCTGCAGCGCGCCGCGCTCTAGTAAATGCGGGTCGTTCATCACTTCGGGCAATTCCTTGACGATGCCGCAGATAATGTCCTGGGCGTTCAGCATTTCCATCAACTCGGCGCGGCTCTGCGTACGCGTCCACTCGCCGATGAGTGCGTCGATTTCATCGCGATGCCTGGAACGGCCCGACAACTTTGCGTAGCGCGAATCTTCACCCATTTCCGGCCGGCCCATGATCCGGCATAACCTGCGCCAGCGGTCGTTGTCCGCCGCGAGTATCATTACCCAGCCGTCGTTGGCCGGATAGGCATTGGCCGGGGTGATTACGCCGCCGGAGCCACGGTTGCCTTCGCGCAGCTGGCGCAACCCCATCCCATAGTAGGCGCTGATGTGTGACACCATCGAAGGTAGGAGCGCCTCCTGCATCGAGATTTCAACCATTACTGCTTCACCGGTGCGGTCGCGCTGCCGAAGTGCCCCTAGAATACCGGCGCAGAGATGCGTCGCTCCCAGCACGTCGGCCACGATTACACCTGCCTTGAGCGGCGGGTCCTCGGGCCGGCCGGTCACCGCCATTACGCCGGTCATCGCCTGCACGATAGGATCAAAGGCCGGCAAACTGCGATTTGGTCCCGACTGCCCATAGCCGGTGCTGTTGGCATAGATGATACGCGGATTGATGCCACGCAGGATATCGTAGCCGAGGCCCATCCGATCCATGGTGCCGGCTTCGTAATTCTCAACGACAACATCGGCTGTGCGGACCATTCGTTTAAAAATTTCGCGGCCCTCGTCGCTTTTGAGGTTAAGCGTCACCGAGCGTTTGTTGGAATTCATCAGAGCGAAGGCGAGGCCGATTGGCTGCTCAGTGCTGCGGCGATAACCGGGACGCATCCCGTCGCCCCATTTAGGGGATTCGACCTTGATCACTTCGGCACCCATGTAGCCAAGCAGCATCGTTGCGTATGGGCCATTGACGAAATGGGTCAGATCGATCACACGGATGTCTTCGAGTGGCAATATCGGGCGATTCATAGGGGGCGACCTCATTGACCAGTACCCGGCAAAGATGTTGGCTACTTTTCCCTCTCAACGCATAATACGCAAGTCGCATGATCAAGAGATGGCTGGGTATTGGCGGACTGGTGGTGTTCGGTTTTGGATTGGCCTTGGCTGTGGCCGATGTTGGTGTGCGGCTGGCGAATCGGTGGTTCCCGTATTTTTACTGTTATGATGAGTATCGGGGCTGGGGGCTGAATCCTGGCTCGCACGGATGGTATCGGCGAGAGGGAGTTGCCTACGTCAGAATCAACGGGGATGGTTTTCGCGGGCCCGATTTTCCTACGGGCAAACCCCGAGGGGTGATCCGGGTCGCTGTGATCGGCGATTCGTACGTCGAAGCCATCCAGGTGCCCGAGGATAAAACCTTCACCGCAGTTATCGGCCGCCAGCTAATCCACTGTCCCCTCCTCAAAGGCCGCCGCATCGAGGCCATGAACTTCGGTGTCGACGGCTATGGCACCGCCCAGGAGTTGATCACTCTGCGAAGGAAGGTGTGGCAATACTCTCCTGATATCGTGGTACTGGCAATTTTTCTTGGCAACGATCTGCGCAACAATTCGGTTGTACTGGAAGGGGATCAGTGCCGGCCCTTTTATAGCTACGTGGATGGCCAACTGAGATTGACGGGGCCGCTGGTCGATTCACCCGCCTATCGAACCTGGTGCGCAGCGCGTTTTGATTATCGTGATCTGCGGTTTGTCGATTTGTTAAAGAACGCCTGGGAAATCATCAGGTCCGGAGCCGCGCCGCCTACCGCAGAACATCCGATCGAACGAGCCATTAATTATGACATCTATAAGTCGCCGACTGACCCCGCTTGGGACGACGCCTGGCGCGTCACGGAAGCGCTCGTAAGCGAGATGCATGACGAAGTGGTCCATCACCATGCGGTTTTCCTGGCGGTGACTGAAGATACCGGCATTCAGGTATGGCCGGAGCGGCAAACCCGCAAACGATTTGAGGAAAAACTGGGCGTTAGTGACCTGTTCTACCCGGATCGTAGGATCGCACAGTTGGGGCGCCGTCAGCATTTCGAAGTATTGAATCTGGCACCTGTGCTTCAATCATACGCACAGCTACACCACGTGTTCCTCCACGGCTTCAAGAATACGCCTATGGGCTTCGGTCATTGGAACGAAACGGGGCATGAACAGGCGGGCCGTGCGATAGCGGCGAAGCTGTGCAGCATGATCGCAGCCGGGGATATGAAGGAAGTTGGCCGAAAGGAATAGCCGCCGATCCGGAGTCACACTCCCAGTCCAATTCGCGCATTAGGGCGGCGTCAATTGCGCCGATCGCTCCAGTCCTCAGAGCGTCATCAGTTGAACGAACGAAAGAAGCGGCCTGACGGTGTGTCATGCTCTCGGGACTCCGAGGCACCCTGTGAGATGCAGCCAGCCTTACACGCTCGGACGGACACGACCGATGCCGCGTCTCCATGCGGACCGCAGAAGGCCTGATAGGGCGGGATCAGTCAGGCTTCTTGACGAAGTTCAACGAAGCCGAGTTGATGCAGTACCGCAAGCCGGTCGGCTGCGGGCCGTCATCGAACACGTGCCCGAGATGAGCAC
>JAMXLL010000174.1 GCA_024281015.1 Candidatus Binataceae bacterium
AGCACAGTCCGGCGCCGGCTTTGTAGCAAACGTCAACCACCGATGCGGCGTTCGCGGCCACCCACGCGCCGGCCGCCGAAGACAGCTCTTATGCTAGCGGAACAGTACGACAAATAGCGGGGATAGAGCGACAACAAAAAATAGGGAAAATGACACTCAACCAATGAAGAGCCAGATAATCGGTTTTCACCAGGACGAATTCGGCGATTGGGTGGCCGAGCTTTCCTGCAATCATAATCAACACGTACGCC
Organism: Candidatus Binataceae bacterium; assembly: GCA_024281015.1. GTDB lineage: Bacteria > Desulfobacterota > Binatia > Binatales > Binataceae > JAMXLL01. The sequence continues at coordinate 252 of JAMXLL010000174.1, forward strand.
ATCAACCGCCCTTTCAGCTCCGACCCTGGGTAACTAGCGAGCAAGGGCGGCTCCAGCAGCTCGGCGTACAACTTGAGTGCCGCAAATGCGACGGCGAGCCTGGTTACCTGCGGGAAAATCGCGCGCTGGTGCGCCGTTACTACGATGAACTGTGGAATCGCTGGGATCTCGATTTGATTCCGGAGCTGCTCGCCCCAGATTTTCGCTTCCGTGCATCATTGGGGTCGATGGCCCGCGGTCGCAGCGCCATCCGAGATTATGTTGAGCTGATCCGCGCCGCTTTCCCCGACTTCCACAACCATGTTGAGTCGATGCTCGCCGAAGACAACCGGGTTGTCGCGCGCCTGCAATATACGGGCACTCATCGCGGTAAAATCTTCGGCATCCCGCCGACTGGCAATTACATATCATATGCGGGGATCGCCATCTTCGCGATCGGCGGCCATCAACTCGTATCGGGCTGGGTTCTCGGCGATCGTTACGAGCTCATGCGCCAGATCGGCGCGATTTCCGAACCATAACCACGCCCCCTAGGCAGCGCCTGTGCCAGGATCGATGCTAAGCTAGCATTTACGCATGCACCGCTTGCATCTCCTGATCGTTGAAGACGAAGTCAAGCTGCGAAATACGATCTGCAGTGGGCTCGTCGAGGAAAAGATCGAGGCGTGCGGCGTCGGCAGCGCCGAAGAGGCCGGCCAAGCGCTCGCAGGCAACGATTTCGACGCGATGGTGCTGGACCTGAGCCTGCCGGGCAAGGATGGCGTGACATGGCTCCGCGAAATCCGCATGGCCGGTAATACTACCCCGGTGCTGGTCCTCACGGCGCGCGGCTCCGTATACGAACGCGTCACCGGACTCGAATGCGGCGCCGATGACTACCTGGTCAAGCCGTTCGTCTTCGCGGAGCTGGTCGCACGGATACGGGCGCTAACGCGGCGGCGCCTCAGTTTTGCGCAACCGATCCTCAAGGTAGCTGACGTCGAGCTCGATGGGCTCACCCGGCGAGTGCGCCGAGCCGGTCAGGAGATCAATCTTTCTCCCAAGGAGACGCTCTTGCTTGAATTGCTGATGCGCAATGCCGGGCAGACCGTCACGCGTGCGATGATCACCGAGGTGGTCTGGGGACCAGCCTACAATGACGTCTCGAACTTGATAGAGGTATTTGTCAACCGCTTGCGGCGCAAGATCGAGGCCGGTGGTGTTTCGCTTATCGCCACCGTGCGTGGGATCGGCTATTCGATGCGCAGTTCGCCATGAGTGTCCGGCTCGAACTTACGATTTATTGGGCAGGCGTGCTGTCGCTGTTGCTTATTGGTGCCGGGCTAGGGGTATTTCTCCTGTTTCAGCGCCAGCAATGGGGCCGGCTGGACAGCGCCCTGATCGAGGAAGCCGATACTACAGCGGCAACTATTGCTCAGGGCGCCGATGCCGCGCCGATAGTCAGACGCTTAAGCGAGGAACGCGACCTGGGACCAAGGCGCCGGGTATGGCTGACGATAGCAGCACACCCGGTAGCTGACGCGGGAGATCAAGATGCCGATATGCCGATCCATACTCCACCTGGGAGTACGCCCGTTATCGTCAATGGCCGTGATGATGTTTTCCGCTATGCGATTATTTTTTTCTCTCTGAATGGCGCGCAAGCAGTTCTGGCGGACGGGGTTGATGCCAGCGGGGTACATGAATCGGTCAAACGTCTCCGAACGAGCCTGCTGCTGGTCCTCCCCGTGCTGCTGTTCGGCAGTATCTCGCTCGGCTATTGGCTAGCCGGACGAGCGCTTGCACCGCTGGTCGCGGTCGCCGCCACTCTGGCCGAGATCAAGCCTCGGGACTTGAGCCGCAGGCTGCCCCTCGGGCCCGTCGAAGACGAAGTGGGCAAGTTGATCCGGGCGATCAATGCGCTGCTGGAACGGGTGGAGCGGGCCTCCTCGGCCGAGCGTCGCTTCGCCGCTGATGCAGCGCATGAACTGCGGACCCCGCTGGCTGTACTCCGTTCCGGAATCGAAGTGGCGCTGCGCCGCAAGCGAAGCGCTGGCGAGTACGAGCGCGCGCTCGATACGGCATTGCACGATGCTGCCGCGGTTTGCAGGATGGCCGACGATCTGCTGACGCTCGCACAGCTTGACCAGGAAGTGTTGCTCGGCAGCGAGAGTATCGATATGCAGGCGCTGACCGCGGAAGTACTCGATGCAATCGAGCCGCTCACAGCTTTGAAACGGCTGACGATAGAGGCAAACTTAGGGCCCGGCAACGTGCTCGGCAATCGCCACCATCTGCGCCGGCTTATCATCAATCTGCTCGACAACGCATCGAAGTTCACCCCTGAAGAAGGACGGATAACGCTCACGGTGGAGTCGCACAACGGCTCCGTGCGATGGACCATTGCGGATTCCGGCCCCGGAATAGACAGCAACGACCTGCCATATATATTTGAGCGATTCTTCCGGGGTCGCAACGGCCATAGTGAGAGAGGAAAGGGGCTCGGCCTCAGCCTATGCCGCGACATAGTCACGCTGCATAAGGGCGAATTGAGCGCCGCCAACCGGCCAGGCGGCGGCGCCGAGTTCGTTATCACGCTGCCGGCGGCACCGCCCTAACAGGGCGTCAACGAAGCATAACCGTCGAGGCGGTTAGTTACTCTTGCGATTGGCGGGGTCTTGCCTGAAGCGGGTTCCTGGCGGCGGAGGGTCTTCGGGTTGTCCAGCGAAGCACTGCGCGATCGACATCCACGCGGTCGCGTCCGGACCAACAACCTTCAAAGCAGTATCAGCAACGTTCCGTACCTGGGTCACCACCTGACAGAACTCGATCGCGCTTCCTTCCACACAATTCGTTCGATCAACGTGGCCCCATTCCCACAATGCGCCCGATGGAGCGGTCAACCGTACGTACGGCCTATCTGAGGGGATTTGCATCCGGCGGTTCGCGAAGGTCCACGAAAAGGTATTTATACCCAGTACCGCAATGTTCTTAATTCGATCGGTCTCGCTCCGGGTTTTGCCCAGGAGGTCGTAAACCGCATGACCATGAGCCCAGGTCTCCATCAGGCGAGCAGTGATGCTGGAGCGAACGCTCATAGTGGGGCCGGCCCAGGGAACTCGCCTTTTTGGGTCGGCGATGGCGAAACGGCCCGTCATCTCGCGATAATAATCGCGCCACCTGACAATCAAGTCGCGATTCCTGGTTCCCCCAAGCCACGCATGCGTAAATGCGAGGTGCGGAATTCCTCGATTGCGAGCCGCGGCTAACTGCCGCATTAAGTCCCCGAAAGCATCGCTGTCGCGTAAGGCTAAATCCGCAGCATAGTTGAAGATATGCAGGTGGGCGATCACATCGTTGGCCGTCCAGGACTTGAACTGGGTTTGTCGTTCCCAGTCGCTTTCCTCCAGCCCTTCGACCAAGGCCAACAATTCATCGCTTTCCGCCTGAAAATCCAACGCCTGCTGCAACATCTGTTGGCCTTTCGTTCACGTAAAGGTGCGATTCAGTTTAGCAACTATAACTCAGTATTGATGCTCCCGTGCTACTTGCGACAAGCGAACAAAAGAGCCAACAATGAACCTACGTGATGCAGAAGCGGCTCGGCAAGCGACTCGCAGGGGGGTATCACCGATGGTTTATTTGGACGATGCCGACCGGATGCTGGAGTGCAATAGTGTCGAAGTGTCGGATTGGGTACCGGACGTTGTCCGGCAAATCCAGGTGATCGACTACGAGTTGCACGCATCTCTCAGAATCATTGCTAACGGTGAAATAGATTCAATCCAATCTGCGGAATTTGCGGCAGCTATTAAGGGAGCGCGGGCGAAGCGTGATCAGTTGATGACGCGCGTCTTCTCGTACTTGGCCGAGATGCGCAAGCAAAGCGTTGGATAACCCAAAATGCGTTGCGCGGAGGAGAAGTTACTCCAGCGGCGCGGATGACGTCGGCACGAACCCTAGTCTACTAACACCCGGTAATAGATTGTTTGTTGACTGCCGTCTAGATAATCGCTTCTAACCCACCAGCCGCGATCGCCTCGCAGCCTAATCGTCGTGAACTCCTGGTAAATGGGCCAGCCAAAAACCAACTACTGCTGACAGATTGTTGGCGCATTCCCGTTAAGGCTCCGCATTGACTCGTGCCCCGAGTACGCAGTCAGGGTGTAGTGAGCCGATGTACGTAAAAGCTCGCGCCGCCAAGTAGATGCTGTTGCGGAATGCGGCATCATGCTCGAAACAACAACCAGAACAGGCCAAAACTCTTGCTAGCACTCGTTGTTTCCTGTGATACATTTTTCCTTGTGGGTTGGGTCAAGTCCTTGGCTTCGGCTCATCAACAAAGAGCAGGCGGCAGGCCGTCTTAACCACTGCTCCGCTGCACTGACTGGATCAAAGCCTTGAAGGGAGTGTTCGCGAGCAGCCGAACAGGATGCTCTTTCCGAATTTAACTTGTTTTCGCACTTGGTTTTGCGTATGGGAACGCTTTTAATCGTTGACAACGATGTCACCACTCGGGAGGCTTTGGCGGAGCTTTTAGCGAAAGACGGGCGTGAGATCGTAACGGCGACCGATGGGCGACAAGCGCTCGATTGTCTCAATACCATTCCACGCCCATCGCTGATTTTGCTCGATCTTTCGATGCCAGGAATGAATGGCTGGGAGTTTCTGCGTCACCTATCCGTCAATCCAGTAATCGCAGGCATTCCTACGATGGTTTTGTCGGGCGCCGTCTCTGAGGTGCCTCCGGGCGCAAGACAGGTACTGACCAAACCTGTGAACGTGGCCAGGTTAATGGCTTTGGTTGACCAATATTGCTAACGAGAGGTCTAGCGAATCTTAGACCGTAGTTGGCCATGCGGATATGCGGATGCGGGCGATATCACAGAAAAACAATCGCGAAATCCGCATTAGCAGACTGTCTCCGACCTCGTTGACAATTCGTCTACCGCCGAAGGGCTCCCTTGATCTGGCGGTTGCGCAGGCGTTGCCATAACGTGCGTTCGACTTCGCTCTGTGCGATGCGCAGGACGCGCCGGCGCGGTCACGCGCGAGCGCAGGAGCGGTCGCACCAGAATCTGAATCTCTCATGAAGGTCCCTCACCCGGCGCTGCGCGTCGACCTCTCCCATCGGGAGACGCATTTTCCCTCGTCCGACTCGATGTGCGCGATGATTCTCTCAAGGGGGGGTGACACTGTCATCCGTTCCTGAGCGTTTCCCGCTTACGTACGCTCAGTTGCTGTGATGCTTAGCCACACCGACGTGCCACTGCGCCTCGGGAGAGCGCGCGTCTCGAGACCACTCGATTGGCGACCGTGCAGGCATGAGCAATAGCCGAGGCTTTGCCCAGCGGGGCGGCTGGTATCATCGAAGGGGCGATGCAGTTACTGCAGCAGAAACTATGCGCGGGTCTGGGCGACATTAATCAGCTGCAACAGGCCGATATGCCGCGTCTCGCACATGCAATCTCGCGGCTCACGCCGGGCGGTCTCTCGCGAGAGCCCACCAGCCCTATCGCGGTGCCGGTCGCCGGTTTGCCGTTTAAGCTGCGGGCCGCGCTGCTCGGGAGCGAGCCGTCTAACCGGGAACAGCTCCGGGCGCAAACAACTGGACCGGGCCAGAACGAGCCGAACCCTGCTCCACAGACAGCAAAAGGCGGGTAATTTGGGACCGTCTGGGGGGCAGCTCGGGCTGGCTCGGGTTAGCCCGGGAAAAAAAGCGACGGCACCCCCGTTCAGTTTGTGAACGCGCAGCAGCGCGATGGTCTGTCGCGCTGAACGGATTCGAAGTTTGTGCTTTGCTCCCTGCTTGACCGGCGCTTCACTTGCCGAGGAGGTGAATTAGATGCATTCCATGATGCCCGAGCACTACGGCCGTGGTCCGTCAATGCCTCTGCCGACGATCGGATGCTGACGACGGAATTTCGCGGGTTCGATTTATCGATTACATACGGCCCTGATAGAAAGCGGTAGCCGGCTTCAGCAGCATGTCAAATTGGGTTTAAGGCCCCGGATTAAAGGGAAGCGATGGAGGGAGTCGCAATGCTACTCGCGTTCGGCTCTGCCCATTTCGGATTCCAGGATGGATTTGACTGGTTCCGGCAAAATGTGATTACGCTGCAGTTACTTCTGAACTAGTAGTAGGGCCGGCCCGACAACCTGCAATATCGGCTTCTGGGGCGCCCCTTTGCCCGACGCGAGTTCAACCTCGGACTACAATCGCAATGAGCGACCGACTGCTAATCGATGCCATTTGCGACCTGACCCTACCGCCGGCCCGCGCGACTGATGATGAGATTCGGGGGCTGCTGGCCGACTCGGAACTTGGCGACTGGTATGAGTATGCCGACTCCATCTGGTCGGCAAATTCTATAGCCGAATCGTTGCTCGTGACCCGCAGAAAGCTCAAACACAGCGAACGGTCAACAAGCGCGGAGGCGCGATTCTTGGCGTCACAGCCAAAAGATACCCGCGATTTGCGCACCAGGTTCGAAGATTTACTCGACCAGCATTTTGCCTATTGGGCCGTTACTGCATTCCTGGCGGGAATGGCCGCTGGCGTCCTTGGATGAGATCAGATCAGGGGCGACGCACTGCGAGGACTTATGGACGGCTTTTTGCCACCTTAAAGTTCCCGCTGCACTCGTGCATCGGGCCGTCGGCCCATATGAGTAGAACTTGCCGAGCCTAGATCAACTGAGCCTCGGTAAGCCTGTGACGGCGATCGCACGCCGGCTGCATTCAAGTTCTCTTCTGTTCCTCGAGCGCTTGGATGAAATCAGCCATACTCAGGGTCCCGATGACCTTCAGATCGTCGTTCAGCACTTCGAACAGCACGTCGCTCTTTCCGCCCCTTACACTATAGAACACGACAGCTCCTTCACTTCCACCGCCCTCACGATGCGGTTCGCCGGGAGCCGTGGAGGTATAACTGCCGGTGGGGCGGACCTCCTTAAGATGGCCGTTGGGCTCGTAAAAGCGATGCTCCCCTTGCACCACCAAGGTATTCGTGAGCGCAAGATGTCGGTGCAGAAAGATCTGCTGGTTGGGCTCAAACTTCAGAATAAAATCGACAAGGCGACGCTCCCGATCGACATCGTACATGGCAAATACAAAGTGTTTGAAATCCCCGAGGTTGAACCATCGCATTTTGCGATCATCAAAATTGTAGTGAGCCATCGCATAATCAACCGAGCTCGCCACGATATATTTGTCCTTTCTTCCCTGAATGACTCTGTGTTTAGCTAATTTCGTGGTGCTGTCGCAACCTCCCGGCGTGTATCTGTCGTAAACATTGGAGATGTCCGGGTTCGTACCGGCTGTGCCGTTAATCGACCACAGAGGCTGTAAGTACTCAGGAGACCCGGCCTGGCCAAAAAGGTGCGTTTGACACTGCCGCTGGATGCTGGGACATAATCTGTCCGGTCAGACGGGGGCGCGATGCGAGGCTAGGCGCGCTCATGTACCCCACAATAGGACGTGACTCAGGAGAATCAGGTGACCAACTGGAGCGAAGAAACCGTCAGAGTGGCAGAGACCGACCTGGCTCTGATCAAGGGCGGCAGCGGCAAGCCTTTGCTTATCCTTCATGACGAACTGGGTTATCCCGGGTGGATGGCGTGGAATGCAGCATTGGCCGAAACCCGGACATTGTTGATTCCGCTGCAGCCAGGCTTCGGCAAGACGCCACGCCTGGATTGGGTGCGCAATTATCGCGACCTCGCCGGCTTTTACTCACAGGTGATCCGCGAGATGCGCCTCGAGCCGATCGATGTGATCGGCTTTTCGGCAGGCGCCTTCATTGCTGCCGAAATGGCGGCCGCCGACTCCAGGATTTTCTCACATATGGTGTTGGTAGCGCCGATGGGGATAAAACCGAGCGAGGGCGAGATACTGGATTTTTTTGCCCTGACGATTCGCCATCATCTCCGGGCAACTGTTGCCCACCCCGAAAAGACGCCTGAGTTTGCCGAGATTTATGGCGGGGAAATGACCCCCGCACAGTTCGAGGCGTTTGAAGATGCACGAGCTGAAACTGCGCGTATCGGATGGGAGCCGTTCATGCACAACCCGAGCCTGCCCTACTTGCTGCGCGGGTTGCCCATCCCGACCCTGCTGGTATGGGGAGCCTGCGATTCCGTGGTACCGCGCGGTTGCATCGACGAATATCGCAAGGCGATTCCCGGCGCCCAGCTGGCGGAAATGGCCGGGGTTGGACATCGCCCGGAAATCGAGGATCCGCTATCGTTCGAGCGCGCAGTCGAGAAATTTTTAATGGCCTGAACCCGTTCGAGGAAAGGACCAGAAATGAAGATTGGATACTTTACTGAACGTCCTTATCGATGGTTGCCGGAAGAAGAGGTGCTGAAGAATCACTCTTTTTTCGCAGTCTCCAACCGCTTTTTCGACGCGGAGAAGGCAGCCGACGACTACAACTACTACATCGACGAGAACTGTTATGCCGAGGACCTCGGCTTTGACCTGGTTGCCCTCAACGAGCATCACGGCAACCCATTCTGCATGGGCAGCGTGATGAACGTCGAAGCGGCGGTGCTCGCCAGCCGCACCCGGCGCGTGAAGATCGTATTAATTGGCAACCCTCTTCCGGTAATCAAGCATCCCTTGCGCATGGCCGAGGAGTTGGCCGAGATAGATTTGATCTCGCGGGGCCGGCTGGTGACTGGATGGGTACGCGGCGCGGGCAGCGAGCAGTTCTTCAATAATGCCAATCCCGCCTACAACCGCGAAATGTTTAATGAGGCTCATGATTTTATCGTCCAAGCCTGGACACGCCCTGGACCGTGGCGTTACGAGGGCAAACATTTCCATTACCGTCATGTAAATCCGTGGGCGCTGCCTTATCAGAAGCCGCATCCGCCGATGTGGATTCCCGGCGTGATTAGCGCGGAAACAGTCAAATGGTGCGCCGAGCATCGGTATCCGTATATCGGACTTGGGACCCTGCTAGGGCCGACTTGCGACCTCTGGGACTACTATGCGGATGAGGCGGCGCGGCACGGCTATCAGGCTGGTCCGGAGAACTTCGGCTACCTGATTCCGACCGTGGTCGCCGAGTCGCAGGAGAAAGCGGACGCGATTGCCAATAATTTCGTCTTCGGCGGTGGCCAGAACGCATTCTCGCGCCCCGAATTCACGATGCCTCCAGGGTACAACTCAAAAAGCGCCATCAGGATGCTCGCCAAACAGCCCACTGGCAGTTGGTTGGGCGTGAGTGGTGAAAAGCTCGCCCAGCATATGGAGAGCGGCGAGCCAGAGCAGGTCGACTACAACGAAGTACGTCAAAAGTTGATCGCAGGATTGGACAAGGTAAAGCGCAACTACCAGGTCATCGCCGGCACCCCAGAGGTTGTGCTCGCCAAAGTCAAGACTATCCTCCGCATATTGCGGCCCGGGGTATTTATCATGTTTAGCGTGCAGGGCCCGGTGGGCAACGAAGAGCGGCGCAACAGTATGCGCTTGTTCGCCGAAGGTGTAATACCAGGATTGCGCGAATATGCCCGCGAGCTAGAACTGCCGGATCCGTTCGAGCGTACGCCTGGTTCAGTGAACCTTCCAAACGGTACGCGCGAGCGGGTCGTCGATCGCGCACCTCTGCAGGAACTCGGTTTGCGCTAACTGTACTGAGAATGCGTGCTGGGTTCGCGCCAGCTGATTCGGCTGGCGTCAGAAACAAGCTGCTATCAGGCGAGATTAAATTAAAAACCCAACAAGGAGAGAGACCGCGCGATGCGTACCTGGCAAATTGGTAACGTTAAAATCACCCGGCTGCAGGAACAGGAGCCAGTCTGGAACGGCACGATGATATTGCCCGACGCCACACCTGAAAATGTCCAGCAGGAAGGTGATTGGCTGGAGCCATTTACCGATAAGAGCGGCAGGTTCAAGCTCAGCATCCATTCGTTGCTGGTCGAATCAGAGGGACATCGCATAGTCGTCGATACCTGCGTCGGCAATGACAAGAACCGCCCCGGTTTTAAAGACTGGAGCAACCTGCACTTGCCGTTTCTGCAGGAATTCGAGAAGGCCGGCTTCCGCCGTGACTCCATCGATACAGTGATTTGTACTCATCTTCATCTCGACCATGTTGGCTGGAATACCACCCTGGAGAACGGGCAGTGGGTGCCAACATTCCCGAAGGCGCGATACCTGATGGGGCAGCGGGAATGGGATTACTGGTCAAAGTATGATGAGAGTCCCGATTTCAAGTTACCAATTGATGATTCCGTGCGCCCCGTGATCGATGCCCGGTTGGCCGAACTGGTGGAGCCGGACCTGCGCATCACCGGCGAGGTATGGTTGGAGCCTACCCCCGGGCACACGCCGGGGCACATCAGCATCCGAATCTCCTCCGGCGGCGAAAACGCCGTTATCACTGGCGACATGATGCATCACCCGATTCAGGTGGCGCATCCTGACTGGGTAGTCGGGTTTGATACCGATCCGAAGCTGGCGGTCGAAACGCGACGCGAGTTCGTGCAAAAGTACTGCGATCAGCCGATCCAGGTGTTGGGCACCCATTTCGCCGGTCCCACCTCCGGCCATATCGTGCGTCGCAACGGCGGGTTCCGCTTCGAGCCATAGCGCTTCAGCGCCAGTTGATGGGTAATGGGCTTGGGGGACTTGCCACATTAGCCAATAATCGGCAGCTTGATTTCTAGGGCTGTAGAAAAGAAACGAGCCCTTTTGTCCTAAGGAGTCGCACTGATGGCTTTGCAAATTAATGACGTTGCCCCGGATTTCGAGGCAGATACCACCGAAGGGCGGATCCGCTTCCATGAATGGATTGGCGATTCATGGTGCGTGCTGTTTTCCCATCCCAAAGACTTCACCCCGGTGTGCACCACTGAACTCGGCTATATGGCCAGGATCAAACCCGAATTCGATAAGCGCAACACCAAGATTATCGGGCTCAGCATCGATCCCGTGGAGGACCACACTCGATGGGCAAACGACATCCGCGAGACTCAAGGCTATGCGCCGAATTATCCGGTCATTGGCGACCCCGACCTGAAAATCGCCAAACTGTACGGGATGCTCGCGGCCAGCGTTTCGGGCGACGCCTCCAAACGCACGCCGGCCGATAATCAGACGGTGCGAAATATTTTTGTGATCGGGCCGGACAAGAAGATCAAGCTGATGATCGTTTACCCGATGACCACTGGACGCAACTTTGACGAGGTGCTGCGTGTCATAGACTCGTTGCAACTCACGACCAAGCATAAGGTCGCGACGCCCGCGAACTGGCAGCCCGGTCAGGAGGTGATCATCGCGGGTTCGGTATCCGACGACGAGGCGCGCAAGATATATCCTCAGGGCTGGAAGGCACCTAAGCCATATCTGCGTCTCGTGCCGCAACCGAAATGAGGCCAACTCGGCAGAATCGCTCGTGGGCGCTGTACGCGTGGGCTTTCAAACCCCGCGCCGTCTGAAATTTAGGCTTTGCCCACTGGGGGGCGCCGATGCTTTTTCACGAACTCAACCGCGCCGGCTGTAAGACCTATCTCGCGGCATGCGAGCAGACTAACCGGGCTGCCCTGGTCGATCCGCTGAAGGACCGCGTCGACCGTTACCTCGCGGTCCTCGCGTATCATCGGCTTACTCTCGACTTGATCATCGATTCGCACACTCACGCCGATCATCGCACTGGGGTGTGGGACCTCCGCGAACTGACCGGCGCGAAGGTAGTGATGCACCGGCGCGCCCCAGCTCCTCATATTGACATCCATATAGATGAGGGCTCGCAGCTTGAACTTGGAAGCCTCCATCTGCAGTTTCTGCATACGCCCGGTCACACTCCCGACAGCACCTGTATTCGCATTGATGACCGGCTCTTGACCGGCGATACGCTCTTGATTGGCGGTACAGGGCGGACCGACTTCCCGGGAGGGGATCCCGGCGCGCAGTACGATGCGATCACGAAGAAACTGTTCGCCTTGCCGGAATCGGTCCGGGTTTTCCCCGCCCATGATTACCGTGGGAACATATGCTCAACTATCGGTGACGAGAAGCGGGCGAATGCGCGGGTCGCCGGCCGTTCGCGTGACGAATACATCACGTTAATGAACAATCTCGGAATGCCCTTGCCGGCCAAGATCCAAGAAGCTTTGCAAGCAAACGAGTCTGCAATCGACGACGATTCGCTCAAGTTTCCCACCCTGGCGCAGCTCAGTGAGGTGCGGCAACTCGAACCCGGTGAAGTTGACAGCCGGCTGCATTCGGCGAACCCGCCGGTGCTGCTCGATGTTCGCGAGGCCGAGGAATTCAGCGGCGAGCTGGGGCATATTTCAGGAAGCATCCTGATGCCTCTACGCCATCTACCGCAACGGGCCAAGGAACTCGATAAGTTCCGCGACCGCGAGATTATTGCGATCTGCCGGGCCGGGGTCCGGAGCACGACTGCGGCAGCCATCCTTGGCGGACTCGGTTTCGAACACGTGTGTAATCTCAAGGGCGGAATGCTCGATTGGAGCGATGCGAAACTCCCCGTGGAGCGCTGACCTTCGCTTGAGATGCCCCCGGCTGCTTTCAGCTAACCGAATCAATTAAAACCGCGCGAGCGAGCTGCGTTCTTCTGCTCAGGCGGCTGCCAGCGGTTGCTCGTTCGAACCGTTCTGCCCCTGACGCTAAAATCGCCAAAAAAGCGCAACGCCCGCGACACTGCCACGTAACTAAATAAAGGGCTGCACCTATACGCGCGCGCGGGGTAGTCTTGTCAGAGCCCTGGATACTGGACTGCACTGGTGAAAAAAGGATTAGCAGCAATTTTGGCGCTCCTAGGCCTTGCTACAGGAGTCGCTGTTCTAGTCTTGCGCTCAGAACGAGCCGGTGGAGCCGTGTTCCGCTCATCGCTGGGCGCTGCTGGAGACCGCCGCTCCAGCCCCGGCGGGCGGGCGCATCGCATGGCAGTACCGGTCCTTGCGATACAGGCGAAGTCGGGTGACCTGCCATATTACTTGTCGGCGATCGGCACGGTCACACCCATCGCTACCGTGACGGTCCAAAGTCGCGTCGCCGGACAAATAATGAATGTGAATTTTCATGAGGGGCAAATCGTCAGGCAAGGCCAATTACTGGCCCAGATCGATCCACGTCCATACCAGGTACAGCTTGAACAAGCGCGGGGCCAACTCCTGCATGACACGGCAACGTTACGGAACGACACCGTCAATCTGGAGCGCGATCGCATTCTTTCCGAGCAAAACGTGATAGCCCGCCAGACCCTCGACACGCAGGAAGCCACGGTCCGTCAGGATAGAGGCACGCTGCTGGCCGATAAGGCGAACGTTGATAATGCGAAATTGCAACTCGTATACAGCCGAATTACTGCCCCCACCAGCGGCCGGATCGGACTGCGCCTGGTTGATCCAGGCAATATTGTCCAGGCCAATTCCACCCAGGGAATAGCGGTCATTACTCAACTTCAGCCGATAACAGTCGTTTTCAGCATCCCTGAAGATAATCTCGAGCTGGTACTCGCGGCGATGAGGGCAGGTGAAGTTCCCGCCGAAGCGTATGATCGAACCTTTCACAATCTGTTGGCGAGCGGCGCGCTGGTGACCATGGATAACCAGATCGATATCAACACCGGCACCGTCAAGCTCAAAGCGGAGTTTTCCAACCAGGCGCAGACTCTGTTTCCGAACCAGTTCGTTAACGTGCGGATGCTTGCGCAAATGTTGCACGACCAGGTGTTGATACCGTCGGCCGCCGTTCAACGGAGTTCGTTGGGAACATTCGTGTTCGTGGTTAAACCCGACCAGACTGTTGAATTGCGCAGGGTGCAGGAGGGCCTTACAGAGGGCGATGTCGTTTCGGTGAAGTCCGGTCTCGCCGCAGGCGAGACGGTGGTTGCGCAAGGTGTAGACCGGCTCCAGCAGGGCAGCCTGGTCACTGTGCAGACCACGCCGGCCAAACCACCGCTGGCCGTGAATGCCGCGCAGTGAGCTACCATTAATCAGTCGTTCAGCCGTTAGCTTGTGAACCCCTCGCGTATCTTCATCCTGCGCCCGGTAGCAACTTCGCTGCTCATGGGTGCGATCCTCCTGGCTGGAATCGTCGCTTATCGCCTGCTGCCGGTCTCCGCCCTGCCCGAGGTGGATTACCCGACCATCCAGGTGCTCACTTTCTACCCCGGAGCGAGCCCCGATGTGATGGCTTCCTCGGTGACGGCTCCGATGGAGCGCCAGTTCGGGCAAGTACCAGGCCTCCAGCAGATGACCTCGAACAGCTCCTACGGCAGTTCCGTCATTGTTCTGCAGTTTGCCCTTAACCTGAACATTGATGTGGCCGAGCAGGAGGTACAGGCGGCTATTAATGCGGCGTCGACCTATCTTCCGGCCGATCTGCCGAACCCGCCGGTTTACAGCAAGACCAATCCGGCGGACGCGCCGATAATGTCGCTCGCGCTGACCTCCGATGTACTGCCGCTGGGGACAGTCGAGGATCTAGCCGATACCCGCCTGGCCCAAAAGATATCGCAGGTGGCAGGGGTCGGGCTGGTAAGCGTCGGCGGCGGGCAAAAGCCGGCCCTGAGGATTCAGGCAAATCCGACGGCACTGGCGGCGTATGGAATGAGCCTCGACGATCTCCGTAACGCGATCGCTGCCAACAACGTGAACCAGGCAAAGGGCAGCTTCGACGGACCATCCCAGGCTTACACGATCGATGACAACGACCAGCTTCTTTCCAGCAATGACTATCGCTCCCTGATCATTGCCTTCCACAACGGTGCGCCTGTGAAGCTGACCGACGTGGCACGGGTAGTCGATGGTGCCGAGAACGAACAGGAATCGGCCTGGGTGAACAGGTCGCCAGCCGTAATTCTCGATATACGGCGTCAGCCGGGCGCCAACATAATCACCGTCGTCGACCGGATCAAAAACCTGCTTCCGCAATTGCAAAGCGCGTTGCCGGCATCGGTTCGGGTCGCGGTATTGACCGATCGCACGAGCACAATTCGCGCCTCCGTGAAGGACGTTCAGTTCGAACTAATGTTGACCGTGGCGCTGGTAGTGCTGGTGATTTTTCTGTTCCTGCGCAGCTTTTCGGCAACGCTGATACCCAGTGTAGCGGTGCCGCTTTCATTAATCGGAACGTTCGGGCTGATGTATCTGCTCGGCTACAGCCTCGACAATCTTTCTTTGATGGCGTTGACCATCTCGACCGGCTTCGTCGTCGATGATGCGATCGTCATGATCGAGAATATCAGCCGGTTTATTGAGGAGGGCGATCCACCACTCACGGCAGCATTAAAAGGCTCCCGGCAGATTGGGTTCACTATCCTCTCACTAACGGTGTCGCTCATCGCCGTGCTGATTCCGCTGCTGTTTATGCGCGATATCGTCGGGCGGTTGTTTCGCGAATTCGCCATAACCCTCGCCACCACGATCATTATTTCCGCCTTTGTATCGCTGACATTGACCCCGATGATGTCGGCACGATTGCTCCGTTTTCAGCGGCCGGACGAGCAGGGCCGCTTCTATGCGGCCTCCGAACGGTTGTTCAATCGTATCATCGAGCGCTATGGCAGTTCGCTGCAATGGGTTCTGCGCCATCAGCCCGCTACCTTGGCGGTGGCTGGCGCCATGCTGGTGCTGACGATCGTGCTGTACGTGCTGGCACCGAAGGGTTTCTTTCCGGTGCAGGACACCGGCGTGATCCAGGCCATCTCGGAGGCGCCGCAGAGTGTGTCATTTCCGGCGATGGTCGGGTTGCAACAGGCCGCAGCGGGGATCATTTTGCAGGATCCAGCCGTTGAGTCACTTTCGTCATTCGTTGGCGTTGACGGTACCAACGTGTCTCTCAACAGCGGCCGCTTCATCATTAATCTAAAGCCGCTGGCTGCGCGGAAAATCGGCGTGCAAGACGTCATCAATCGTCTCCACGATCGCCTGACCGCGTTGGGCGGGATGGCGGTCTATCTGCAGCCCGTTCAGGATTTGACTGTTGAGGATCGGGTCAGCCGAACCCAGTACCAGTACACGCTGGAAGACGCGAATAGCTCCGAGCTAAGCCATTGGGCCAGCAGAATGGTCAGTCAACTGAAGACACTTCCACAGCTGGCGAACGTTGCTAGCGACCAGCAGAATGACGGGCTGCAAGCGCTGCTGGTCATCGACCGTTCGACCGCCTCACGACTCGGTATCACGCCGGCACAGATCGATAGCGCGCTCTATGATGCGTATGGGCAGCGGCAAATAAGCACGATGTTCACCCAGCTCAATCAGTATCACACAGTGCTGGAGGTCGATCCGCATTTCCAGATAAGCCCGGAGGATCTGGACGACATCTATCTCCCGTATAGTACTGGTTCTCCTGGGACGCCTGCCTCCGGAGCCGCTCCGGCCCCTGCCAACCCAAATTCCGCCAGCCCTACAGCGGCCACTCCTGGTGGAACTTCCACCAGCCGAGGTGAAGTTCCGCTGAGCGCCATTTCCCATCTGGAGCAGCGCACAGCCCCGTTGGTGGTGAGCCGCCAGGGTCAATTTCCGGTTGTGACGATTTCGTTCGATGTCGCACCAGGATATGCCCTCGGGGACGCAGTTCGGGCGATCGATCGGACGAGCGGGCAACTTCACTTACCCATGAGCATACAGGCAAGCTTTCAAGGAAGCGCCGCGGCTTTCGAGGCATCGTTGACGAACGAACCACTCCTGATTCTTGCGGCTCTGATTACCGTTTACATCGTGCTCGGCGTACTCTACGAAAGCTACATTCATCCAATCACGATCTTATCTACGCTGCCTTCGGCCGGAGTTGGCGCGCTTCTCGCCCTGCTGCTGTTTCAGGATCCCCTTAATGTCATCGCGCTTATCGGCATCATCCTGCTGATCGGCATCGTCAAGAAAAATGCAATCATGATGATCGACTTTGCGCTGGATGCCGAGCGTGTCGAGGGCAAATCGGCCGAAGAGGCCATTTACCAGGCCTGCCTGCTGCGGTTTAGACCGATCATGATGACTACCATGGCAGCCTTATTGGGTGCATTACCACTGGCGTTCGGCGGCGGAATGGGAGCCGAATTGCGCCAGCCCCTGGGAATCGCGATCGTCGGGGGTTTGCTGCTTAGCCAGGTGCTCACCCTTTATACGACTCCGGTTATCTTCCTCGCCTTCGAACGTTTGGCGGCACGGCTGACCATGCAGACGGCCAAGGGGCCTGTAACGTAATTTCCGTATTGGCCGCCGCATGAGCTTTTCCGAGAGCTTTATCCGCAATTCGGTCGGCACTACTCTTTTGACCGCGGCCATCGCCTTGGCCGGGATCGTCGCGTTTCGCCTGTTGCCCGTCTCACCTTTGCCGCAAGTTGACTTCCCGACGATTCTAGTCACGGCCTCGTTGCCGGGTGCCAGCCCACAGGTAATGGCATCTACGGTGGCGGCGCCGCTTGAACGTCAGCTCGGACATATTGCCGGGCTGACCGAGATGACTTCGTCAAGCGGACTAGGCACCACGAGTGTCACCTTGCAGTTCGATATCAACCGCAAAATCGATGCTGCGGCCCGGGATGTCCAGGCAGCGATCAATGCCGCGCGCGGCCAACTACCATCTAACCTGCCCAGCAACCCGTCTTATCGAAAAATAAATCCGGCCGATGCGCCGATCGCGATTTTCGCCCTTACCTCCGATACCGTCGATCGCGGCCAGATGTACGATGCCGCGTCGTCGATCCTCGCCCAGAAGCTGGCACAAATTCAGGGCGTCGGGCAGGTATACGTTGGTGGCGGAGCTTTGCCGGCGGTCAGAGTCGAACTAAACCCGATGCAATTGCATGCCTATGGGATCAGCCTCGAACAAGTCCGCAGCACTCTCCAGGCAGCGAATGCCAATCGGCCTAAGGGACAATTTACGGGTCCCGATACAACGGTAGCGATCGGTGCGACCGACCAGTTGTTCAAAGCTGCCGAGTATCGGACACAGGTAGTGGGATTTCACGATGGCGCTCCCGTGCGCCTGGCAAATGTGGCCGAGATTCAGGATTTGGTCCAGGATGTGCGCAATGCGGGAATGGCTGACGGCAGGCCCGCAATTCTCCTGGTCGTCTCTCGCCAGCCAGGCGCCAATATCATCGAGACGGTTGATCGGGTGCGCGCAGCGATGCCGCAATTGCAGGCCTCGATTTCGCCTGCTATCAAGCTCGCCCTGGTGTTGGATCAGACGGTCACGATCCGCGCCTCCGTCCGCGACATCGAAATCACCTTGTTCATCTCGATCTTTCTCGTGGTCATGGTGGTGTACTTGTTCCTGCGTAATTTCCGGGCCACCGTGATACCGGGAATTACGGTTCCGCTATCGCTAATCGGTACGCTGGGCGTGATGTACCTGCTGGGCTACAGCCTCGACAATCTCTCGTTGATGGCGCTTACAATTTGCACCGGCTTCGTGGTCGATGATGCGATTGTCGTGCTGGAGAATATCTCGCGCTACCTGGAGCAAGGCTATTCGCCAATCGAGGCTGCAATCCGCGGCGCACGCGGCATTGCATTTACGGTCGTGTCGATCAGCATCTCCCTGGTGGCCGTCTTCATCCCCATCATGTTGATGGGCGGAATCGTAGGACGATTATTTCGTGAATTTGGAGTGACCCTCGCGGTGGCGATACTCGTGTCGATGGTAGTTTCGCTCACGACCACGCCCATGATGTGCTCCAAACTGCTTGGACAACACCCGCACGGCGATGCTCCACAGCATTTGGGTCCAGTCGGCCCCTCGCGCAACGCCTTATTTGAGCGGCTGCTCGGGGCTTATCAGTGCAGCTTGAGCTGGGTACTGCACCATCCGCGCATTACTCTCGCAGTTGCTCTCGGCACAGTGGCCCTGAGTATCTATCTGTTCATTGCCATTCCGAAAGGCTTCTTTCCTCAGCAGGATAACGGGCGCCTGATGGGTGCGCTGATCGCCGATCAGGATACTTCCTTCCAGGCAATGAACCGGTTGCTTACCGAGTACGTCAACGGCATCAGGACCGATGCCGCGGTCGAGCATGTAATCGGCTTCGCCGGCAGCAATGCGGGCGCGTCCAATACTGCGCGAATGTTCATCACGCTGAAGCCGCGCGCGCAGCGCAAGCTGAGCGCCGATCTCGTCATTTCCCGCTTGCGCAAAAAGCTCTCACGGATCCCCGGCGCGACGTTGTATCTCCAGGCATCGCAAGATGTTCGAGTGGGCGGACGGATGAGCAACGCCCAGTATCAATACACGCTGCAGAGCACGGACCTGGACGAACTGAATCATTGGGCACCGCGCCTCCTGCAGGCTCTGCTCCACGTGCCGCAGCTGACGGAGGTCAGCAGTGATCAGCAGAATAGCGGTCCCGATGCCTATCTCGAGGTCGATCGTGCAACCGCGGCCCGCCTGGGTCTCACTCCCCAGCTCATCGACAACGCGCTGTACGATGCATTTGGACAGCGGCTGGTGTCCACAATGTATACGCCGCTCAACCAATACTACGTCGTGATGGAAGTGGCACCGCAATTTTGGCAGAGCCCTGACATGCTCAAGTTGATTCACATCGCCAACCCCAATGGCCAAGAGGTGCCGCTAAGCGCCGTCACTCATTTCGAGCGAACGACCACGCCTATCTCGATAAACCATCAAGGCCAATTCCCGGCGGTTACGATTTCGTTCAATCTCGCTCCCGGAGTTCCGCTGAGCGAGGCGGTCGGGATGATTCAACAAGCCGAAGTGCGGCTCGGCATGCCACGCACTCTCCACGGCAGCTTCCAGGGGACAGCACGTGCTTTTCAGGCATCCTCGGCAAATGAAACGACGCTGATTATCGCTGCGCTGGCCAGCGTTTATATCGTTCTCGGCATCCTCTACGAAAGCTACATCCATCCAATCACGATTCTTTCCACTCTGCCCTCGGCAGGCGTCGGGGCGCTATTAGCATTGATGCTGACGGGGACCGAACTGAGCGTTATAGCGCTGATCGGAATCGTGCTGTTGATCGGTATCGTCAAGAAGAACGCCATCCTGATGATCGATTTTGCGCTGGAAGCCGAGCGTACCGAGCACAAGAATTCGTCCGACGCCATATATGAAGCCTGCCTGCTGCGCTTCAGACCAATCATGATGACCACGATGGCCGCGCTGCTCGGCGGCCTGCCGCTAGCAATTGGGTTGGGGATGGGCTCCGAACTGCGCCGTCCGCTGGGAATCGCCATCGTCGGGGGTCTCATCGCGAGCCAGGCGCTGACTCTTTACACAACGCCAGTAATTTATCTCTACCTGGATCGCATCCGGCTATGGAGTAAACGCGTGCGCGGCCAACTCAAAGTCGGGCTTCGTTCGCATGATGCGCCGGCGTGAGCTAACCCTATCCTCCTCATGTTTGAGCTCACATGCCTGCAGTGCAGCTTGAACAGCTGCTATATCGAGTCGAGGAAACGCACCGCCTCGATGGTCGCGCTCAGCGATGATATTTCTCCGGCGCGGCTCGTTATGGAGATACTCCCATCCATCTTCGGGTTGATCAGAACGGCCGCCATGCCCGCCGCTGAAGCACCGGCTAAGTCAAGGTGCTCGGAGTCGCCCACATGGAGCGCCTGGGCCGGCGCCAGCCGGTGGCGCTCCAGTGCAGCCTCGAATAGCTGGGCCGAAGGCTTGGCATACCCCACTTCAGACGAGATCGTTATCGAATCGAACCAACGCGCGAGGTCAAGACCGTCCAGGATACGATACAGGCGGTAATCAAAATTTGAGATCACGCCGAGTATACGGCTCTGCTCGCGCAGCGCTTTCAGCGTCGGAATTGCCTCGGGGTCGGCGATCCAATGTGCCGGCTCGGCAAAAAACTCAAATAATGCCTCGAAATAGCTGTCGAAATCGCTGAATTTACCTAGTTCGGAAAAGGTCTCTCTTACGAGCCCGCGCCACCATTCTCGCTCCAGCCAGCGCAGTTCCTCAGGCGTGCGGCCCCGGCCAAAAGCGAGCGGCGCTGCGGCTCGAAAAGCACGGCGAAACGCCGCGTCAACGGCTTGAGCACTGCTGGCGACGCCATACTCGCGCGCAATTGCTGCATACGTCTCGCCCACCGGTTCACGCGTTTCAAACAACGTGCCGGCCGCATCGAAGAATACCGCTTTTATAGGTGCCATTTCGATCAGCGCTAGCCTGATTCGTGCTTGTTGTGATTCGAAAAACCCGCCTCGGGTAGACCCCTCTTGGTGTCTAGTCTATAACGGGGTGATTCGGAAGAGATGATCCACCGACTGAGGGCATGTCCGCAGCGGTCAGATTCGATCCGGTAGGCGCCGGACTCTTCTCGCATAATGGAAGCAACATTATCCACCGAGGCGGCACGGCCCACGCCGGCTGCACACACCGCCGAAGCTGCGCGCAAATGGATTATCGCCGTCTCGGTCATTCTCTGCGCCGCGCTCGAGGTGCTCGACAGCTCGATAGTCAACGTGGCCCTGCCGCACATGCAAGGAAGTTTTGCGGCGGGAGTCGACGAGATAACCTGGGTAATAACCACCTACCTGGTCGCTGCGGGAATAATGATTCCGACCACTGGCTGGATCTCCGGCCAGTTCGGCCGTAAACGCTACTTCCTCATCTCGATCAGCACTTTCGTGATCTCTTCTGCGCTCTGCGGGGCGGCACAATCGCTCAACCAGATGGTTGCATTTCGGTTCCTGCAGGGTATCGCCGGAGCGGCATTGCAACCTTTATCACAAGCAATCCTGATGGAAACGTTCCCCCCGGAGGAACAAACGCTGGCCATGGCCGTGTGGGGAATGGGAATGATGGTCGCGCCACTGCTGGGTCCAACGGTTGGCGGCTATATCACCCTGAATTGGAACTGGCGCTGGAATTTCTACATCAACGTGCCAATCGGGATAACGGCCGCATTCATGGTGAGTACATTCGTGCACGACCCCTCCTATCTACGCCGCCTCAAAGGTGCGGGGCGGGCCGATTGGCTGGGGATCATATGCCTGGTGCTGGCACTCGGTATGGGAGAAATAGTAATGGATCGCGGCGAACGTGCTGATTGGTTCGCCACGGCATGGGTTTGGTATTTCACCGTAATTGCGGCCAGCGCCTTTTTTGTACTAATTCACCACGAGCTACATACCGCCCAACCGATCGTCCAACTGCGGCTGCTCAAAATCAAAAATTTCTCGCTTCCCACCGCCCTGCTCGTCACCCTTATCTTCACCGCTTATGGCATGCAGATCCTGAATCCAATTTTCCTGCAGGATCTGCTGGGCTACACCTCGTGGCAGGCCGGACTCCTGATGTTGCCGCGCGGCTTGGGCTTGAGCGCAGCGATGTTTTTCCTTGGCGGTATTGCTCGACGTGGCTACGATACGCGCCCGCTGGTAGCGTGCGGATTTGTCCTGGTGGGTCTGGGATTATGGCTCCTGGGCGGCCTCAATTTGAACATGGCCGTTTGGAATTTTGTCTGGCCGACAGTCATCCAAGGTATCGGCATGGGGCTCGTCTTCCCCAATTTGTCGGCAGCTGCCCTGAGTTCAATCCCGCGCGAGCAGATGGGTTACGCGACCAGCCTTTTTTCGATGACGCGCAACGTCTTCGCTTCGATCGGAACCTCAGTGCTGACCACCCTGCTGGTTCGCCGCCAACAAACGCAGCAAAGTTACCTGGTCGCGCATGTATCGGTATTCGACGCGTGGCGAATGAGTCATCAGCCAATAGCGATGCCCGGCGCGCCGCATTTCGATATTGAGCAGCTCGTCCGCGGACCCAAGCAGGGCCTTGCGATGATCTATGCGGTTGTGCAGAGCCAGGCGATGATGATCTCGTTGAACAATATCTACCGCATGCTGGCAGGAATAATGCTGATCGGACTGCTGCTCTGCTTTCTGCTCCCCGCACAGCGCAAAGCAGCCGCGCTGGCTGCCCACTGACTGCAGCTTTCAGCCAGCTAATTAAGCGCTTTCTTTACAAATGGCGGAAGCGAGGGCGTGGTAATCGCTCGAGCATCGGCGCCGCTCACAAGCCTTATGACTGTCCCGCATGAAGTTAAAACCGGCGTGACTCTCCGGCATCCTGAAGTGAGCAACTTGAATGTAGTGACAGGATCGCGGATAGCTTCACGCGTAAGCGTGAAGCTATCGGCACCGGAGTCTGCATCCGCGATGCGCTCCACATTTGTTAGCTATATTTGCCGAACACCAAGCCTAGGACAACTTTTCTCTTCGCAATTCCGATACTGCGGCGGTAAGGCGCGGCAGTATTTCGCCGGTGGGACCACGCAGGCTGGCGTCGCAGATGGCGGTAATCTCGCTTTCATAGAGATTGGCCTCGATCATAATTCCGCCGCGCTGCTTGATTTCCACCGCAAACCCTGCCGCTGGATACACGGTAGCTGAAGTGCCCGCCACCAGTACCAAGTCGGCCTGCGCCGCGTTGGCGACACATTGATTCAGGACGTCGGCCGGAATTGGCTCCCCAAAAGACACGGTGTCGCTCTTCAGAATTCCCTCGCATTGCGGACAAAGCGGCGGCAAGACCTCGAGGCTGATCTCTTCCACCTTGAAGCGCGCGTTGCATTCGATGCATCGAATGAGCTTCCAATTGCCGTGAATCTCAGCTAGCGCCTGTTGGCCCGCCTGCCGATGCAAATCGTCGACATTCTGAGTGATGAGGAACCGCAGCACGCCCATCGCTTCGAGCGTTGCGAGCGCGGCGTGCCCGGGGTTGGGCTGGGCAATCCTGAGCGGACGCCATAACTCATCATCCTGGCGGCGAATCCGGTCTTCCCAGCCTTTTTTTGGGTCGGCGATAAAAAGCTGGTAGCCGTTCATGGGCGGCTCGCCATATTTTGTCCAGAGCCCGCCGGGGCCACGAAATGGCGGGATGCCACTTTCAACCGACATTCCGGCGCCGGTCAACGCGATGGGGTAACGAGCCTCTGTTAGCATCCGGGCGGCAGCAAGGATTTCTTCGTCTGATGCAATGTGTGTTTCCGTAGCCATTGTTTATTCTCTGACGTGTTGGTGTCTCGGCGGAGCGGCCGCATTTCAAGTAACCACGCACGATAGAAACGTGAAAGCGTACGCGGTCACGCCCGGGTCAAGCATTTTCAATCCCAGGCTTCCGGACAATACCGATGGATTGGCTATCAAGCTGTACATCCTCGGTCGGTCCACAGTTATGAAGCATCGCCCATTTGAAAAGGAGACGTCAGAGCCCGCGCGCTGTTCCTCGCCAATCAATAGTTCAATGCGAGCTGGTCCGCTGACAGGCGGCGCCATGACCAGGTTCACGTCCATCGCGGTATAGCGGAGCATGATCGTCGCGCCTGAAGTTTCGCACCGTGAACTTTCCTCACTGACAAACCATCGGCCCGCAAGATAGGCCGCGCCTTCCATGTAGCGGCCTGGATCTGAATAGTCGAAACTCTTGTCGCGGATGATGCCAGCCGGGTTGCCGAACTGCCCTCGCGAGTACCCGAGGTAAAGCTCCGGGGTTACCCGGTAGCAGACCGCGCCGGGTTTGTCCGCTTCACGAATCGGTTCCAGCACCGGCGGTAACTGGGCGGCCGGATCGAGTTCCATCAGCAGCTTTTGAATCTGCTGTTCGGTCTCCTGGTACAGACCCTCGCCAAAATGGTAATAGCGTAGCAGTCCCTGCGCGTCGATTAGATATTTGGCGGGCCAAAAGCGGTTCGAATAGGCACGCCAAATAGCATAGTTGTTATCGAGCACGATTGGATAATCGAGAGCAAATTGCGTGATTGCCTCGAACACGTTGGCGCGGTCACGGGCGAAGCTGAATTCCGGCGCATGCACACCTACCACCATCAAGCCGTTTGAGGCGTAGCGGCGATGCCACTCGGCGACGTATGGCAGCGTTCGTATGCAGTTGACGCAAGTGTAATCCCAGAAATCCAGCAAGATGACCTGGTGACCGCGTGCTTGTGCGAGTTCAACCGGTCCACGCTGAATCCATTCGCCGCCCTGTAACTCCGGCGCCAGTATGGTCTCCTTTATTTGCGGCATGTTTCGCTCACCGGTTAGATACGTACATACAGGATATTTTGCTCGCTCTACCGCACCGGCCTGCGCGAGCGCCAATTCATGCGCCGCACGACTGTCGCACAGTATCATACTGCCGTCTAAGGTTATACGCGGGGATTTGACCGTAGCCCGGTCAGCGCTCCGCAGAGCACTTCTGGTGGTTGTTATCGTTCGGCATTTTTCGGACAGGTGAGGAAGGGATGAACGCGCACATAAGAGTTTTTGAAATCACCGACCGTTCCCAGATGGAGCAAGCATGGACGATTCGCCGCCTCGTGTTTGTTCAGGAACAGCATGTGCCCGAAGAGCTGGAGATGGATGCTGAGGACGCGCACGCGCTTCACGCACTCGCGTTGGACGGCAATGTGCCGGTCGGATGTGGCCGAATGGTGACCCATGATGGATATGTGAAGATTGGCCGAATGGCGGTTTTATGCGAACGTCGCGGCCAGGGAATCGGCCGAAGTATCCTCGCCTTCCTGATGGATCTCGCCAGACAGCGAGGGTTTCAGCGCGCCGTGCTACATGCTCAGCTCACTGCGGAAGGTTTCTACCTTAAGAATGGTTATGTTCCTGAAGGCGAGGTGTTCGAGGAAGCAGGCATCGCGCATCGCCGAATGTTCCGGGAACTATGACACTTTTCTCGGATACCACCGCCGCAGCGAACCCGGTGTCGGAGACCGGATTCTCACGTGGATTATAAATAAGTCATTCGCCGCTTGCTCAAAACGAGTGTTGCAATCGGCGTCATGATGGGCTTTGCACCCAATTTAGCCCGCTGACATTCGGTCTTGAAGTGATCTTCGCCTGGCTTTCGGCGACACGAACTAGCCATTTGCCCCGTTTCCAGCCCTTGTTTACTTCGGCAGCCCGGATTCCGTCACCCGAGCGCGCAGAGTGTTACAATAGTCACAACGGCATCGCTTTTGTATGCCAGATGATGTTTTCACCTGCCATTGTTGAGATGAGGATGGCCTGTTTTGGGACAAGTATGGACAGTTTGCCCGGCTTTCTGTTAACCGCCAGCTCCTTGTTCGCGAGGCTGGCACGAACAACAAAACGGCGAGCTGCTGCAATCCTGCTGCTCGGCTTGATCGGGAGCCTGGTTGCCGGCTGCGGCACTATTCCTGACACCAGTCAGCTCATTCGAATGGATGTGCTGCAGCTTGAACACCCGCGTTTTGTCGGACCGCATGGATCGCTAACCCACGAACAAGGACAGCGAATTATTACGCGTATTCAACGCAACCAGGAAACACCGACAGATATCCTGGAGCGCCATATCAGTTTCGAGCAGGCGATTAGCAACGTTCCACTGACGGTAGGCAACCGAGTTACGCTGCTAAAGAATGCGGCTGCGACGTACCCGGCCATGCTCGCGGCCATCCATAGCGCCCGCGACAATATAAACCTCGAAATGTACATTCTGTCCGATGGACAAATCGGCCAAATGATGGCCAACGCGCTAATCGAGCGAGCCCATCACGGAGTAAGGGTGAATGTCATTTATGACAGCCTTGGATCGCTCCAGACGCCTGGCAGTTTTTTTGACAATCTACGTTCGAATGGAATAGCCGTCGTGGCTTTCAACCCTCTGAGCCCGTTTCGAGCCAGGCATTGGTCACTGACGCAGCTGACTCGTCGCGATCACCGCAAACTGCTCATAATCGACGGTCGCGTTGCATTTACCGGCGGAATCAACATCTCCGAGGTGTACGCCAGTGGATTGCGTAGCGAGGCGGGCAATACCCCACCCAGTTACTGGCGCGACACCGACGTCGAGGTCCAGGGCCCTGCGGCGGCGGAATTTCAGAAGATTTTTGCGAGTGATTGGTACCGCGAAGGCGGCCTGCCACTCGATAAACACCGATATTTCCCAAGAGTACCGGCTCAGGGGAAACAGATCGTACGAGTGATTGCCAGTGATCCCGAACAGTTTCCTCTGATCTACGTCGATATGATTTCCGCGGTCGTCAATTCCGAAACCAATGTCTACATAACCGATGCCTATTTCGCCCCAGACCGTCAGATGCGGCATGCATTGGCGCAAGCTGCCCGCCGGGGTGTGGACGTGCGCCTGTTGCTGCCCAGCCAAAGCGATGAGCCGTTTATCGTTTCCGCTCAGCGCTCGCATTACCGTGGCCTGCTTAAAGCAGGCGTGAAGGTTTATGAATGGAGCGGCAAAATGCTGCATGCCAAGACCGCAACCATTGACGGCGTGTGGTCAACGGTTGGTACTTCCAACCTCGACTGGTGGAGTATCGCCAGGGACCGAGAGGTCAATGCGGTCGTTCTCGGCCATGAGTTCGGGGACCAAATGAATCTGATGTTCAAGAACGACCTGGAAGATTCCCAACCAATCGATCTGGCGCAATGGAAACACCGTTCGCTGCTCGAGCGGCTAAAGGAGCGTCTCGCCGAATTGATACAGCCGCTCCTGTGAGATCTCCCGGGTGTCCGTGAACTACTCAAACGTGCGCTAACGCGAACTGCTCGATTACCTGCGCCAGCGAGCCAGGTGCTTCGAGTGGTAAATGGTGGTGGGCGTTCGGAATTGTCACAAGTTCGACCATACGATTGGCATGACAGGCGCTGATCGCCGCATCGGCGGTCATAATGCGGCTTCGTTCGGCCCGCACCAGTAACAGCGGAAGTTGCACGCCGGCGATGGCAGCGGCGACGTCCAGCCCGTCGCCGCCAAAGAAGGTCTCGCGGTCGAACTTCATCGTGTAACGCCCCTCGGTCGTGCGCACAATGCTGTGCCCCGCAATTTCAGCGAGCAGTTCCGGCGCAATCGCTCCCTCATTCGGCATCAGGCGAAAACGCGCTTTCGCCGTCGCAAAATCAGGGTAGAACACCGTGGGAATTGTTCTCAGACGCTTCAGGTAGCGACTACGCCGGGCACCTGAGGTGATTGCGACGTCAATCACGGCCGCCCCACGCACCAGCGGGTGGTACTCCGCGGTGAAGGCGAGCACTGCAATACCTCCCATACTATGACCTACGGCAATCGCTTTCTCAGCATCAGCAGATGGAATCAGGCGCGCGAGATCATCCGCATAATCGGCCGGCGAATAATGGGAAGGGCGAACCCACTCGCTGTCACCGTGTCCTCGAAGATCGAGAGCCAGGATGCGGAGATTAGCCCCACTCAATGCTTCCGCCATCGGGCGCCACCACCAGGCATTGGCCGAATTGCCATGCAGCAGAAGGAGTGTGTGTGCACCACGAGGGTTCCATTCCAAGTAGTGGAGACGTGGAGAGCCCGATACAAAGCGGCTAACCGGAGAGTTCATCCGTTACATTATAAGCGGGAGGACCGAATTTACTTGCTGGCGGATTCGGCGCCAGCCCTAAGCTCGCTAAGAAACTGCTGGAGTGCCGCGATTAACCCGCTTGGGTTGTCGAGCAGCACGTGATGGTGGGAATTGGGGATGACTGTGAGCCTCCCTTGCGGCATCCGCGCAGCAATCTCTCGTCCATAGTCACGCGGCATAGGGGTTGAAGCCGGACGCACATATAGCGCGGGACATTGAATCCGCGGCAGCAATGGCCATGCGTCAATCGGTTCGCGCAACATCGTGCGCCGATCAATTTTGTGAACCCATTTGCCGTCGCCTTCGGAGCGGAAAGTGTTAAGCGCAACCTGACGCATTACTTCCGGAGCCGCGACCGTGTCATCCGGTATGGTACGGAAGGCACTGACCGCAGCTTCGAGGGAATCAAAGCGCCGCGATGGACGTTCGGCCATGTCTTTTAGCGCCTGCTTGGCAAAGGCCGGATAGGTTGCCGGACTGTCTATCACTGCTATCGCCCGTACTGTTTCGCCGTACGTTCCTGCATATACCAGGACGTTGTGGCCGCCCATCGAATGTCCCACCAGGACCGGGGGACCGAACTCCCAGGCACTGATAATCTCGTGCAGATCCACGATATAATGCCGGGTACCGTAAGCCCATTCAGGCGTCCATGGGCTGTCACCATGGCCGCGCTGATCGAGCGCCATCACATGAAAATGTTGGGTGAAGGCGGGAGCGACGAAATCCCACCAATGGGCGTGCGCCGAGCCACCATGAAGAAACAAGAGCGGCGGCAGTCCATGACCGCCGTAATCGAGACAATGCAGGAGCAACTGATCGCTGGCTCGAAAGCTAACGCTATGCATAATTGTTGGTATTCAAAAGGGTTCAGCCGTGTCGCGCAAGTTCTTACCAGCAAACATGTTGTTTTCCTGCTGGATTTTGTGATGGCCACGCTTCCGCGTGTACGCGGACGCGTTCATTCAAAGTTGACCGTCGCAGCCGCATTCGCGAGCCTTTGCCTTGCTCAACCGGTCGACGCTGCACCAACTTCTCCTGCGTCCTTGCCGCCGGTTGCCGACGCCGGATCTTATGCAGCAGGTGCGAATACGGTCAAAGCCCACGAACTGGTTTCCGCAGCGATTAATATGACCAACAGCGAACAGGCGGTGAAACTCTTGTGGCAGGCGACCGAGGTCGATCCGTCGCTGGACGAGCCTTACATGTATCTGGCCTTGTACTACGACTCACGTTCCCAATTCGACAGAGTGGTAGAAGTTTATCAGAAGCTGCTGAAATACCAGCCCAGGGAAGCAACGGCATACGTAAATATCGGCGAAGCTTACATGTCGTTTTCGCCGCCCAAATTTGATTCGGCATTGCCGTACTACTTGAAAGCTCTCCAGCTTGAACCGCAAAATGCGTTTGCTGCCTTGCGAATTGGCGAAGTTTACGCCCAAAAGGGCGACCCCTATCATGACCAGGCCCTCCACTATTTGAATCTCGCCCGCAGCGATCGTTCAAAAAATCCCACCGCGGCTGCCGAAGCCGACAAGGTGCTGCACCAAATGGGGGCGTCCTAGAACTCTTTGCCTACCGCTGCGGCACACGCAGATCGTGGCCGGTCATTTCCGGCGGTAGCTTGATTTCAAGCATCGCGAGCAGCGTTGGAGCGACGTCGGCCAGCGATCCGTTTTTGGCGAGCCCTCCTTTGAAGTGCGGGTCATATAAAATCAGCGGAACCGGATTGGTCGTATGCGCCGTATGGGGTTGGCCGGTAGCCGGGTCAGCCATGAATTCGGCATTTCCATGATCCGACGTGATCAAGGCTGCGCCTCCCACCCTTTCGACTGCATCGATTACGAGACCTAATGCGGCGTCAGTAGCGTCAATCGCCTTTACCGTAGCTTGCATATTGCCGGTATGGCCGACCATGTCCGGATTGGCAAAATTCATTACGACGAGGCCGAATTTTCGCGCCAAGATTGCCTCGGCGGCACGCTCTGCAATCTTGTGTGCCTGCATCGCAGGCTCGAGGTCGTAAGTAGCCACCTTTGAAGAGGGGATCAATGCGCGCTCCTCGCACGGAAAAGGCTTTTCAACGCCACCATTTAGAAAATAGGTGACGTGTGCGTATTTTTCGGTTTCGGCGACACGCAAATTACGAATTCCGGCGCTTGCCAGGACCTCTGCCAGAGTGTCGTTTACGTCTTCCGGACCGAAGGCCAACGGCAGCTGGAAATTGCGATCGTATTCGGTCATGCACACATAACCAACTTTGGGAAAGCTGGCACGCTGAAAACCGCTGAAATCCTCCAGTGCAATTGCCGCCGTCAATTGACGGGCGCGATCAGCTCGAAAATTAAAGCAGATAACCTCGTCGCCATCGTGCATTGGCATCGGCGCGCCCATAATAGTGGGCTCTACGAATTCGTCGTCCTGGTTCGCGGCGTAGCCTTGTTCGACGGCAGCCTTCGCCGTTTCGGCCCGCTTGCCCTTGCCTTGTACAATTGCTTCCCAGGCGCGTCTGGTACGCTCCCAACGCTTATCCCGATCCATCGCGTAGTAACGTCCGGAAACAGTTGCGATGCGGCCACGGCCGAACTGTTGTAGCTCGCTTTCCAGCTGCTCGACGAAGGGAAGTGCGGAACGCGGCGGCTTGTCTCGCCCGTCAAGCACTGCATGTAGCGCCAAATCTTCTACCCCCGCCTTAACCGCCATGTCGAGCAGCGCGAGCAGATGGCCTATATGACTATGAACACTGCCATCGGACAGCAGCCCCCAAATATGAAGAGTCGTATGCCTGTCGCGCGCCGTCCGCATTGCGCTGAGTAACACTTTGTTACTAAAGAACGAGCCGGTCTCGACGGCCTTGGTAATACGCATCACGTCCTGGTAGATGACGCGCCCGGCGCCGATGGTCAGATGGCCGACTTCGGAATTGCCCATTACTCCTGGCGCCAACCCCACCGCTTCCCCTGAGGCATCGAGTTCGGTGTGCGCCTGGGTCCTGTAGAGACGCTCCATCGTTGGGGTATGGGCAGCCCGAATCGCGTTTGCCTCGAGTCCCACCCGCAGCCCCCAGCCGTCAAAAATGATCAAAGCGGCGACAGGCGGACGGCTCATCGTGCCCTCTCCTGCAGCGCGGATTTGTCGCGTCTAAAGGCGGTGATGCCCGGGTACATTGCCTGCCCATTCAGTTCTTCGGCGATGCGCAGCAGGCGATTGTACTTGGCGGTGCGTTCGCTACGGCTCATGGAGCCAGTCTTGATTTGACCGGCGCCGCTGGCCACCGCGAGGTCTGCTATCGTGGTGTCTTCAGTCTCACCCGAGCGATGGGAAATAACCGTGGTGTACCGGGCTTTGTGGGCAATATCTATGGTCCGGAGCGTTTCAGTCAACGTGCCGATCTGATTGAGCTTTATAAGGATAGAATTGCCCACTCGCTCGGCGATTCCTCGTTCGAGGCGCTCGGGGTTAGTGACAAACAGATCATCTCCCACCAACTGCGTCCGCGCGCCGAGTTCGGCTGTTAGCATTTGCCATCCGTTCCAGTCATCTTCGGCGAGTCCGTCTTCGATCGACACGATTGGATAGCGATCGAGCAGGTCAGCATAGAAACGGATCATCTGCTCCGCATCACGCGCCTTTTGGTCGGAGCGTGCAAACACGTAGCGGCCATTTTCATAAAATTCACTGGATGCCGGGTCGAGCGCGATGGCGATTTGCGTTGCGGGTTGGTAACCCGCCTGCATGATCGCTTCCATGATCACTTCGAGCGGCTCTTCGTTGTTGCGCAGACTCGGCGCAAAGCCTCCCTCGTCGCCGACATTAGTTGAATAGCCATGCCTCTTGAGCACGCGGGCCAAGGTATGGAAGACCTCGGCCCCCATCCGCACGGCGTCGGGAAAGCTGCGCGCCCCGACCGGAACGATCATGAATTCCTGCATATCGACATTGGAATCTGCATGCTTACCGCCATTCAGTACGTTCATCATCGGCACCGGCAATACGCGAGACTCGGGATTGAGATGCCGGTAAAGAGGGAGCCCGTTGGCCGCCGCGACGGCATGGGCGGTCGCAAGTGAAAAGCCCAAAATGGCGTTCGCGCCGAGGACAGCCTTATTGGGGGTGCCATCAAGCTTAAGTAAGGCCTCGTCAATTGCTGCCTGACTGGCGGCGTCCACGCGGACAAATTTCGGCGCGATTATGTCGTTGACGTTGGTGACCGCCTTGAGCACGCCCAAACCGCCGTACCGTTCCGGGTCGCCATCGCGCAACTCGAGTGCCTCGTGCGCCCCGGTAGACGCGCCCGATGGCACTGCCGCACGACCCAGTGCCCCGCCACTCAGGCGGACGTCAACTTCGACGGTCGGATTGCCGCGCGAGTCAATGATTTCGCGCGCTCGGATCTCATTGATGATTGTCGACACAGTTTATCCGCGCACCTCGCAGAACTGTTTTTTGCACGCTCGGCCGAACTTGCACATAGGCAGCGATGGTAGGCTGCACTACCCCACTGCCTCGACAAGCTCGCCTCTTGAAGGGCTCTTCTGAAGATATGCAGGGCCGCGGGGTGATGATAGCCTTTTATCCGGATGGCTTAAACATGACCCGCCGTCGTGTTACGCGCCGTTGTCAGTCCGGTTTAGTCGAGCCAAGACCTGACTGCGTAGCGGTTCTTCCCATAACGCGGACAATGGGCGGGCCAGACCAAAGACCTCAACCAGGGTCTTGTGCGTTTCAATGTCTTCCGCGGTCAGTGCGTCCAGCGCAAGGAGATAGCGCAGAATTTCTGGCGGCACCGGCGGGCGCGTGCCGGTCGTTTGCGGATAGGCAAAATCGAAGTTTGCGGCGAGCATCCAGGGCGTACTAACCACCTCCGCGGCCTTCGGGAAGAATGCCGCAGCTATCCCGTCCAGACCCTGCGGCGAGTTCACGCGCTCCGCCAGTATGGCGCCCAGTGCGCAGGCCTGCAGCGCCGCCGAACTCATTCCCTGGCCATAAACCGGATTGAAACTGCTAATCGCATCACCCAGCACAAGAAAGCCTTGCGGAAATGAAGTCAAGCGTTCGTACTGGCGCAGCACGCTGGTCGGAAAGCGGAAATGAGAAATCGGTTCGACGCGCTCGGCGTCCTTGATGATCTCGTATAGCCGGGGTGCCGGCAGCGCTTGGGCGAACGCCATGAAACCTGCTTCGTCCGCTGGTGGATAGTCGCGGAAACGTCCACCCAAACTTACCAGCCACAGGTCATTTTCGATCTGAGCCAAGGCGCCACCGCGCGTGTACTCGGGCGGCGGTCCGACGACAAATGAAAACGGCCCCAAATCGCCATTGTGATTCGGAATGTGGAACCTGGTGCTGGAATAAGCGAAGTCGACGCCGATGATGGTTTCCTCGGGCGCAGTGAATCCCATTTCGTCGAGCCAGCGGGGCGCGCGTGAGCCCCGTCCCCCACAATCAAGCACCAGTTCAGCCCGGATTGTATGCGGCTCACCACCGGATTTGTAACACACCCCTTCTACGCGGGTTTTGCTCACAATCAGGCGCTCTACCGGCGAATCACATTGGGCGCGGACGTTCGACAGCGTCAACGTACATTCGCGTAAGCAATGTTCCAGTAGCCCGCGGCTCTGACTATAGAGTTCAAGGCCGAGGTCGCGCGGTTCCCGAACTGCGCCGGTGAGCGAATATGCGACGCCATCGGGACGATAGACGGGAAAGTCCTTCGTTAATCGTAACGGCACCGCTCCCATTGCGCACAGTTTCGCGCAAAACCCCGGATAGAGCGCCGACAACACCTGCAATCCGCCTACTTGGATCGCATGGAGGTGATTCCCTTGCGGTGTGGACTTGTGCACCGCCGGCCGTGACTCAATATGGTCGCGTTCGAGAATTGTGACCACGTCAAAATAGTCAGCCAACACCCGAGCACTGACCAATCCGGCAATGCTGCCGCCAATCACGACCGCATGCTCGCCAAGCCGCTCCCCCATAAGCTCCTCCTGGTCGCTGCGCTCTATCGCAACATGACTTATCTTCGCAACTGGGGCTTCGGGAGTACAGATGGGCAGGACCTGGCTTGAATCAGTGGCGGAAATGCCGGGTGCCGGTAAAAACCATCGCCAAATCGTAATTATCGGCCGCTTCGATCACTTCGCCGTCGCGAGTCGAACCGCCGGGCTGCGCGATAGCTGTGGCACCGGCCTGTGCCGCCAGCGTCGGTCCGTCGGGGAAAGGGAAAAGCGCCTCGGACACGAGCACCGAACCCTTGAGCGAGAGGCCCAGGCGCGTCGCTTTCTCACGTGCAAAATAAACCGGGTCAATTCGCGAAGTAGCACCGCCGCCTATCGCCAGCGTGCGATCATCGGCCACAAAAGCAATCGCGTTTGACTTGATATGTTTGCAAACGCGGATGCCAAAATTCATTGCGCGCAGCTCCGCCTCGCTTGGCGCACGTCGCGTCACCACGCGCGCCTGATGCGCATCCTCGATGCTAAGGTCGGGCGTCTGCACAAGAAGTCCGCCGATGACCTTCTTTATATCCAGTTCAGTGCGATCGATCGCTTCCGGATGAAAGCGGATGACCCGGCGGTTCTTTTTCTTGCGCAGAAATCGCAACACGTCAGGCGGGAACTCCGGGCCGATCAAAACTTCAGTGAAGAGTTCATCCACCGCCCGCGCCAGTTCGAGGTCCCAAGGCTTGTTCGCGATTATAATCCCGCCGAACGGCGAATCAGGATCGGTTGCGAGAGCTTTAAACCAAGCCTCTTCCAAGGTGGATGCCACTCCTACCCCGCAAGGCGTGTTGTGTTTAAGGATTGCCACGATGGCTTCTTGATTATCACTGAATTCCAGCAGGAGGTTGATAGCCGAGCTGATGTCGAAAACGTTATTAAAGGAAAGTTCGCGTCCGTGCAGTTGCTCGGCGGCCCGCAGAAAATCCCCATAAAGTGCACCGGTCTGGTGGGGGTTTTCACCATAGCGCAGTATCTGCGCGCGCTTTAGCGTAGCGCTGAAGCTTTCGCCGAGCGGCGCCGAGGGTTCGTCGACAGCACCAAGCCAGTTGGAAATCGCACTGTCGTAGGCAGTTACGCGAGCGAAAGCCTTGCGCATCAGACGCCATCTGGTGGCCCCCGATAACGTGCCATCACCATCCTCGAGTTCGCGAATTATCGCAGGATAATCCTCCGGGTCGACTACAACGGCAACGCTTACGTAGTTTTTAGCTGCGGCTCGTACCAGTGCGGGACCTCCAATATCGATATTTTCGATGGCCTCCGGCAGCGAGACGGAGCCAGCGATCGCGCGTTCAAAGGGATAAAAGTTGACGACGACAAGATCGATAGGAGCAAGCCTGTGTTCATCCATCTGACGCCGGTCGCCCGCATCTTCGCGTCGCGCGAGAATCCCGCCGTGAACCCTTGGATGCAGTGTCTTTACCCGTCCCCCGAGGATCTCCGGAAAGCCGGTGAATTGCTCTACCGCAATAACCGGTATCGAGGCAGCCTCGAGCGCGCTTCGGGTGCCTCCTGTCGAGATTATCTCGACGCCGCAGCGCACAAGCGCCCGGCCAAGTTCAACGATGGCGGTCTTGTCGGAGACACCTACCAGGGCTCGGGCGATTTTGATCTTATCGGTCATTGAAATGTTTTCTCGGCGAGAGAGATTCTCAGACCGGTCCAGCCAGACCGAGGCCCAGCGACTGCTCAGCGTGCACCCACAGTCCAGCCATCACTTATCGAAGTTGGCTATCTGAGGTAAACCCGTGGTACGCGGCCGCCAACCGTGCAAAGCATCTCGTATGAGATAGTTTGCGCCAGACGCGCCACATCGTTGACGCTAATCATGGCTTCGCCAGCCCCACCCCATAAGATTGCTTCATCACCGATCCGTGCGCCGGGCACCTCGGTCAGGTCGACCATAGTTAAATCCATGCAGATTGCGCCAACTACCGGAGCGCGGCGCCCTCGAACCATCACTTCGCCGCCCATCTGAAGCCCGCGCCGATACCCATCAGCATAGCCCACCGGCAGCACACCAATAGTGCTTGAGCGGGAGGTGATAAAGGTATGGCCATAACTTACCCCGCATCCGGCTGGCACCCGCTTGAGTTGTATCAGCCGCGTCTTGAAAGTCATCACCGGCCGCAGGTCGACGTGCTCCCGCACCGCATGCACGGGCGGCAGTCCGTAAAGTGCCAGCCCCGGACGCATCAGTTCGAAATGAGCGTCCGCGCGCAACACCATCGCCGCCGAATTGGCCACGTGATTCAGCGTCAGCTCGAAGCCCGCGCCATGCAAGGTCTCGAGCGCCTGCCGGAAAACGGACAATTGCTGTTCAGTCACCGGGCTGGCTGGATCCCCGGCATTTGCCAGAAGAGTGAATACGCCCTCAAGCTTCAGAGAGCGAGCCCGGCGTAGCGAGTCCACTGCGGCGTCTAACTCGGTTGGTAAGATGCCAAGTCGGGTGGCGCCCGTATCGAGTTTGAGATGAACCGGAAAATCGCGCCGGCCCAGCCGTTCAGCCGCCCGGTCGAGTAACTCAATCACGGACACGTCGAAAAGCGGAGCAATGACGTTAAGCTCGACGATCCGCTCCGATTGTTCCGAGAAGAAGCCACCCAACAGATAGAGCCGCTCACTGATTCCGGCAGCCCGCAGTTCCGCGGCTTCTTCGACGGTAGCGATTGCAAAATGTCTGCAGCCCTCGTCGCGCAGGGTGCGCGCCACCTCCACCGCGCCATGGCCATAAGCGTCTGCCTTTACCACCGCCATCACCTTGGCTCCATTGGCGAAGGCGTTAAGCGCCAGGTAATTGGCGCGTAAAGCCCGCAAATCGATCTCGGCCACCGTGGGCCGGCCCGATCTATCGCCCTGCTCAGCCGCCCTCATCCGCTACCCCCTCTCCGAAGCTGCCGGCACTTTTTGCGTTCCTGAATCATCATCCGATGGCGCTAAGGAGCGCGCAATCTTGTTGGCCATTCAATCCGACGTTCGTCCACAGGCGTTTTTCGCAAGGTACCATCAATCAGCGACGCAGACAGCGCCACCCCCGAGAAACTGATGGACTTTACCGAGTTCGGCGACGGGTTTCGCAAATGTAAACGGGTTTGTCGGCCTTTTATCAGCCTGCCGCCAGTTTTCCCTTTCTCCTAATCTTCATCCGATCGTGATACCGCGTGCAATTCGCAGCCGAGCTTCGAACCGGGGTTTCGAAAGGCGAAGCTGAACGTGGGCAAGAACTCGCATTTTTGACAGTCTCGGAACGACGGTGATATAAATGAAACTGGCTGGGGGTGTGCGTAGAGCACTGAGAACTCGCAAGAGGACCCCTCGAACCTGATCCGGGTAATGCCGGCGTAGGGAAGCCCAGGCACGCCGCACTCAAGATCGTCTCGCGGACGAAGCCGCTTCCCGTGCATTATAGGGCGGCTTTTTTGATGGCGAACGACTCCAACCAGTCTTTTTCTATTCAACTGAATGGTGAGCCGTATTTAATCGGCAACGACGCACGGTTGGTCAAACTGGTTGAAAGGCTCAATCTACGGCGCGGCCGGGTTGCGATTGAGCTCAACAAGTCTGTAATTCCGAAAGCCGAATGGGCTGGTGTGCGGCTTAAGCCGGGTGACCAGATCGAAATCGTCAATTTCGTGGGGGGTGGCTGATAGAGGCCGTCGCGTATGACGGATGCCAAGCCAACCATTCAGGCGCAGCCGCACGAGGCCCAGCCATTCTTCAAGAACGTTATCGGTCCCGCCGCTCGCTGGCCTTACCGAGGTCAAAGCAACCGGAGAGACCGGATGTAGGCGACAGCTATAGCATTGAAGTCAATCGGGCCACCCGCCCTGGAGAGCACAATGGTTAAAGATCAACCTTTTTTTCTTGCGGGCCGTTCGTTCAATTCCCGCCTGATTATCGGCACCGGCAAGTATCGTGACTTTGCCGAAACCAAGGCTGCGCTTGAGGAGAGCGGAGCGGAAATCGTGACCGTCGCAGTCAGACGAGTGAATATCACCGACACGAATAAAGAGAATCTGCTCGACTATATCGATCCCCGGCGCTATCAGATCCTGCCGAATACCGCCGGTTGTTACACGGTCGAGGAGGCGGTCCGTACCTGTCGTCTGGCACGCGAAGCCGGCGTCGGTGACATGGTTAAGCTGGAAGTAATTGGTGACCAGGCGACGCTATTTCCCGACGTCCCCGCGACGATTGAAGCGGCTAAGATCCTGGTCAAGGAAGGCTTCAAGGTTTTGCCCTATATCACCGACGACCCGGTTACGTGTCTGAAATTGGCCGAAATCGGTTGTGCCGCAGTAATGCCATTAGCAGCGCCAATTGGCTCAGGAATGGGCATCCGCAACCCTTACAACCTCAGGATAATCCTCGAACAGGCGCGCGTGCCAGTGATTGTCGATGCCGGAGTCGGCACGGCTTCGGACGCATCTGAGGCGATGGAGCTTGGCTGCGATGGCTTGCTAATTAATTCCGCGATTGCAGGCGCTAAGGATCCGCTCGCGATGGCACGGGCCATGAGGTTTGCGGTCGAGGCTGGGCGGCTTGCTTATCTGGCCGGCCGCATCGAGACGAAGCTCTATGCGACCGCATCGAGCCCGGTCAGCGGTCTAATCCGCTAAACGGTGCATGTCCGCCGTTCAATCGCCCCTTCGGTTTCGGCTATACCTAATCAGCGACCGCCGTCTGGCGGGATCGAGCGGAGGCTTACTCGCTGCGATCGAAACGGCGCTCGCCGGCGCCGCCGAAGTCGAACCGCCCGGCAGTGTCGCGGTTCAATTACGCGAGAAGGATCTCGAGGCTCGCGCCCTTTACGAACTGGCGGGAAGCCTGCGCTCAATCTGCAGCCGTTTCCGATCGCCCTTCATTCTGAATGATCGGGTCGACGTCGCGATTGCCGCCCATGCCGACGGCGTGCATCTCGCGTCCACTTCTTTCACCGTAGCCGACGCACGTGCGTTGCTCGGTCGGTCAGGAATTATTGGAGTGTCGGCCCATGGTGCCGACGAAGTCACGAAGGCGTCCGACGATGGGGCGGATTTCGCCGTTTTCGGACCAGTCTACGACCCTACCTCTAAGGCCGCCTATGGACCCGCCAAGGGTCTCGCTGCGCTTTCGGATGCGGTGAAAGCCGCACAAGGAATGCCGCTTTACGCTCTTGGAGGGATCAACCCGTCCCGCACCGCCGAAATTGCGGCCCTGCCTTCCAACTCGCGGCCGTCGGGCATAGCCGTCATAGGTGCGGTGTTGGGTTCAACCGCGCCGGGGGCGGCAGTGCGCGATTTACTGCATTCCTTCAAAACTCTATGACTTCCATGCAACATCAAACCGCGGCGTTCTCGCTGGGTTAATCGCAGATCGTTTCATTTCGACTCGGCTCGAGCCCTTGGCGGGTTCGAGCGGCCCCCTGGCCCTTTGTCTTCCTGCAGCTCATGCTGCGCGCGTGTAGCTGTTGTCGGCCGCCACCAGGGCGGCGCCGCGAGCGATTTCCATCCCTTGTGCTGCCAAAACTGTCTCGAGGGCATTGAGCGCCAACATTACGTTTTCACGCCGCGAAGACTCGCCCATCAGACCGATGCGCCAGACTTTGCCTTTAAAAATGCCCAGCCCGGCGCCGATTTCGAGGTTGAACATCCTCAATAAGTCTGCACGCACTTTGGCATCGTCAATTCCGTCCGGCACCTGCACGGCAGTGAGCTGCGGCAGACGGTATCCCGGTTGCGCCGCCAGTGCGAGCCCCATGGCCTGGATACCAGCCTGCAATGCTGCTGCGTTAGCGGCATGGCGCTTGAAGCGCGCCTCGAGACCCTCTTCGACGACAATTCGAAGCGCCTCGTAGATCGCATAATTCATCGAGATCGGCGCAGTATGATGATAGAGGCGATCGGGTCCCCAATAGCGTTCGATCATTGCGACATCGAAATACCATGAGCGGCATTTCTGCTTGCGCGCGCGCACGGTTTCCATCGCACGTTCGCTAAACGTGACAGGCGCGAGTCCTGGCGGAGCGCCGATCCCCTTTTGCGTGCAGCTATAGCAGGCGTCAATCTGCCAGCGGTCAATCTCAACCGGCACGCATCCGAGTGAGGTCACTGCATCCAGCACCAGCAGCGCACCGTAGCGATGAGCCAGCTCGCCGAGTTCCTCGACCGGCTGGTAAACACCCGTTGACGTCTCCGCATGCACGACGGCAACCAGCTTTGGATGGGAGGCGGCCCGCAGGGCGGATTCGAGCCGCTCGGTCTCGACGATCTGGCCCCATGGTGCTTCCACTCGATGGACCTTAGCTCCGAGCCGGCCGGCAGCGTCGGCCAGACGTTCGCCAAATGCCCCGTTGACCCCGACCACAACTTCATCACCATCTTCGATGAGATTGGCCAACGCCGTTTCCATTCCTGCCGATCCGGTCCCGGAAACGGGAAAGGTAATCTCATTACTCGTTTGAAAAACCATGCGGAGCAGCTTTTTTATGTCCTCCATGACCGAGACGAAGTCGGGATCCAGATGCCCCACTACCGGCGAGAGCATCGCCTTCATTACTCGCGGATGCACATTGGAAGGCCCGGGGCCGAGCAGCACGCGTGCCGATGGTTGCAATTCGGGAAACGACGCCACTGATTTCC
Source organism: Candidatus Binataceae bacterium (assembly GCA_024281015.1). GTDB lineage: Bacteria > Desulfobacterota > Binatia > Binatales > Binataceae > JAMXLL01. The sequence goes on from JAMXLL010000174.1 coordinate 41,186, forward strand.
TCTCCTCAAGCATTGGCGCACACCGTCATTCCAACGGTAGTCCGCTTGCTATTAATAACCCGCAACCCTGCGCGCGGGAAAGCAGTCGCAGCCATGCCATCGTGGTAAAGTGGCGCTCGATGGCAGCTAACTCTCACCCACCGGCAGATGCGAGGTTGATAACCGAATTGCGACAGATCGTCGGCGCGGAGGCCGTGACGTCGCGGCCAACCGAACTGAAGGTCTACGAATGCGATGGCTGGACAATAGAAAAAACCGCGCCTGACCTGCTGGTGCGTCCACGGACGACCGCTGAGGTAAGCGCGGTGCTGAAGTTGCTCAATCGCCGTAAGATCGCCTTTGTGCCACGTGGCGCCGGTACCGGTTTGTCCGGCGGTTGCCTGCCCGTCAACGCGCCGGTGATGATTTGCACATCTCGGATGAACCGAGTACTCGCTATCGACCTTGCGAACCGGCGGATCGAGGTCGAAAGCGGAGTGGTTAATTTGCATGTGACTAACGCGGTTAAGGCACAGGGATACTTCTACGCACCCGATCCCTCCTCACAGGCCGCCTGCACTATCGGCGGTAATATTGCCGAAAACTCGGGCGGGCCGCATACGCTAAAGTATGGTGTAACCACCAATCATGTGCTTGCAGTCGAGCTGGTGCTGCCCGACGGTGAAGTGGTCGAACTCGGAAGTTCGGTCGATGAACCCTGCGGCTACGACCTCGTCGGCGCACTGGTCGGCGCCGAAGGCACGGCGGGAATTGTGACGAGAGCGACTCTCCGCCTGATGCGCGAACCCGAGGCCCATCGAACACTGTTGGCAGTCTTCGGCGACGTTGAGGATGCAACGCGCGCGGTGTCAGCGATAATTGCAGCCGGAATTATTCCCGGCGCAATGGAAATGATGGATCAGATGATTATTCGTGCAGTGGAGGCGGCTTTTCACGCTGGATTGCCTGAAGATGCGGGCGCCGTGCTGATCGTCGAGCTCGACGGCATCTCTGTAGCCATGGATGAACAGGCACAGCGGCTAAGCGAACTCCTCCTCGAAGCAGGCGCACGTACGATCCGGCTGGCGCGCGATGAAAATGAACGGGCGGTGTTGTGGAAGGCTCGCAAGCGAGCCTTCGGGGCGGTCGGCCGGTTGGCGCCCAATTACGCGACTCAGGACGGCGTAGTGCCGCGCACCAGGCTACCCGATATTTTGCGTGAAATCGTCGCCATTAGCCGCCGCTACCAGCTGCGAATCGGCAATGTATTTCATGCCGGGGACGGTAACATTCATCCAATCGTGTTGTATGACGAGCGCGATCCCGGTGAAGTGCGCAGGGCGATTGACGCCGGCCGGGATATTCTCAGGGCATGCGTCGAGATGGGCGGCAGCCTGACCGGTGAGCATGGCATCGGTGTCGAGAAGATGGCAGAGATGCCCCTGGTTTTTTCGCCAGATGACCTGATGGTAATGGCTGAACTGCGGCGCGTCTTCGATCCCGAGGAGCGCTCCAATCCAAACAAGGTGATTCCCACTCCGGGGGCTTGCGTCGAGGTCGCCGCCCCGCGCCGCCAGGCTCCACTATGAGCAATGACATGTTACTCACCGCTTCTTACGCGCCATACGCGGCACAAAAATGGGTGCGGCTGTGCATACTCCGATTTACGCCGATTGCCTCAACGCGAACACGGTGATTATTTGAATCTCGGTTCGGGCTGATTTTGCCACAAGCGATTGCAGCAGCCGAAGTTCAGGAGAAGTGGGGTGGCGGAGTGCTCCAGATGGGCTATCGTGGGACGAGCGGCGGCTATGCCCAAGCTACGGCATAACGGCGAGCCCGGCCGTTCGCGCGAGCAGGTCAGTTTGCTCAGTGATCCGGCACCCACTCCCCTTCTATCGATTCATGATCCACGGCGGTTGATGGCCTATTTCGTTATTGCGCCAGAGCCGGGGTGAGGAATGACACGCTTTACAGAGAGCGAAATCGAAGAGGTACGTTCGCGCGCCGATATCCTGGAAATAGTGGGCGTACATGTGCGATTGCGGCGGGCAGGGCGGAACTTTGTCGGGCTTTGCCCTTTTCATAACGAAAAAACTCCGTCCTTTACCGTTAACCTGGAGCGGGGTTTTTTTCATTGCTTTGGCTGTGGGGCTGGAGGCACTGTCTTTGACTTTATTATGAAACTCGAGGGCCTGACGTTTCCCGAAGCGCTTCAGTCGCTGGCGCGGCGCTACGGGATTGCGCTGGCTGAGCGCGGGCTCGCCGGCGAAGCGGGGCGCGGAGCCGATAGTGAACGCGCCCGCATGTTCGCCGCCAACCAACTGGCGGCCGACTTCTACACACACGTACTGTGGAACACCAGTGATGGTGAAGTTGCGCGCGACTATCTCAAAACCCGCGGCATCACCGGCGACACCGCACGAACCTTCATGCTGGGCTTCGCACCGCCACGAACTGCCAACCTCGCAACCACGCTGAATAAGCGTGGCTTGCTCGAACCAGCATTCAAGCTGGGCTTGGCGAGAAGAGATGAGAGCGGAACGGCGTACGATATGTTTCGGGGCCGTCTCATGTTTCCGATTCGGGATGTGCAAGGGCGGGTAATCGGGTTCGGCGGACGGGTGCTCGACAACCGATTGCCGAAATACATTAATTCGGCAGAATCGATGTTATACAGCAAGGGTTGCGCACTCTACGGCCTGGGGGAAGCCCGTGCAGCTGTTACTAAAGCTGATCGCGCGATCGTGGTTGAGGGGTACATCGATGCAATCGCACTGTGGCAGGCGGGCTTCAAAGAGACCGTTGCAACACTCGGAACCGCGCTGACTCCCGAACAGCTACGCTTACTTTCTCGCTATACCCGCAACATCCTGGCATGTTTCGATGGCGACCAAGCCGGGCGCAGCGCGTCATTGCGGGCGCTTGAGGTCTTCCTGCAAGCGGGCCTGCTGGCACGAGGGGTGTTCATTCCACAGGGTTATGATCCCGACACGTTGGTGCAACAGCGCGGCGCTGCTCACTTCAGTGGTCTGCTTCAACGTTCTGAATTGTTGATCGAGATGTTTTTGCGCCAACAGGCAGAACTTGCTCCCAAAGGACGCGCCGGGGTGGACGCCCGAGCACGAGTTCTAGCAACCATAGGCGAAAAACTGCGACTGATTAAGGATGAATTTCAGTTCAACCTGCTAGTGCGCCAAGCCGTCGATCTCGTCGGCTTCACCGAGCGTGAAGAAGCGGTGCTCCGTCGAGCGGGGCGCGGCCCGGCGGCGAGAGTCGCTGCGCGCAGCAGTGCGCCCGGCAAGCTGACGGCTGCCCCGGTGCCCCGTGACACTCCCTCGCCCGATGCCGTTGTGCAGGCTGAATTGGGACTGATTGCGCTGGCTTTGCACCATCCGGAATTGCGTTCGCAGCTAAAATCTCGCAGTTGCCAGGATTTGTTCGTTGATCGGGAACTAGCGTCGCTACTGGAAGAAGTCTGCACCAGCGATGAATCGTCCGGCGCATTAGACGTTGCCGTGACTTCGCGCCTAGACGAGCACCAGCGTGGATGGCTGAGCCGGATGGTGATGGGCTCTTCACTGAAGGACAATCCAACAAAAATTTGTTCTTTGATGGAGGATTACGTGGCTGCGCTGGACCAACGACGGCGGCGCCGCGAAATAGCTCGGTTGCGGGGCGCGGCGTTGGCGGGCAATGGCGATGAAGCCGTTGCAGCGGCCCAGGCGCTGATAGTTGCTCGGCGCCGCGACGTACAAGCGTAGCGACCTGCTGAATTCTACCTCATCCTCTCATTATCGTCTCATTAGCGGGACTTAAACGACTGGGACAAAGCTGCTATGATGGTGGCGCTGCTACATGAGTTCCCGCGGGCCCATAGCTCAGCCAGGTTCAGAGCTGCCGGCTCATAACCGGCTGGTCCCAGGTTCAAATCCTGGTGGGCCCACTTGTTCAATGTTCTTACCCGGAAGCCGGCCTAAACTAATAATCTCGCCGCGTGTGGCTGTGCCGCCGGTCCCCTATTGGAGGTTGCATTGCGTGAGGAAATAGCCCGGCTAATGAGTCTGCAGGCGATTGATCGCGAATTGCGTGACCTCGAACAAGCACTCGCCTCAGTCGCCGGACGGGTCGAGCAGCTTCGCCTCGATGTCGACAAGCAGCAATCCGAATTAGATAAGCTCGCCGCCGACGAGCAACAAAGCGCCATGGTCCGGCGTCAGCTCGAAAAGGAACTTGCAGAAGGCGAAGCCCGGATTCGAAACAAGCGGATGAGGCTGAACCAGGCGCGCAACGACAAAGAACTACAAGCGCTCGCTCACGAGGTAGAAACGCAAAAAGAGGCCAACCAGCGCTTTGAAGCCGAACTGCTGGGTCTCATGGAAGCTTCAGAACCACGTGCCGCGCGCATCGCTGAACTCACCCCTCTACTACAACGGCTCATGGCCGAATTGAACGAAGCCGAAAAGGAGATCGCCGCCCAGGTCGAAGACTTCAAGATCTCGATAGCCAAGCAGCGCCTGGAGCGCGACCTGATGGCAGGTAATCTCGATCACGGACTGCTACAGCGATACGAGATGATATTCAACAGGCGTAACGGCCTGGCGGTGGCGGAAGCCCGCGGCGGGACGTGTCAGGGTTGTCGGATGCGACTGCCGCCGCAGCTTTACAACCAGATTCAGCGGCACGACTCGATTCATTTCTGTCCAAACTGCCAGCGGATCCTTTATCATGAAGGCGAGCGTAATGGGTGACGCGCCGCAGCAGTTTATCTATTTTCTGCGCGCGAAGCGGCTCGAGATGCTGACCAATGGTCCGACTGCCGAAGAAGCGCGTATTCAGACTGAACATGGCAACTACCTGGCAGGGCTGGCCGCGCGCGGCGTCGTGATTCTCGCAGGGCGTACCACTAACAACGATGAGACAACCGTCGGTATCGTGATCATAAATGCGCCCGACCTGACCGCCGCACAGGAGATTATGGAGCGTGACCCTTTCGTCAAAAGCAGCTTGATGACGGCTGCCCTTTTTCCCTTTCGGGTCGTTAATAGATCCGGATAGCCATCCTGCTCGCCTCACCCTAGGCGCGCCGTTCTGCAAACTTGAGGAATGCCGACTGCGTCTTCCCCGCGGACCTTATGGCAGCGACCACGGCCTGCTACCATGGCTGGTACATCTTTGGTCTCCGGTGATCTCCTCGAGTTGGCCGGCCGATGCGCCTGAGCGAACTAGACTACGAACTACCGCCTGAGTTGATCGCCCAGCATCCGCTTGAGCAGCGCGTGCAGGCACGGCTGCTGGTCATCCAGCGGCAGAGCGGCACTTTAATCCATTCGCGTTTTTATAAACTTCCTCGCGAATTGCGGGAAGGTGACCTGTTGGTTTTGAACGATACCCGGGTTATTCCTGCCCGGCTGATAGCGCATAAAGAGTCAGGTGGCGCCGTCGAAGTGTTATTGGTCAGGCCGCACGAAGAGCTGCCGCAACAATGGGAGGCGCTGGTCCGCGCGCATCGGCCGTTGCGTATCGGTACGCGATTGGTTTTGGATGGTGGTGGTACGCTAACGATTGTTGGGCAATGCCGCGCGGGACGGGTGGTGGTAGAAAGCGCCGACTCGACTTCGATTGAGGACATCATGGCGCAAGTGGGAACGCCGGCGCTCCCTCACTACATTCGGCGCGCGCCAACTGCTGCCGATCTCACCGAATACCAGACGGTTTACGCTGCGAAACCGGGTGCGATTGCAGCACCAACCGCCGGGGTCCACTTCACACCTGAACTCCTGGGCCAACTCGAAGAGATGGGCATCCGTGCAACTTTCATGACGTTGCATATTGGCCCGGGCACGTTTACCCCTTTGCGGGCGCAGCAGGTCGAGCACCATTCAATGGAGGCGGAATGGTATACAATTCCCGACTCGGCCGTGCGCGCGATAGAACTGGCGCGGCGGACCGGCGGGCGAGTAATTGCAGTTGGAACCAGTACCGTTCGCGCTCTCGAATCCTACGCGATTACGGGCGACTGTGAAGGATTCACCGGGCTCTTTATTTTCCCGGGCTTCCGTTTCAAGCTGGTTGATGCGATGGTGACCAATTTCCATATGCCCCGCAGCACAGTGCTGGCGCTCGTGATGGCGCTCGGTGGTCGCGACCTAATCCTCCGCGCATACGCTGAGGCAATTCGCCATCGCTATCGTTTTCTGAGCTACGGCGACGCCATGCTCATTTTGTGAGCTATGGCCCACCTATTGATGAGCTCCGGTGTAAGCTTTGAAATTCGTGCCAGCGACGGTAGCGCTCGTTTCGCTTCGCTGGTTACGCCCCGCGGCGAGGTGACCACGCCAGCCTTCATGCCCGTGGGCACTCGCGCGGCGGTCAAGGCGATGGCTCCTGACGAATTGCGCGGGATGGGCTACCGACTGATCCTGGCTAACGCGTATCATCTCGCTCTGCGGCCAGGTGCGGCCATCGTGCAGGACATGGGTGGACTCGCGCGATTCATGGGTTTCGAGGGCGCAGTGCTGACCGACTCTGGTGGATTTCAGGCGATGAGCCTGGCCCAGATTAATTCCATCAATGCGCACGGCATCACGTTCCGCTCGCATCTTGATGGCTCACCGCTCATCCTCACGCCTGAAACGGCAATTGAAATTCAGCACGGGCTGGGCGCAGACATCATAATGGCATTGGACGAGTGCACACCGTACCCGGCCAATTATGAACGTGCGCGATCATCGCTGGAGTTGACAGCGCGATGGGCCGAGCGTTCGCTCGCCGCGCATTCCAGCGGAGACCAGGCGCTATTCGGAATCGTTCAGGGAAGCGTCTACCCCGACCTCAGGCAGCGGAGCGCGATGCAAATTACCTCGTTGGGATTCGAAGGGTTCGCAGTCGGCGGTTTATCAGTCGGTGAACCGAAACAAGCTATGCGGGACATAGCCGCGCTGTCGGCTACGCTCCTTCCGGCGGACAAGCCACGGTATCTAATGGGCGTGGGAACACCCCAAGACTTACTCGCAGCGATCGCTATGGGTTACGACCTGTTCGACTGCGTGCTGCCGACCCGTAATGCGCGTAACGGCAGCGCCTTCACGAGCGAAGGGCAAATTTCGATAAAGCGGGCGGTTTACAGGCGAGACTCTCAGCCATTGGATCCGCGATGTGATTGCCGGCCTTGCCGCCAATTCACACGTGCGTATTTGCGCCATCTGTACTTGTCGGGGGAAATCCTGGCTGCCAGAGCGCTAAGCGAACACAATCTGTTCTTTTACGCGGGCTTGATGCGCGAGGCGCAGGCCGCTATCGCTTCGCAAACTTATCAGGCCTTCTCAACTTATTTGCTCAACCTGCTGGATGGCTCCAGTAAAGACGCCAGCACTCTTGAGAATTAACATGCTGTTTGCAGCGATCGCCTGGGCACAATCAACTTCGTCGACCGGTCAGCCGCAAGCCTTGTTCGATCAGTTGTTGACGAATCCGGTTGTGCCCATCGTACTGATCTTCGGCGTGATGTATTTTTTGTTCATTCGGCCGCAGAGCAAAAAGGCCAGCGATCATCAAAAGATGCTGGCCGCGCTCAAGCGCAATGATGAAGTCGTGACCACTGGAGGCCTCATCGGCAGAATTGCTGAATTGAGTGATAAACTGGTTACCCTCGAAATTGCACCCAATGTCCGGGTGCGAGTCGAACGTAATCAGATTGCTGCGATTTCGAGCTATGGGCGGACGCCACGGCGGGAGAAGGGCGAGCAATCCTGAGCCTCAAGCGCACACATTGCTCCTGGTAGGAAAATGGAAGGTGCAACTCAGAATCCAATTACCATTGTAACCTTGCTGGTACTGGCTGGGATCTTTTTGTGGCTCCATTTCACGAACGGCAGCGGCACACTACGGCTGTGGCTCGCCGGGGGGCTGGTTGCTGCGGCAGTTATTCTTTTGCTGCCGAGCCTCCAGTTTTCCTTACCCGCTTGGATGCAACCATTAGATTCACTGCCGAAAATCGAGCTTGGGCTGGACCTCCAGGGCGGAACTCACCTGTTACTGGAAGTAAAGCTCCAAGAGGCGGTAAAGACCTCGTTGCGCCGGCGCGGTGATGATATCGCCCGGGAAACCAAGGACAACAAGCTGACACCGCCCCAGATTAGTCAAAATCACAACGGTTCACTGGTCATCAAGCTTACCGATCCCACCGAACGGTCAGCGTTTCAGGACCTCATGGGCCGGGCCTTTCCAGACCTGACTGTGGCGCCGGCCGCGGGTGGCACCGGTATCTATGAGGCGAATTTCACCCAGCCCGAAGCAGTACAGATTCGTTCGAACGCGATGGATCAGGCGCTGGAAACGATTCGGAACCGGATCGATCAACTCGGCGTACGCGAGACCACCGTCGCCCGCGAGGGCGATAATGACATCCTGGTGCAATTACCCGGCATCCAGGACCCCGAGCGTGCGAAAGAGCTAATCGGGAAAACTGCTGTACTCGAGTTCAAGTTGCTCGACGACAAGCATCCTGTGGCCGATGCTGTCCGAGAGGGGGCGCCTCCCGGTGATGGAATCCTCTATGGACCGCCCCAGGCCGGCGGCCCTACGCCGTACCTGGTCGAAGCGCCGGTGCTGATGACAGGCGATGTAGTGACAGACGCCCGGGTACGTGAAGGCGGCCGCATGGAAGGGCCTTACGTCGAAGTTCGCCTGAATCGACGTGGCACCGATATCTTCGCTGCGCTGACCGCGCAGAACGTTGGCCGTAACCTCGCTATTGTCCTGGATAACACCGTTTATTCGGCGCCGGTGATCAAAGAGCCGATCCCCGGAGGGGATGTGCAAATCACCGGTAATTTTTCATTCGAAGAGGCGCACAACCTCGCGATCGTGTTGCGGTCGGGCTCGTTGCCGGCCCCCGTCGAGATTATTGAAGAACGTACTGTCGGGCCGTCGTTGGGCCGTGATTCAATACGGCAAGGTGAACTGTCCTTCGTCGTGGGTGCGATCGCCGTCCTGGCCTTTATGGCCGTTTATTACAACGGCGCCGGGCTCCTGGCCGACCTTGGCTTGGTTCTCAACATTCTATTGCTGGTATGTGTCATGGCCGCCCTTCAGGCGACATTAACCTTGCCCGGTATCGCTGGAATCGTCCTTACCCTGGGAATGTCCGTCGATGCCAACGTGCTGGTCAACGAACGAATGCGTGAGGAATTGCGCGCCGGGAAATCACCACGTGAGGCGGTCAAGACCGGATACGAGCGGGCTTGGTCTGCAATTCGTGATTCCAATATCTCGACCTTCGTCGCCGGCCTGATTTTGTTTCAATTTGGGACCGGTCCGGTCAAAGGCTTTGCCGTAACCCTGTGCGTGGGCGTCTTGACAGGTGTCTTCTCGTGCTTCGTGGTGACTCGAGCGTGGTATGACTGGAAGATTTCAATGAGACGCTTAAACGCTATTAGCGTGTAATTAGCGGCTTTGAGCAGATAAAACGCATCTCGGCAAAAGACAAATTTGTTCCCAATGCAGCATGCTTAGTTGTTGATCAACTTGCCGATGCCATTAAGCTATTTCCAGAGCGTGTTCTCGTGTGAGTTCACTGGTAATAGTTGACTTGGCCGATTCGCGCGTATTAGAAAAACCGCGACTCGGAGGTGGGGCGGAACAAGATGACCGATAAGGACGATATTGTGCTCAATTCCCGTGAGGTCGCATTTCTTCTCGACCTCAGCCCCGACACGGTCAACGAACTCGCGCGCCGCAACATTCTGCCGGGGTTTAAGAAAGGCCGCCAATGGCGCTTTCGCAAGCGAGACATTGCATCGTTCAAACGCCATCTCCGGGGCGTCAGTGCGGCAGCCTGAAAGCCCATCAAACGAGAAATCGATAAAACCTGAACTGCTTGGCACTGCTTCCGAGGCTTCAAATCAATGTCCGAACCGCACCAGAGCCGCGTCTACTCAGATCTGTCCTACCTCTACGATTCAATTTTTGGCCGCGCTTTCGTCGATCACGAACAGCAAGTGATTGAGTCCCTAAGCTTCCGTCCGGGGCAGCAGGTCCTTGAGCTTGGGGTCGGCACTGGGATTTCGCTGGGGGCCTACCCGCCTTATGTGCGGGTCATTGGTATCGATCCCTCTGACGACATGCTCGCGCACGCGATAGCCAAGCTCCAGGGCAACGGCACCGGTCATATCGAATTGCGCAAAGGTGACGCGCAACAATTGGATTTCCCCGATAACAGCTTCGATTGGGTCACCAGTTTCCACGTAATGACCGTCGTGCCACAACCACGCCGAATGATGGACGAAATGGTGCGAGTGTGTAAACCGGGAGGAAGAGTTGTTCTGGTCAGTCACTTCGCCAGTCCCAAACCGCTGCTCTATTTTATGGGGACAATGGTCAATCCCTTAACTAAATTGCTCGGCTGGACCACGCGCCTACGGGCCGCCGATGTGTTAGATGGCCAACCAATAACGGTTGAACGCCAAGAACCTCTGACACGTCTGTCGATCCATTACGCAATCGTCGCGCGCAAGGATAGCTGACCAGCTGCATGTGCCATCGCCTCGCGAGCAAGATGCAGTACCTGACTGCGGTCGCGGCGTGTCTAATCTTGTTTGGCGCGACCACCGTGTACCCGTACCAAACGGAGCATGTGACTGATGGAGGAGTGATCAACGGGGTGATAAGTTATGGCGGTCCTCCGGTATCACCGCCGCAGTTGGCAATCACTAAGGATCGTGAGGTTTGCGGCACCGCAGCTATCTATGATCCGTCGTTGAGCGTGGGGCGCGATCACGGTTTAGCGAACGTGGTCGTCACCCTCGCGGACATAAGAAAAGGAGAGCCGCTAACGCCCGCGCCAGCCGTCCGCTTTGACCAGAAAGGCTGCCGCTACATCCCGCATGTTGCCGTGTTCCCGGCCGGCAGCACCGTCGTCATTCTTAATTCTGACGGCATTCTGCACAATATCCATACGGAATCGACTGTCAATCCCGTCATCGATCTGGCTCAACCAGGATTCAAGAAGCAAATTCGCGTGACCGTCGACCAACCTGAAATAATCAAGGTCACGTGTGACGCTCACAACTGGATGGAGGGCTGGTGGTACGTGACCTCCAACCCCTACTATGCGATAACCGACAACCACGGCCGTTATGCCATCCACGACGTGCCCCCCGGAACCTACACACTGCGAGTTTGGCATGAGCGGTTAGGCACACTTTCTCAGCGGGTGACGGTCCGGCCCAATGCGGAAGTGATTGCAAACTTCACCCTTAAGCCTATGGCGCATCAAAGATCCTGACTAGGACACACCAAGTGCCCCCATATTTGGATGGCGAAGGAACTACTGAGCAGACCGCGTCGAGCCGCGTAAGAACATGATCAAACGCTTCGATCGACTGGATATTGCGACCACCGATATCGCTGACGCGGCCGCTACGTATCAGAAGAACTTTGATTTCGAGGTTCAGCAGTCCGGCAATGAGGCCATCATCGTGATTGGCGAGGCGCAGATCAGGCTGTGCTCTGGTCCGTCAGTTGCGGACGCGATTTCGGCTTCCGGGGAAGGGCTCGCTTCTATATGGCTGGAAGCGGAGGATGTCGAAACGGTAGTCGAAGAGCTGAGACGCGCGAACATCGCGGTTTCTCCGATACGGGTTGAAGACAATCGCCGCATACTCGCGATAAATCCCCACTCTGCCAACATGGTGCCGCTCTTTATCTTCGATCGACTACGTTAGTCGTCAAGTGCCGAGTCGAACGCCGCCTCGACTTGGGCTTGCAGGCGTTCGGTCAACCGTGTCCGGTCAGCGCCCCTCAGCCCGATGGTTGAAACGGGTTCGCCAATCACAACGCGAATTCGACGCCACGGCAGGGCGAATTTTGCGCCTCGGGGCATCAATTCCGCAGTGCCGCGAATGGCCATCGGAATGCATGGTAGCTTGGTAGCAATTGCCAGCCATGCGGCTCCTTCGTTGAACTGATGCACCCGATTGTCGCTAAAGCGATGACCTTCGGCGAACACACAAATACTGTAACCGTGACCAACGGCGGCTAGTGCGCGGCGAATTGTCTTACCGCCACTAGCGCGGTCGATAACAATATGCTCCGAGCGCTCCATGATAAACCCGATCAGTGGAACCTTCTTTATCTCGCGCTTGGCGAGGAAGCGCATCTCGCGCGGAATTAGAAGCAGGACGGCGAGAATATCGAACAGGCTTTGATGGTTCGATACCAGCACGAAAGAACCGATACCCTGCAGGTTTTCAGCACCGGCGAGTTCGACCGACACACCGCAGGTGCGAAAAATTAGCCACGCCCAAAGTCTGAAGATCGGGCTGCAGAGGTGGCCATCATCGAACAGGCTCAAAAGCGCGGCAGGCCAGACCAGAATAGCAGTATAGACCACCGCCAGTGCAGTCGCGGTTATCCCCCAGAGATAATGGATTATGCCGAACGTGCTGAGGGCGCGCCGTCGTTCATCCTGGCGTTCCATACTGGCTGGACGCATTTTTGGTCGACCGCATCTGGATGGCAGTGCTGAACGCCTATCCAGCCTGCCTGATTTTGTAGGAAGGACTGCTCCCGTGAGCAGCCAATCTGATCCTTTTCAGTAGCGGAAGGGCCAGAGCCAAGATCGCAAGGACCAGCAAAATCCCCTGAGCAATGAGCGTCTGAATGGTTGGATAGACGCCGAGCATCGGAATTGTAGGCACGCGGCTTAAAAAGGTGGCGCCGATAACGCCGGACTCCTGGAGGCTGGCGATCCCTTGACCGGCGAACACCACTGCCAGGCCATAAAGCAAAACCGAGGTCACACTAAACACAGGACCGATAGGGATCATCGAAGCAACCTTGCGCAACCCAACAAACGCAAGCGCAAGCGCTAACGTGCCAGCAACTAAACCGATGAAGATCGCGTGACGCTCGGCGGCTTCAGTGGCACCGGCAGTCAATGCCTGAAAAAAGACAATGGTCTCTGCACCCTCCCGCATAACCGCCAGAAACGCAGTAAGACCAAGGGCCAGTGACGGCCCCGTGCTGCGCCGGGCCGCTTCCACCTGCGCCCCGATGAAATTCTTCCATTGTTTTGCTTGGCCCTTGGCGGTAATCCAGGAACTGACGTAAAACAGTGTCACAACCGCCAGAAGCTGAAACGCCCCTTCGAGGGTGTCACTGGTATTATCGCCGAGCATCTTCTGAACTGCCCACGCAAGAACAATGCTGCACATCACTGCCAGCAAAGCCCCAATGTAGATATCGCGAGCGCGGGTTCCACGCCCTGCTTGGCGAACGGCAGCGACCAAGGCGATTATGACCAGCAGGGCCTCCAACCCTTCACGGAACAGAATGCCGGATGAATAAAGAAAATACGGGATGATGGTAGCTGTTGTAGCCATGCTGAATTGGCGCGGCAAAATTGAGAATGATTCTCAATTCAGACGCTAGCCCAGCTTATCTGTCATTGTCAATAAACATCACCTGATCCCCGGGGATGCTTGCCGCTGCCAGGGGTCAAGTGTAACCTCAGGAAGCGGACCGGTTCTCGGCCCGCTCATGTGGCGCAAGGAGGCCTGCGCTGCTTTTTCATTATGCGTTGCACATATTGCCGGGGCAGAGCTGGAATTCTGCGCACCGTCTGTCATACATGCGCCTCCGTCATCAATATCGTCGAACACTCGGCCGGGCGAGTCGGATGGACGGAGCTGATAGATATCTTTGCCGCAAAGGGGCTCAATAAGGCACAAGTTGATAAAGTGCTGGACGCTGAACTCGACGCCGCCCCCACCCTGCGCGACCGCCTTACCTCACGCATGGCCAACGAATTGATGAAAAGCCTCGGAATGCCGGGGCGGCAATCACCTGAAGATGTACGCCGGGTGCGCCTTGGGTTAGCGTCAGGCTCTGAAGGAACGTGGTCTGTTGGCGAGAAGCCGCCGCATTAAAACTCAGAAAGATAAATGTCGCTCGGCCGATTTGGCTGCTGGATTTTCGGCGCAAGTTCTGCCTGAATCAGCGATAACTGGAACGAATTATAGCTGGCGCCTTGAGCGCCCAGCGAAAGCTGAAAGACAACCAGTCCACACACACCTGCACTCAATATGCAGATCTTATCGCGGGCTGAATGGAGTCACGAATGGGGTTGAACACTCTCGGGATAATTGGCGCCGGGCAAATGGGCGCCGGTATTGCCCAGGTTGCCGCACAATCGGGACTCAACATCATCCTCAACGACATCTCGCAGGACATGGTTGCGCATGGAAGGCAGTCCATCGAGCGAAGCCTCGACCGAATGATCCAGCGCGGCCGCGTCAAGCCTGATGAAGGCGATCGTATTCTGCGCCGAATCGAAATCACGAGCGATCTCGACGGCCTCGCTGCGACCGATTTCGTGATTGAAGCGGTCGTCGAGAACGAAGAGGCCAAGGTCGAGCTCTTTCAAAAGCTCGACCGCATTTGCCCGCCGGAGGTGATTTTCGCGTCGAATACCTCGTCGATCTCGATTACCCGCATGGGTGCACGAACCAGCCGTGCTGATCGTTTTATCGGCATGCACTTTATGAATCCGGTTCCCGCGATGCGGCTGGTAGAGATCATTCGCGGCCTGGCCACCTCCCCCGAAACTTACGATGCCACCCGCCAGCTTGCAGAGCGCTTGGGTAAGGAGACAATGACAGCTGAGGACTTCCCCGGCTTCATTGTCAACCGCATTTTGCTGCCGATGTTGAATGAGGCAATTTACACACTCTACGAAGGTGTCGGCGGAGTCAGTGATATCGACACCGCGATGAGGCTGGGCACCAATCAGCCGATGGGGCCGCTGGAACTAGCGGACCTCATCGGGCTAGACACTTGCCTGGCTATTATGGAGGTCATGCATCGCGTCTTCGGCGACGATAAATACCGCCCATGCCCATTGCTGAAAAAGTACGTGGACGCGGGATACCTGGGGCGTAAAGTCGGCCGCGGCTTTTACAAGTACGACGCTCAGGGAACCCCGATACCGCCCCCAGCCGCTGCTAGATAGAAGCAGCGCCTTGGGCAGCGCCCAGAGTTGAGGAATCGGATCGAGCGTTGCATTTTCTGGCCCGACACGCTCGTTAAAATTCATGGAGTATGGCGATGCCGGTAAAGGCCTTCATCCTCATCGACACGTCGCCGGGTAAAGCTCGTGAAGTGGCTCAGAAGCTGCGGCAGGTGCAGGGCGTCTCGGCTGCTCATGCTGTCACCGGCCCTCACGATATAATCGCGATAGCGGAAGCAAGGGATGTTTCCTCACTCGGCGAATTGGTGGTGCAGAAGATTCAGAGCATCGTGGGTGTTAGCCGCAGCCTCACTTCGATTGTAGCGGATTAAGCGCCAGGACGCGGCATGTCAGCAAAACACACCGCGAGCAGTAAACTGGAGCTGGTGCGCCCCGGACTGACGAAGGTGATAAGTGGACGAGCGTGCCTGGAAATCCAGTTTGCGCCGACGCTTGTCCCGGTAAGCCACCGAGCGCTAACTAATAATCGTGTTCTGGTAGGAAGTAGAAATCCATGGCTGAGCTACCCGTAGTCACGCGGCTGCGTAGAGAGATGGACTCACTCAAGCGCGAATTGACCGTCGACTTGCCCAAGGAATTGGAAAGGGCCCGCGCCCATGGCGACCTTTCGGAAAATGCGGAATGGGCGATGGCAAAGCAACGCCAGGAGTTCCTGCGTATACGGCTGTCCAATCTGGAGGCGCGCATCGCCGAATTGTCGATGATCAACTTGGAATCAATTCCCCGCGACACCGTGGGGCTGGGCAGCAAGGTCGAACTGGAAGACCTCGACGAAGGCGGGCATGCTGAGTACGAGATAGTAGTGCCTGAGGAGGTCGACGGCGCACAAAACAAGATCTCACTGTCGTCGCCACTAGGCCGTTCCTTGATCGGAAAGTCGTGCGACGATGAGATCGAAGTGCAAACACCGCGGGGCAGACGCTCCTACCTGGTCCGCCGCTTAGTGACTCTGCATGAGCTTATTGCTAACGAAAACGGGCGGCACCAGAGCTGATTCGTGCTCATTCTGCTCAGTCGGTTCTCGCCCAAGATTCAACGATCCGATGACCTGGCGTTAGCGCCAGCGGAGTAATGGCGGACGCTCACAGATATCCGGCTTTTGGCGGCGGCAGGTTCTACAGCGGGCGCTTAGCACGCACGCCGATTTGATAAGGGCTCTTGGAGCGACTAAATCAGTATCCAACGCTCTCCAGCTCGAGTTATATGGCGGAGTGAACCATATGCCGTCCACATTCGGAGGCGCAATGGCAAATCCCAATGAAGAAGTAGACGTAAATCGGTTGATTACCGACCCGCACGCCATAGATGAACTAAATCAGGAGGTTATTCGTGAATTCCGCGCGAATCAGGGCAAAGTCAGCGGGCCGATGGAGGGCATGCCGATTCTCTTGCTGACCATGACCGGCGCCAAGAGCGGCCGTACCTTGACGCGTCCGCTTTGCTACTCGCGCGACGGCGATCGCCTCGTGATCATTGCCTCTTATGGAGGTGCTCCCCGCAATCCTCCTTGGTACCACAACCTGATCGCCAACCCACTGGTGACTGTTGAGGTTGGCACTGAGAAGTTCAAGGCGCGTGCCGCCGAAAGCTCGGGCGCGGAGCGCCAGCGCCTCTTCGAGGCGCAGGCCCGCTTGATGCCGTTCTTCAATGACTATCAGCAGAAGACCAGGCGCCAGATTCCGGTGCTTACACTCACGCGGGTTGCATAAGGAGTATGAGCACGTCGAGGGAGCGGGCTCTTGGCCGCAACGATCTGATCGCTAGCTCCTACACTCTATCAGGCGCACCGGTATTCGAACTCCCGCGGTTTTCGTTGGCCCAACGAGCGGCCGCGGCAGCCAAAGCCGGCTTCGCTGCAATCGGCATAGCGATCGAAGACTACGCCGCGTGCCGTGAGCGCGGAATGTCGGGCACCGAAATGCGAAGTATCCTCGATGATAATGGCGTTCGAGTTGCGGAGCTGGAATTTTTGCAAGACTGGTGGCACGACGATGAACGGGGCCGCCGCTCCCGGGCCAACGAGGATTTATTCTACGCCGCGGCTGACGTTTTCGGCTCGCGCCACATGAACGTCGGCTGCGCCGGCCCGCGCGGCAGCTTGCCCGCGTTGGAGACGGTAGCGGAGCATTTTGCGGCGCTCTGCGATCGTGCCGCCGGTCACGGCCTGCTCGTAGCATTCGAATTTCTGCCCTGGTCTGATGTGCCTGACGCTGAGGCGGCTTGGGGCCTGGTGCGCCTGGCCAATCGCAAAAACGGCGGCATTCTGATTGATACCTGGCATTACTTCCGCGGCGCCGCCGACCCCGCGCAAGTTCGGTCTGTACCTGCAGAACGGTTCTTCCTGATTCAGTTCGACGACGCTGATGCAGTCCAGGTTGGTGGTTACCTCGAAGACACTACTCAGAGGCGGCGCTTACCGGGGCAGGGGTCATTCGACTTGATCGGATTTCTCCAGATGGTCGACGAAATGGGAGTCAACGCTCCCATTTCAGTCGAGATACTCTCTGACGAACAGCGTACACGTACCCTCGACGAAGCCGCGCGGCTGGCTCACGACACAACCCGAGCCTTATTCGACCGGGCGCGCCAGGAAAGACGTCCAACCATTTGAGATCCGCCTCACATCTTCGCCAACGCTGTCAATTTTGATTAGCAGCGATCTTGCTCTGCGCCCCAGCGATTGAACGATGTCTCGCGTCATTCATGACTCCAACCACCGCAATGCACCGGGCTGCCGCCATGCGCAGGGTGAACTTTAATGGGCTACTCAGGGCGGATTGGATAGAGCTTCAATGCATTCTCCCACATGATCTTGCGCTTGCTCTCGGCAGAAACACCTGGCAGTTCGAGTAATTCCTTTACCGCTGTTACATACCGCCGCCCCTCAGGGTGACCAAAATCGGTCGCTGTCACGATGTTGTTATCGCCTATAACATCAATCACCTGCTTGATTCCCGGATCGTCCTGGTCCGCTGAGATGTAACATTGGCGTTGAAAATACTCGATGGGCGCCAGCTTCAGGCCGGGAATCTCCAAGCCGCGAAATCCACCCTGGACACTAGCCGCCAGCCGATCCAGCCAGAACGCGACCCAGCCCGCCCCTGACTCGAGGTGAACGACCCGCAATGTCGGATGCCGTTCCAGGACACCGCCCATGATGAGGGCCGCGCAGGCCAGCATGTTACCAATAGTAAAAGCGACTGTGGTCTGCGCCGTGCGCAAACCCGGAAGGTAATGGTAGAGCATCTCATCCGCCGCGGTTCCAGTGCCGGTATGAATCGCGAGCGGCACGTCCAACTCCTCCAGTTCATTCCAGAGCGGCTCGTAAAAGCTATCGTAGAGGCGATGACTGCCCACTGGTACCGGATTGATATGCACAGCCTTGAAGCCGAACTCCTTAACACAGCGGCGGGCCTCACGCGCCGCCTCAACGGCGTCTCGCAGATCGACCGACGCAGCGCCGAAGACGCGCCCGCCGGCGTCACAACAAAAATCATGCAACCAGTTATTGTAGGCTCGTCGATAAGCCGCGGCGCTATCGGCGGCCAGGTTCGGGACGGCAGTTGTCAGTAGGCCGGTGGTCGGATAGACGACCATGTAATCGATCCCCGTCCTCGCCATAGCTTGGCTGTAAGTCGCGGGAGCAAAACCTGCTCGCGCAAACTCCGCGTAGGCCTCATCGTGGCCTGGAAGTGCGACACGTTCGCCGTCGTCAAATGCGATGCCGCCAAAGCGTGCACGCCGCTCCTCATTCAAGGGGTCGCGCCCAAACGGCATCTTGTATTCTCCGCCGTCTGCCGCCGGAATCGCGAGTCGAAAGCCGAAGGCAAGCGGTTCGCCGGCATAACCCGACCACGCAACAGGCGGCCGGGAGCGAAACGCAGGGTCGAGATACCTGTCGAACATGTCGGGCGGTTCCAGGACATGCGCGTCACTATCGATCAATCTCCAACGGCCAGCCATTTAGGGCTCCTTTGACCGAGCGAAGCTCGGCAGGAATTCTCGGACATTGCTCACATCAGAAGTTCTTTGTATCGCAATTATCTGGCAGCCCCAAATGCCCTGGCGGCAGGGCCGTCTCGCTCATGGTCTCCTCGCCCTTCCAGTCGCCACGCGCGGATCGAACAGGACTGCGGCACAAAGGACTTGCCGATTTTGGTTACCGATCCCCATCAGGCCGGCACACGAGGAAGGCCGAGCGCGAAGCGCGCTGGTGCCTCTGCGAGCTGCGTTACAAATGGTTCAGGAAAAGGTGAAAAGCCCATGAACGATCGCCGACTACCGCTCACTTCAAGCCCGCCTCTCTGTCACACCTATTCGATCGTCGCCCGCGATCCCGCGACGGGCCAACTCGGCGTCGCTGTGCAATCACATTATTTCTGCGTTGGAGCAATCGTCCCCTGGGCCGAGGCCGGGGTTGGCGCCGTCGCAACCCAGGCCACGACCGATCCGAGGTATGGTCCGCGCGGGCTTGATCTCATGCGCGCCGGCAAATCAGCGCACGAAGCACTGGAAAAGCTCATTGAGGCCGACCAGGGACGTGATGTGCGCCAGGTGGCAATGGTCGACTATAAGGGCGATGTCGCGGCACACACGGGGGCCTTTACCATTCCAGAAGCGGGCCACATCGTGGGGGATGGTTTTTGCGTGCAAGCCAACATGATGTTGCGGTGCAGCGTATGGGCGGCGATGGCCAACGCTTATCGTGCGACCGGCGGCGACCTGGTCGATGGTTTATTGGCAGCGCTCGATGCTGCCGAGGCAGAGGGTGGCGACATCCGCGGGCGCCAATCGGCTGCCCTGCTGGTTGTCGCAGCCAAGACATCTGGGGAGCCTTGGTCCGAGAGGCTTTACGACCTCCGGGTTGACGATGCGCATGAACCGCTGGTGGAACTCCGGCGGCTGGTCGGAATCAGTCGGGCGTATCATCATCTCCGGCGTGCCCAGGCGGCCTTAGGGCATGGCGATTTGACTGCGATGAACGATGAGTTCGAACGTGCGGTGACTCTAATCGGCGATAATCCGGAAGTGCGATTTTGGCAGGCGATAGCCTTCATGCAATTGGGGCGGAGCGAAGAAGGACTGCGGATTCTCGGTGAAATTGCCGCTGTTGATGTCAACTGGCGCGAACTGGCGTTGCGGTTGCCCGAATTCATGTTGCGCAAGAGGGAGGGGCTGTTCGAACGTATACGCAATCTCTAGCGTAGGCTAGTGTCACCCCCGTAAATAGTTAAACAACAGCGTCCGGCCTTGTCACTTCGACCACAGCGAGCAACGCGAGCGCAGTGGAAGAATCTTGGACAGTTTCACGTCAGTGAAACCGGTACCGGACTCCCGGGTCCGCGCTGTCCTCATTTTTTTGTAGAGGTATTTGCGGGATCCATAACAGCAGTTAACTAATGGCCGGGAGGTGCAGTTATGAAATTCGGCATAATCATGATGTATCGGAACCCTCCTCAATGGTATAGGCCGATCGAAGATGTCTACACTGATTTTCTCGAACTTGCGGTAATGGCCGAGGAACTCGGCATTGACCATCTTTGGACTAGCGAACACCATTTCCATGAAGACGGCTGGTCACCGTCTCAATTGCCGATTCTTGCAGCGATCGCGGCGCGGACAAGCCGGATCCGAATCGGCACCTTCGTGCTCCTCCTCCCCTTCCATAATCCAATTCGCGTGGCCGAAGACGCGGCGACAGTCGACATCATCTCGGGCGGGCGGCTCGACCTCGCCGTCGGTCCAGGATCCGACCCCAACGATTACACAACCTTTGGCGTCCCGATGCCGCAGCGGCGGCCGCGGATGCACGAGGGGCTTGAAATAATCCGCAAGTGCTTCAGCGAAGAGGAGTTTAGTTTCAAGGGCAAATATTGGAGTTTTGAAAAGGTGCGAATGACGCCTAAGCCAGTGCAGCATCCACTGCCTTTATGGGTCGCCGCGATGTTTCCGAAGGCGCTTGAAGAAGCCGGCCGTAACGGCTATCACCTCGCCTCTGCTCCCGCTGCTCCACTCCAGAAGCTCTATGATGAGGCATTACGTTCGGCTGGCTACGACCCGGCGAACTTTCAGCGCGCCGGACTGCACATCGGACATCTGGCATCGACGCATGAAAAAGCCTGGGATGAAATCGAACCGCATCTCCAGTGGCATATGAAAATTCATTTCAGGGCAATGGCGGCGGCCGAGAATACTAATCTACGAATGGGCTCGGATTTGGCAGTTCCCCCGCTCGGCACCCTGCGCAAGACCGGCATCGGCCCATACGGCCCGGTCTACGTCGGGACGCCGGACGAGGTGATACAAATGTTGGAGCGGGAATTGAAGAGCAGCCCGATGACACAAATCGTATTTTCGTTGGATTCCCCGGGGATGGCTACTCGACACATGCGGACATCGCTGGAACTATTCGCCAAAGAAGTAATGCCGCATTTCCGAAGTTGGTAGTCATGCCAGGCTGAGCGGCAGCCTGCGAGGTCAATAGGTATTCCGGTATTCGCCGAAGTTACCCGACAAGCCGAGTTCAGTTGACCAGACTAGCCAAATGCTGAAAAAATTCCGGGTAGGTTTTCGTCACGCAGCCCGGGTTCTTGATTGTGATGCCCTGCAGCTTCAGACCGGCGACGGCAAACGCCATTGCGATTCGATGGTCGTCGTAGGTCTCGACCGCGGCCCGATTGAGTGCTGATGGACTGATTTCCAACCCGTCTTCAAAGACCCGCACAACTGCCCCGAGCCGTGCCAGTTCTGTTGCGATCGCATTGATACGGTCGCTCTCATGATGGCGAATGAAGCCGACCTTGCGGATACGCGTTGGCGAGCAGGCAAATGGAGCTATCGCCGCCAGTGTAGCGACTACGTCCGGCATCGAGTTCATCTCCACATCGACACCGGACAGCGGTCCCGAACCAATGACATCCACGCGGTCAGCCTTCCATTCAATCCGCGCCCCCATCCTTTCCAGAATTTCGAAGAACCCCAGGTCACTCTGCACCGAATTCCTCGTCAGGCCATGAATAGCTACTCTGCCGCCGACCAAGGCAGCAGCAGCGGCAAAGTAGCTTGCACTCGTCGCGTCGGGCTCCACGTCAAACTCGGTCGCCTTATAGTGCTGCCCGCCTGAGACAATGACTTGGTTACCGGCGCGCGAGCTCTCCACGCCCCAGCGCTTCATCAATTCCAGCGTCATCTCGATGAAGCCCTGCGCGGCTTCACCGTTGATAGTCAGCTTCAGGCCCTCGGGCCAAAGCGGCGCGGGCATCAGCAGAGCTGAGGCGAATTGCGAAGAGAGGCTTGCGTCGATCTCAACTTCGCCGCCGTTGGATATCGCCGATCGATTGTCCAGGATGATCGGCGGGCATCCATTGTTATGCTCGCTGCGAGCATCAACCCGAAGTTGGTACAGCGCATCCAACAGTGGACCAATCGGCCTCTGACGCATGCGCGGATTTCCGTCGATACGGAAAACGCCACGTCCCAGCGTCAGAAGGCCTGCCAGAAACCGCATCGCAGTACCCGCCCCGCCAACGTCAAGATTCGCAGCCGTCGCCGGAATGATGCCGCCGCACCCGCCTGCAGTGATTTCCTTCCTTGCCTCGTCGAGCTCAACTTTGATGCCAAGCTTTCGCAACCCCATGATCATAGCGCGGGTATCATCACTCAGCAGAATCGATTTTATGATTGAAACGCCAGGGGCCATCGCGGCGAACAGCAGGGCGCGATTAGTAATACTCTTCGACCCGGGGACAGAGATAACGGCGGCGAGCGGGCGGCGGACGGCCGCAATTTCGATTTCAGTTGGAAACACGATTCAGGTAGCCCGGGCTGGTCGATCGGCTCAAAACACTTGTGACTATCAGCGGGATGGTCGCTGTCAAACGTAGATGTGACAAGATGATATCTGAGAATACAGGCACTTTGCAGCTCATGGGAGTTCCCGCAGCAGCTTGCCCTCTTCGGAATAGAAATCTAATGCCGCTTCGCCCTCGGGGTCGACCCCAAGCAGGGCCCGAGGACGGTGTCGTGAATCGAACAGCCGGATTGCCGGAATTTGATCGTTGTTGATGAGAAGCGAGATCCGCAGAGCGCCCGTCATATCGTAAAGCTTGAGTCCCAGCCCGTCAGTTTCGCTGATTTCCAGCGCTGTGCGCAGCGTACCCTGATGGTCGTAAATGGCAATTCCCGGCTCCCCTTCTTTGTTCAACCCCAGCGCCCCCCGTGTGTGCCCTTTTGCGTCGACCAGAAGAATCTCCTGTGCTGCCAGACGGCGTTGTTGCAATTGACCGATGCTGGCTCCGGCCGTTGAGTTGAGTTTACCGCTGGCGAAGCCGCCCAGCACTCCGCCGGTTAAGGCCAATAGTCCATATAGCCATTGGTGTCTTCTCATGGGATTAGCTGCTTATCGTCGTTGCTTGAACGGTGCCAAGGCGTTCAATTCATAAGCCGCTGGCTCGATAAAGTGCTTCGATCTGATCCTGATAATGCTCCTGGACGGCTCGCCGCCGGATTTTCATCGTCGGTGTGAGCTCGCCGTTGTCCTGCGAAAAGGCGCGGTCAGTCAGAACGAAATCCGCGATCCTCTCCGTGTCAGAAAGCGGCCGATTGAATTCTCTAATTCGCCTATGGAAAAAGGCACGCAGCGCCGGATCGTTCACCAGTTCGGCAGATGGGCGATCTTCAATGCGGACGTTGTCCGGCGGCTGCGCTTGCAGTGTCTCGAAGTTCGGAACCAGGATCACCGCCAGGTGCTTACGGCGATCACCAATCACACAGGCCTGAGCAATAAACGGATCACCGGCGAGCTTGCTTTCAAGGTTGGCGGCCGACACATTCTTGCCCCCCGATAGCACGATAATGTCCTTTTTGCGATCGATGATACTGATGTAGCCATCGCTATCGATGTGGGCGATATCACCCGTGTGTAGCCACCCTTCGTTGTCGATTGCCTCGCGTGTCTCGCTCTCGCGGCAATAATAGCCCTGCATTACGTTCGGGCCGCGCACCAGCAACTCGCCGTCACTCGCGGTGCGCACCTCGATATGCTTCAAAGGACGGCCAACTGATCCAATCCGAGTGCGGCCGTGTAGATTGCAGGAAACTACCGGCGCGGCTTCGGTGAGTCCGTATCCTTCGACTATCGGAACTTCCGCCGCGGCGAGCAGCCGATTGATCTCGACCGACAACGGTGCCCCGCCCGAAATCAGGTAACGCAGCCGAGGTCCGAAGATCGCGCGGATCTTGCTGAACACAAGACGGCGAAACAGCATCATAGCTCCAGCCAAGTGCAGCGGGAGGGAACGGCCATGATGACGATGGTCGGCCGCCTCTATGCCGATCGCCAACCCGGCCCTGAAGATTCGCTGCCGTAGCGGCGGTGAACTCTCAACGGTGCGCATGATCCGGCCGTGAATCGCTTCGAGCAGGCGCGGCACCGTCAGCAGCACCGTCGGTTGTACGTCAAGCAGATTGGCCGCAATGTGCGTCAGCCCTTCGGCATAATTGATCGTGCCGCCGGCCAGCATCACCGTGTAATAGCCGGCCGTGCGTTCGAAGGAGTGTGCGACCGGCAAAAATGAAAGAACAGCGTCGGCAGAGCTCAGATCGAGTGCAGTCAGATTTGACTGACAGTTAGCTAGTATATTACTGTTAGACAGCATGACGCCTTTGGCTGGGCCGGTTGTGCCCGAAGTGTAGATAAATGTCGCGGGCTGGTCTCGCGTTCCCGCGCCTGCACGCATCGGGTCGTAGCTGCTCGCCTGAGCGAGCGTCACCAGGCGAGGATTGGAGACGACCTGCTGGGCTACGGCCTGATGTGTCAGAACTATCGTCTCGAGAGCGGGCAATGAGCCGAGTTGGCGAATCCTGTTCAGCCGTTCATCGCTGTCAACCGCTACCAGGCGAGCCCCGGAATCGGTGAGCACGTGACGAGTCTCCTCGGCACCGGCCGTCGTATACAGCGGAACCACGATGGCGCCCAAGCCGAGCGCGGCCATGTCCACGATCACCCATTCGGGGGAATTGTCGCAAAAAATTGCGATCCGGTCGCCCGCTCGTATGCCCAACCCATGGAATCCGGCACGCAGCCGGGCAGCCTGATTAGCAATCTCGATCCAGGAATGTTCGCGCCAGGCTCGGTTGAATTTGTCGCGCAGGAAAATCCGCGAGCCATAGCGGTGCGCCTGTTCCTCCAGAATCTCAGCCAGGGTGAGAGCCGGGTTTTTCATCCGTTTACCTCGTTTCAGCCGCCGCCCCGATCGCCAAGTTACATCAAATATGTACCGCTAAATCGTTGTCACAGTAACCTGACGTTTTGAAAAAATTGGTGCATCTTGAGCGCAAGACGCCTCTAAGCATCAAAAAACACCATAGTTCTCTGGGGTACCAGATGAGGCACGTAGATTGCGGTCAGTTGTCAGCAGAGATGCTGGCTACGGGATCAGATTTAAAAGCCCACAAAAACGGAGGCGGGGTCACTATCCTTCTGGTTGAAGATGACAACACTGCAAGGGAAGCTTTACATGAGATTCTCAACCACGCCGGCTACGTGGTAATCCCTGCAGAAAATGGCATGCAAGCGTTGGAATCCGTCACAACGACGGGGGCTACTCCCGCGCTGATCCTACTGGATCTTGCAATGCCCGTGATGGACGGCATGGCGTTCTTGTCACAAATCCCGCGAAATGCCCAATTAGCGCGGGTTCCGGTGATCATCATGAGCGGTGACTCGCGGGCGTTTTACTTGCAGGCCAAGCGGCCTGACAACGTCATGGAAGTGCTGAGGAAGCCAATCAACCTCAACCACATGATGCAGCTTGTTAAAAAGCACACCCGTGCCGGTCGTCCTAACTCGTACGTACCTCAAGGCTCTTGAAACTGAACCGCAGCTACTTCTTCAATGTCGAGGTTGCGCTATTTAGCCCTGAAACGGAATATTCGAACGCAGTGCTGACGCACGTGCGACGTTAAACTCAACCCTCTTTATCCGGCCGTTTCTCCCAAGCCGCCCATTGCGTTCGGCGGCCAGCCAGTTAGAATTCATCCCTGCGTCACTTTTAGGCGCGAAGATCTGTGTAGTGCCGTGCCCGCGCGAACTGACATTACCACTCCAGTTGCCCTGCATCGTTTTATTCTCGTGTGCGCCAGTGCCACGTTCGCCCTGATATTTGCGGGCGGACTGGTGACCTCCACTGGATCCGCGCTCGCGGTACCAGACTGGCCACTCGCATTTGGAAGATTGATCCCGCCACTTATCGGCGGTATCCGCTTCGAGTGGGGGCATCGAGTGATTGCAGGCGTCGTCAGCGTTTTGACATTGGTAATGGCGCTCTGGACGTGGTGGTGCGAACCACGTCGATGGGTTCGAATCACGGCTGCTGCAGCGCTTGGGCTCATCCTGCTTCAGGCGCTGCTTGGAGGCCTTACCGTCCTTACTTTGCTGCCGTTACCACTGGCCGTAACCCATGCTGCCGTGGCGCAGGCTTTCTTCTGCGTGATGATCGCGATGGTAGTCTTCAGCCGTGCGGGGTTTGGCAGCTCCGTGGAGCTTGGCCAAATCCTGCCGGACAAGCGGCCAACGCTAAGGGGACTCGCTACAGCGACTACGGCTGCGGTTTACGCGCAGGTCCTGATTGGAGCTCTGATGAGGCATCTTGGCGCAGGCCTGGCGATTCCGGATTTTCCCACATCGTACGGCCGCTTGGTTCCACCCTTCTATTCATTCGCTGTCGAAATAAACTTTGCTCATCGATGCGGCGCGTTGCTTGTTGCCATTCTCATAAGCTGGACATTCTTCCGTGTCATTCGGTTTTATTCGGCGGTACCGCTGCTTCGAAACGGCGCGATTCTGCTGCTGGCGTTACTTGCTTTGCAGATAGCACTCGGGGCTATTACTGTATGGAGCGAAAGGGCGGTGCTTCCGACCACTGCGCATGTTGCTGTTGGTGCTGCGGTACTGGCCGCCAGTCTCGCGCTAACGATTCGCGCTTATGAACTGACGGCTCGGACCGGCCTGAGCGGCATCGCGACTGCGCCGTCAAAGCTCTCGTCCCTGCCGCGCCGGGTGCCGGCGTGAATATCAATGCGGCTGCGATAACGCTCGCACCTGCGACGTGGCGTGCCCGTGCAGTGGCTTATTTCGAACTCACCAAGCCGCGTGTTGTAACCATGGTCCTGATTGCCACCTTGGCCGGCTTTTATATGGGTTGCGGCGCGGATTTTGACTTGCTACGCGGCATTAAAGTCCTGTGCGGAACGGCACTGGCCGCCGGGGGTACGCTGGCGCTTAACCAGTATTTCGAACGTGGTTTCGATGCGATTATGCACCGCACCCGCTACAGGCCGTTGCCGTCGGGTCGGCTGCGGCCCGGAGAGGCGCTGGTATTTGGCATAACGACAGGCTGCGCTGGCATTGCTTATCTCTTCGTTGAAGTGAATCCATTATCAGCCCTAATCGCCTGTCTGATTAGCTTGTTCTACCTTGGCGGTTACACCCCGATGAAGCGCGTAACGTGGCTGTGTCACATAATTGGCGGGGTACCGGGAGCTCTCCCGCCGGTAATTGGCTGGGCCGCAGCGCGAGGTACGCTCAACATTGAAGCCCTCGTCCTTTTCGGCATCATGCTGCTTTGGCAGCTGCCCCACTCGCTTTCGATTGCACGGCTTTACCAGGAAGATTATGCACGTGCAGGATTATCGCTGCTGCCATTGGGACGGGCGACTTCTAATCCCGTCAATGCGGTAATCATTGCCGCCAGCACCTTGCTGGTCGGTGTCGGAACGCTTCCGACCTGCCTGGGCATCGCGGGACGAGCTTACTTGGTCATCGCATCTGTGTCTGGATTGTGGATGCTGCTTCGCGCGATTCGGCTGGTAGGGGACGATGATGCTCCAGCCGCCCGAAACGTCATGCTGGTCTCGCTGGTATACCTGCCGGTGGTCTTATTAACGATGGTTCTGGACAAAATGTAAAGCTGCCCGCCCGTCCACAGCCCCTCGGATCGCAAGTTGATTAGCGGGAGCGGTAGCCAGAAGACAGGGACATCCTCCTGGATTCGTCCGTGCTCACAGCCCCAGCGGACTCCCCTTCTCCGCCATTTTCGCCAGCACCACGCAGAGAAGCCGAGGCCCTCGCCAGTCATCGTCCGTTACACGTCCCAACA
>JAMXLL010000175.1 GCA_024281015.1 Candidatus Binataceae bacterium
TGTCTCAAACGGGCACAGGCATCGTCCAGGTCGCGTTCAGCTCAAACCTGACCTCTTCCGATCAGACTCCATTCGCCGACCTCTACCAGCGGGTGCTGCTAAACGTTGTGTCGGTACGCTTGAACCCCACCCCCGGCGCATCCGATTCGGACTCGGGTTGGGTCGAAATCCCGGGTCCCGCTGCGATTGGCACTACCAACCCCACCCAGTTCGTTACCACCAGTCTAAATTTTGGTGGCAGCGGCACGATAATCTCCGCAGCCGAGAGTATCCTTCAACTCGACCTGGTGCCGCTTCAGAACCTTCCCTTTTTTTTCAATGCTGCCAACATCACGGCGCAAAACTATGGGCAGGTTGAGGTGGTGCTCGACTCGGTTGTTCCGGGCAATGTCATGCCTCTGTGCCGCTCAGCTCTTGGCGAGGGCTGCATTAGTTATTTGGCTAATCTCACGCCCGAAGCCAACCTGAGCGTTCCATTTTCCAATGGGGGCTATAGCGTCTCGGCGGGCGGGGTCCAGCAGTTAGTGATCAATGTCGCAGTAAACGTTGGTGGAGTTCCGGGAAGTCCGACCAGCGGCGCTGTCGCCATCACCCCGATCATAACTGCTCAAGGGAACACACAGGGGAGCAGCAACCCCCCAGCTCTTGGTGTCGTAACCGGCACAGTGGCAAATCCTGCTCCGGGTGCTCTGATCACCGCAGAGTTGGCCGGTACCGATCAAGTCATCGCCACCAGCTATTTGAGCGAAATTGGTACCTTTATCTTGAATCTGCCGGCGCTCTCACAAGCGCAGGGCGGCACGGCTTACAACTTTTACGTATCGGGTAGCAATACGTATGCGGTAGCGAGCGATCAGAAGATATTTTCTAGTCCGGGCGCCGCGACTAATCTTTCCTTTGCGGTGGAGGGTTCGCCAGTCGGCTTGCTTACCGGCACCATAGCCGACGCGTGCAATGGTACAGCTATCCAGTCGGCCACGCTGCGACTGCTGGTGCCGGATACCAACAAAGGCAGTGCGACCAGTTGCGATCTCACTGGCGTGCCACCGGCGATACCGCCAAATTGCGTGGTGGTCGCCACTGCAGCAACGGACGACCAAGGGCATTATCCGTTGGCAGGCACGCCTTTCACCAAGGTGCCCCTGATTCCGCCGCCGGGAGTTGCGCATTACGATCTGCAAATCCGCGCGCCGGGTTACAATACCAGGGTGGTGCCGATTGCACCCGGCTCACTCTTCTGTCCCGATTCCCGATTTGCCAACAGTTGCAGTTTTACACTTGAGCACGGCTTTTTGACTGGGACGACCGGACTCAGCGCTCCGAACGGCAGCGGCCAACCGCTGAATGCGCTGGTGGTGGCGGAGGACAGCGGCACGAATCATATCGAGAATGTGGCCCTATCGACAATTCCGGGGGGCGACAGCTTGGGAGTATTCAAGCTCTCGGTACCGGTTGCAGCACCGTCTTCGGGAGGCATTGCGGTAAACAACTTCGACGTGTTCGCATCGGTCCAGGATATGTATCAGGGCGCGCCGGAGAAGACGAGCGGTCACTCGATCGGTGCCGTACCATTTGTGCAGGCGCCACCCGCCAACTGTGCCAGCGTTCCAATTCCCCCCTTGGCCCCTATGGACTGCGCCGGATTGGCGAGCGTGGTGGGTAGCGTGGCGAACGCGAACCCGGGCACGACTTCGGTAGCGCTGTCCAAGAATAACGTGCAAATTATGCAGACGGAGCCCTATTCGCTGAGTGCCCCACCAGAAAATCTTTACAATTTTTGTGCGCCAGCCGACAACTATACCGTGACGCACTATGAGAGCGGGCAGCCAGGCACCCCCGTCCCAGTGACGTTGGCGCCAGAAATACCTATTCCAGGGACCTGCTCGAATATCTGTCAGAACGCGCCAGGTCCTTGCGTTGCGTGTCAGCAGACTCCCGGCCCGGCTTTACCATGATGCGGGCGATGTTTCAGGAATTCCGGGCGCTTCGCCGTGGCATTGTTGTGGGACTGCTCATTGGTGCAGTGAGCGGTTGCCAGACCGGAAATACCGGCAGCCCGGGTAGTACTCCTAACATTGCTCCACAGAGCAGCTATCGAATCGTTGGCAACATCGGCACTCCCTTTCAGGCCCTGGTTTCCGATTCGCGGTCATCATGGGTGGTATTCGGGACAATTCCGACGAGCGTGGTGATCGTAAACGACAGCCCTCCAGACCGGATACTGGTGACGAAGCTCACCAACGATACGCGCCTGCTTAGCCTCCAGGTGATTCAAGGGTTAAGCATCGGTACCCTGGATTCAACGGTAAGCGGTTTCGGGACGGCGGTCGGTAGCATCGGCGGCACGCTGCCAGCCTTTGCCCAGCCTGCTTCGCCTGATGTGCGATTTTTCGTCAAAACACCGGTCAGCGGCCTATTCAACGCGCTCATCGAAAGCGCAACTATGAGTAGCGCTTTGGAATCGCGCGTTCCGGCAGTGATTCTGTTCGATTCACCCAACGGGGGCAAATCCGGGTCCGTCGACGGTATCTTCGCCCAACCGACCTTCACTGGGGCTTTGGAGGCCGACCTCGTAATCAACGGCCAGTTGGCACAGAGTGCTTCAGGTGGTAACCCCGTTACGGTCCGCGGTGGCAGCTGAAGCAATTCAGGCTAAGGAAAGCTGCGATTCTTGAACTAAAGTCGCGGCAACCGGACCAACCTTTTTGATAAGTGATCTTTCCCAAACCGGGGAACAACGCCGTCACGCATTTGGTGCATTCCGCCAAATTTTTGATTCCTGGCTGAATCTTCAGGTCAACGCCGGGCGGGTGCTGCTCGGAATAGCCATCTTGTCCGGGATGGCGCTGCGATTTAACCGGCTGGACGCTATGTCCATGACGGCCGATGAAGGGGCTGCGTGGGCCGCAGCGGCCGAGCCTGTCAAGCGGCTGCTCGCACTCCAGCCGCAGCTCGATTCCGGTAAACTCGCACTTTACGATCTGCTTTTGCACTATTGGATAGCGATGTTCGGAGACAGCCTGCGCGCGATTCGCAGCCTCTCTGCGGCTATCGGTGCTATCTCGATTCTATTGATCTTCTGGATGGTGCGAGAGTTAGCCCAGGGCGGGACAGCTGCAGACTCGCAATCAGAACTCGTTGGGGGCATCGCCGCATTGCTGTTTGCGACGAATGTCGCGCTGGTCGATTCGGCAAGGACTGGCCGGATGTATCCCCTGATGACAGCGGCCGAACTGGTGCAGATCTTCTTTTTTGTTCGCGCCCAGCGTCAAGGACGAGCCGTAAGTTACATTTTGGCTGCCCTTTTTCTCAGCCTCGCCATCGCGGCGAATTTCACCGCGGCGTTTCTGGTGGTGGCAGAAAGTCTGTGGGTCGGCTACCTGCTCATAGCGAGATGCGACGATGGGCCGGGGCGTCGTTGCCGAATCGCCGCTTCAGCCCTATCGTTAGTTGGGGGGGGGCTTCTGCTCCTCCCCTTTGCGCCGGGGGCGTTGGCCGCCTCACGAACGGCGCTCAGGGAGGGCGCCCTCGACTGGATTCGATATAGGCCGCCGCTGAGCTGGTTTTGCAGGGCGTTGCTCAGTAGCGTGGGCAACCGCTGGCTCTTCAGGCTATTTCTGGCACTGGCTGCATTTGGCGTTTGGCGGCATCGCACCGGTAGGGCGCCAAACCAGGTATTCATGGGGGCCATGATGATCGGGCCATTGGCTGCGATCGCAATCTTGGGCTTACTGGGCAGGCCGATGATGGTGGACCGGTATGTGATTCTGGCGCAACTCGGGTTTTTGGTGCTCGCGGCGCTCGGTGTGGCGGCCTTTCGCTCCAATATCGGGACCGCGCTGATCGTCCTTCTGATCGTCTGGCTGTCGGCGCGAGCTCTAAGGCATTTCTCGGTGTATTGGGTGGATTGGAGAGGTGCAGTCGCGATCGCGTGCGCGACGACGTCTTTTTCTCACGAAAGGCTCGGCGTAGTCCCCGAGTATGCGGCCAATGTCGTTCGGTATTATTTGCCGCCGGAACGCCGCGCACAAGCGTCTGGTCTCGATTCGCAGTGCGGCACCTCGCAGATATTGATAATCAGCCCCGGGCCGTCGATTCCGCCAGGGTATATCGCAGAATTGAACGCCTGCTATCCGCATTTGCTAGGGCGCGCAACACGGGCAGAAATTCGTGCTCGGTAAGAAGATCTTCATGGCTGCGCGGACTCATAGAAAACTTGCTAGCGGAGGTTTGTATCAAAAGCTCACCGCTTACGTTATTTTGCTCCTGAGCGGCAGAATTGTATTAACTAGGCTCGTAGCATGGCATCGGCGCAGCGCAGCCACTCACTGCAAGCTGAGGCCCGTTGCGAGCCCGGCCCGAGGATCTGATGGCTAAACTCTCGCGTTCCATCAGTGAGACGCTCTTTTGGTGGCGTCCACTCGATGGCGAGTCCGATACGACCCAATATTTCGAGCATTACAAGCGTCTGCTGCACTATGTTCGACCGTACCTGTTCCCGCAGCTTGTGCTAGCGGTGGGCGCAATGCTGTTGAATGGCTCCGTCAATGGCATGATCCCGCTCCTCATCAAGAGGATCATCAATACCATCGCCGCGATTCCCGCCGCTAAGGCGTCTGCCGGAAGCATCCACTCAATGCACGTGCTGGCCGTTGAGATTCTTCTGGTGTTTGTGGCGCGAGCCGTTACCGATTTCCTTGCCGATTACCTGACTACCTATCTCGGGATGGAGATCGCCATGGACATTCGAGGCGAGTTCAACGATCGCCTCCAACGGCTGCCGCTGTCTTTTTTCAACTGGAGGTCGACTGGCGGGCTTATCGCGCACGCGCTCAGCGATGTCCAGGCAGCTTCCTCTGTGATTCACAATACGCTGTTCTCATTGGTGGGAGACAGCGTCACGCTGGTCGCCTTGGTGGTAGGGCTTTTCTGGATGGACTGGCGGTTCGCGTTAATCGCGTTTGTGGTGTTCCCGTTAGCGGTCCTGCCGGTAATCGGCGTTGCCCGGCGGGTGCGCAAGATGTATCGCAGTGCGCAAAAGAAGCTGGCCGATGTAACTACGTTAATGCAGGAAGCAATCCAGGGATGCCGGGTGGTAAAAGCGTTCGGGATGGAAGAGTACGAATGTAACCGTTTTCGCGACCAACTCGCGCGGCAACTCCGAATGCTTAGGCGCGTGTTGCGAATCGGCTCGTTTACCGATCCCCTCATCGAAGTGTTGGGTGCTTTTGCCGTAGTTGCCACATTGTGGTACGGGACCGACCTGGTGCTGGCTGGAGCCCGGTCGCCTGGCACTTTTGCCGGATTCATCGGCGCGATGCTGATCGTCTACAAGCCGTTCAAGCGAATCGCCGGAACCAATAACTCCATCCAGCAGGGGTTGGTCTCCGCCGAACGGGTGTTCAGAGTCATTGATCATCCGCCGGAACCATACGAAATACCCAATGCGCTCGGCCTCAACGGCGGTCCGCACAGCCTCGAGATGCACAACGTCAGCTTCCGTTATGCTCCCAACAGCGCGCTGGTGCTGCGCAATATCAACCTGAAAATTGGAACCGGCGAGGCCGTGGCGCTGGTCGGCATGAGCGGCGGAGGCAAATCGACCTTGGCCGATTTGCTGCCGCGCTTTTACGATCCGGAAGAAGGGGCGGTGTTGATCGACGGCATCGATATTAAGCGCTTTTCGCTCAAGTCGCTGCGGTCGCAAATCGCTGTAGTCTCGCAGAGTACTTTTCTGTTCAACGATACGATCCGTGCGAACATTGCTTATGGTGGTCCTGACAAGAGTCTCGACGAGATCATCGCTGCCGCCAAGCAGGCTAACGCGCACGATTTCATTACGCGTTTGCCGGCCCGCTACGACACCGCAGTTGGCGAACTGGGGGTTCGTCTCTCAGGCGGTGAGCGGCAGCGCATCGCAATAGCGCGTGCGTTGCTGAAGAACGCCCCCATCCTTATTTTGGACGAACCGACCTCGAATCTTGACTCCGAGGCTGAACGCATTGTTCAGGATGCAATCGAGCGGCTGATGGAGAATCGGACCACCCTGGTGATCGCACATCGCCTCTCCACTATCCGCCGGGCCGACCGCATCTATGTAATCGTTAGCGGTGAGATCCTCGAGCAAGGAACCCACGATGAACTAATCGCACTTGACGGCGCCTATCGCAGGCTGTGCGATCTGCAGTTCTACGCACCGGAACTTTCGGAAGTACCCTCCCGCTCGGCTGCCGCCGGCTAGCGATTTTACAAGCGATCCGCGAATGAAATCGCGTTTGGTCAGCATCATCGATGACAAACGGCGAGCTCAGAATGGTATACCTTAAAGGCTGTGCCCAGGGCGCCTCGGCGTTCGCCGTTTACGCGGCACTTTCTATTCTGATATTCGGTCTGCCGGTCATCAGGGCTCTATCGCAGGTTTACATAGGGGGCGGTACAGACCCTATCTGTCATATCTGGGCAATCGCATGGTGGCCCTATGCGATTGCGCATCGGCTCAATCCATTAATCACACACGCGTTATGGGCGCCCGCCGGCTATAACCTTGTCTGGGGCACGGATATTCCGGGGCCCATCCTGCTTTTTTTCCCGATCACCAGAATTTTCGGAGCAGTAGTTTCGTACAATTTGCTCTGCCTGCTAGCACCTGCAGCGAATGCGGCTTCGGGCTTTCTGCTCTGCCGGTACGCATGCGAACGATTCTGGCCCGCCCTGGTGGGCGGCTATATTTTTGGGTTTTCGCCCTACGTGATTTGCCACATGCTGGGCCACCTCGTCTTGATCCTCATCTTTCTTATCCCGTTCGCCGCGTACATTACGTTACTGCGGCTGAAAACAAGGATCGGGCGGCCTGGATTTGTTACGGCCCTGTTCTTGGTCCTGCTGTTTCAATTTCTCAGCTCGACGGAGATTTTCGCCACCGCGACGGTTCTTGGCGGATCGGCGCTGATACTTGCCTATATGCTTGCCGACGGAGAATCGCGAACGAACCTGATCTCTGTTGCGAAAGAGGCCGCCTTTGCTTACGCAGTCCTGACTGTAGTTGCTATTCCGTACCTGTATTTCGTGTTCGCCCCGGGTCTGCCGACGCCACCGAATTCCGCAACCTTTTATTCAAACTACCTATTGAGTTTCGTAGTCCCGCCTCCGGTTCTTTTGTTTGGCCCGCACAGCGTGGGTTTCATATCAGAAAAATTTCTTAAAGTCGCACCGTGGTGGGAGCAAGCCGGATATCTCGGCCCGGGTCTTCTCACCATAATGTTGCTTTTTGCCTGGTCCTACTGGCGAACAGTCGCTGGTAAGTTTCTGATCCTGAGCTTTGCACTGGTCGTAATCATGTCTCTGGGCCCTGCGCTCCACACCGGTATAAAACCACGGATGCCGATGCCGTGGCGCTTCTTTCATATGTTGCCGCTACTCGACGAAGTATTGCCGGGCAGATTGGGGATGTACATGTATCTCATTGTAGCGGTATGCGCCGCCATTTACCTGGCCCGAACGCCGCTTCCTATATGGCTGAGGATCTTGGGCGCTGGCTTGTCCCTGTTGTTTATCGCGCCGAACTTTTCCATTTGGCGCCACGTGGGGTGGTTTGCACCGTTGCTTGGTACGCCTGGACTGACCAAAATTCACGTGCCGGATTTCTTCAGCTCAGGGCAATACCGGCAATACTTGGCGCGCGGCGATAACGTCTTGATGTTGCCCCTTGGCCTGGGCGGCAGTAATGCAGGGATGCTTTGGCAGGCACAATCGGACTTTTATTTCAATACGACGGATTGGTTCGGAGCTGTGGCACCGCCCGACTCGGGCCGATGGCCCATTATCAAGGCCTTTCACAGCAGCACGACGATAATTGATTTCCGCGAGCAGCTCCAAGGCTTTCTCGGAGGACATCAGGTCAAGGCGATAATTCTTGACTCAGCAACACCGGGACGTTGGCCGAGCATCCTGTCGGACGCGGGGATGACCTCGGTCTCGGTGGGTGGAGTTTTGTTCTATAGGGTACCGGGTGCTGTGCTCGCCCTTTTTCGAGGGGCGACAGCCCATCAGATGGCCGAAAAGCATGCCTCGGCTTTGTTCACCGCTCTGGTTTGCGCTGCCAGGAAGTATGTTGATGCAGGTTATCCGTTGAGCGAACTCACCCTTAATCAAGTCCAACACCTGAAGCTATTTACTCTGCCTGATGACCAGGGCGGTACTGGTAAACGTGACTCGATTTGGGGCCATAACTTCTGGATTGGGAGTCGCGATGGTCGGATCGACCTCGGAATCGCAGGCAACTATGAAGACCTTCAGTTTCTGATTGGGAAGTACGGACCCGATGCAGTCCGGGTTTTCTTCCCTTTTCCTAAGCCATTGTCGGAAAGGGGAAAACACGGGAACGGTATCTTGTTAATTTCCTTCACTCCTGGGGGAGTGCGGCAGGCGGCAAACAAAGCAAACCATCAACAGGGAGCGCAAACAACCGACACCGGGAATAGTGTCGTCGTAAGGCCTTAATGAACAGTTGCCCGGAAGCCTTGGTTATTAATCGCTGGCGGTCTACCAAGTCACTGATCGGCGTGTCCGCGGCCATGAAGCGGTTGTCACCTAAAATCGGAATAGATTTAAGCCAATTCCATTCGATTGTGGCGCTTGCGATCTACTCGGCCTTGTCACTGTTGTATTTTAGCTTCAGGAAATTGCCCGAGTTTTGGACACAGTATCGCGGACTCGGCGCGGATCCAACTATTCACATGTGGGCCATGAGCTGGTGGCCTCATGCTATAGCCCATCACCTAAATCCTCTCGTTACAAAAGTAATCTTTGCACCTGGGGGATATAATTTGGCGCGGGCAGTCAACCTACCGGCGCCGAGCCTGATCATATATCCGGTTACAAGGGCGCTTGGACCGGTCATGGCTTATAATGTCTTATGCCTGGCCTGCCCTATCGCTGCTGCCTTTGCGGCATTCGTTTTGTGCAGATATATCTGCCGCTGCTTCTGGCCGGCGCTTCTAGGCGGTTATATCTTTGGGTTTTCGGAGTACGTGCTCTCGGAAATCGGATCCCATCTTTTTCTTCTTTTCATCTTCCCGGTGCCGCTAGTGATTTATCTAGTGCTCCTGAGAATTAATGGTGCTATCAGTAAATATTTATTCCAATTCCTCTTCATTTTGATACTGGCATTGGAGTTTTTGAGCTCCACTGAGTTATTTGCAACGACAACTCTGTTCGGTGCAATGGGGCTGATGCTCTCAGTTGTAATTTTCGCCGAGCAGCGCCCAAAGCTAATAAGCATTGTTGCCGATGTCGCGTGCGCATATGCAATCTTAGTCCTGGTGCTCTCGCCCTACCTATATTACGTGCTGGCTGGTGGTGTCCCGCAAGTGCTTAATCCCCCGGAAGCGTACTCAAACGACGCGCTGGCCTTCATGGTGCCAACTCCTGTTTTGCTGGGCGGCGAGCTATTTAGGCCGGTCAGTGCAGGATTCAGAGATGTCTGGACGGAGATGGCAGCCTATGTCGGACCTGGCGTGTGGCTCATTATGGTGCTGTTTGCGCGACGGGATTGGGGCAGCAAACCCGGTAAGCTTTTGCTGCTCGCGTTCGGCTTCATTATGGTTGCGTCGCTGGGTCCGAAGCTACATTTTAGAGGTACGCCGTACCTTCGATTGCCATGGTTTATCATAGAGAAGCTGCCACTTATCAACCTGGCACTCCCCGGCCGATTCGGAATGTATCTGTTTTTAGTGGCAGGGCTGATCGTAACGCTCTATCTAAGCTCCTCGGCGAGTGCGCTATGGTTCCGGGTCTCAGCAGGATTTTGCGCCGTCGCATTTCTGATTCCGAACCTGGCCTTCGTACAAGGAGAGACGACTAGGGTAAACACTCCTGCTTTCTTCCGGACGGGGCTATACAAAACATATATTTCCCGTGGCGACGTGATATTGATTCTGCCGAACACCATAAACTCAACGAGCCAGGCGTTACTTTGGCAAGCACAGACCAATTTCTATTTTCGCAGTGTCACTGGATTTTATCTGCCACCCGAGGAGTATCAGCGCTGGCCGATCAGTTCGAGTTTTGTCGATGGTCACAGAATCCCGAACTCCTCGGAGCAACTCAAGGCCTTTTTGGGCGCGCACGAAGTCAGAGAAATCATCCTGGACGGTGAGTCAGTCGGCTCCTGGCCGCGCATGCTGTCCGAAGCGGGGATGACCGGGATTGCTCTGGGCGGGATACGTTTCTATAAAACTCCGCTTGATGTAATAGAGGCGTTTCATGGCGCGACCGCTCACTTGATGGCTGAGAAGGCGGCTGCAGCGTCTTTTGGCGCCCTCCTAAACGGAGCGAGCCGGTACGTCGATAGCCAGCTCCCGCTGGCCAAGCTCACTCCCAGCGAAGCTCATCGGCTAGGCCTGCTTGGCGTGTTGCAGGACACGGAGCCTCCGGTGGCCGGCTCCAATTGGTGGAACAATCTCTGGCTCGGGAGTTGGGCGGACCTCGTCGGCATAGGCATTTCCGGCGATTATGAAGATCTCGAATTCCTGATTCGCAATTATGGCTCTGAGGCCGTGCAGGTCTTCTTCCCATTTCCACAGAAATGGGAAGAAGACGTCAACTACGGTGACGGTCAACTCTTGTTTCTTTTCAAGCCGGAGGGACTCCGCCGTGCAACGCGCAACACAATAGCTCCGCGATCTGTCGAGCTCAACGAGACGTTAACTCGCGCAACTTCGATGATACACCATTAACTAGTCAGGAGCGCGAACCAAAAAACGGACTTCGTTAGCGAACTCCGGCAGGCGCCGAGCTTAGTTTAAGGCAAAAGCGTCTTCGCCAGCCCCTTATAAGCTTTAAAGTAGGTAGGCTGGAGGTGAATGGCTTTAGTGAAGTTCCTGCGCGCGGTAGCACGGTCTCCAGCGCGCAAAGCAACCCTCGCGTTATGGCGGAGAATCCGGGCCTGCTCTTCAGGGATGAAGCGGGGATCATAGACGTGCAGCCCGGATGGAGGTCGATAACGATGCAGCGTGTTCTCAACGACGAAGGGTCTGCAAGTGGTGAGAATCCGGTTCCACGGATATTCCTCGTAGGTGGATTCCGTCATAGTCCAAAAGTAATTGGCCCGGACCATTTGCCGCAAGCACGGGATGGTCGGAACAAAACAGTGTAGTCCGCCGTTCAAGTCGAGATATGCTGCCAAATCCGGCTGCACCAACCCCTCAGGCGCGAAATCGCCTTCGAATACGACAACCGACTGCTGATGCGCACAATGCCGGACCTGGGTGAAACCGAGGAACGGGTCAACCAAATGATAGTAGACCCCCATGCAGAGTATAATGTCGAACCGTTCATTGAGCTTGGACAGTTCATAGATCGAAACTTTGGTCCGAATCTCAATGGACGAGCCCATTAGTTCCTTGGCCAATTTTAGGCCGGAACTCCCTGCCCAGTTTTGCGTCTCGTCGTCCGTGGCTAGCACTCGCGAAGCGCCACGCCGCTCGGCATAAAAACTCCAGTAACCGTCCCAGCAGCCGATATCCAAGACCGTCTTGCCGGTGAAGTCAATTTTGTCGAGCTCGCTCTGAATCCAGCTCCAAAGCGTGCGATGGGCCTCAGCATTGTCCGCCTGAGACGATGCTTTGAGACCATTAGGGAATGCGATGTCGTGATACCACTGGATTTGATCAATTCTTTCCTGCAACGCCGCGTGGTTCAAAATGTAATCCCCCGGCAACCCATTTTAGAGTTGGGTTGCGTAATGACCGGATAAACAGGACTGCCCGGTGCTGAGAAGTTGATCGGCCAGTCTCGTGCTTGCGCAACGGCCACGGACACGTACCTTACTCCGAGAGCTTCTTAAGCCTGAATACGCCTCGGCTCGAATTATCGCGGGTGTAGGCTCCCCTTAGCCGCTCACATGTGAAATCGTACGAACGCGCGAGGTTCAGGACCGCTGTTTGATTAGGAAACAAGAAATTACTGATACCCTTAACGTGGAGGCCTTCTTTGTTCTGTTTGGCAACAGTCGGATAGAAGTCGCTGGCCCCTTCGTAGATCGGCAGTGTAGATTCTATTTGAGACATCTGGGTCTCCAGACAAAGGAGCCCGCCGTCAGCTAACAGACTGCGCAGCCGGCGCATGGCCGCAAAAATATTTTCGAGATGGTAGAGTACCCCCAGGAAAAGGATCACGTCGTAAGTGCAGCCAAAATCGTAAGTCTGAAAATCACCGACAATGACTTCCGGTGCAACATTCCACTGTTGAGATGCGAACACAAGATTCGCGGGATAAGTATACCACTCGGGCGTGTTGATTGCCGTCACGGTGGTGGCGCCGGCAAGCAGCGCGGCGACAGTGAAGAAGCCGTCATTGGCGCCAATGTCGAGCACTCGCTTCCCGGCAATATCCGCATGACTTAGATGCAGAGTCTCCCAGAGTTTAAGTTGCACATTGTGGTCGTTATGGGCGCCAGCGATTCGGTCGCCGTCAGGGAGAGGGATACTATGCCACCAATCACAGCCGTTCGGCCGTCGTATCAAGTTGTTATAGTTCGCTTGAAAAAAGCCCACCATCGTGCAGGAGGGTAGCCAACTTCAAATCGACCGTCAATTGAAGCAGCGCCGTAGGGACGGTACCTGAGGTCCAAGGCGACTTCACGTTAACCAAGCGGATCCTCCCCGAGCGCTCCAGGGACATATGCGTCTTCCGTTCACATGCTTCCTACGATAAGTATCGCACACCCAATGACGACGCTGGCTTTGCCCACTGGACCTGGCATTGGAAAGGCACAGACGGGATTCGCTGGCACCATACTCCGAGCGCTCTGAGCTGCTGCTTAATCTGTCCTTGGCCCGCCGGATGAACACCGAATCATCAGGATCGAGATTGCGCTTGACTCAGATCCATCAGGGGGTAAATAGCGCAAGGCAGTCACCGGGGATTCTCTCGCGATGCCACCAAAAGCAGACACCCGGAAAAGAGTTATGAGTATTAGTCATCTGAAGTTCGCTTACTATAATAATTCCTTCGTGGTTGCGAAAAAGCGCTGTGTGCGATCCCGCTGGCTAAGCGGCGAATTCCCCATATTTCAACGATAAGGTTGCCGCACAGATGACAGATCACGTAGCAATCGATCAGAGTACAAATCAAACGGAGCGGGCGCAAAATTGCCTAGACCCTGCCGGGGTGCAGAGGACTCATTCACTGAGGAGCCTAATTTGCTCCTGGCCGAATCTTATCGGTATTGTAATTTTAGTCACTGTCGCTTGCGCGTTCTACATATCCCCGGTTCGTTATCTCTCAGACAGTGGGTTTTCCTTGCTGATGGATGAGGCCCTGATTCACAAATCGACGCCCGACATGCTTGACTACCAGGTCCCGCGCGGTCACGGTGGCGTCTTTATCAATGACGGCTATCCCTGGAACATCAAGATCATCAAAGGCCGCCTGTTGTACGTCTACCCTTGGGGAAGCTCTCTGCTTTCCTTGCCTGCCGTCGCTTTGTTTAACACTGGTGGCCTGAAGATCGCGTCACGGGAGAGCGGCTACAGTTACAACTGGTACAACGAGTTAAGGATGCAGGTGCTGATTGCGACGGGCGTTTGCGCTTTGACGATTTGGATAGTCTATGTGGCTGCCGCCCGTTTCTTACCGCTCCCGTGGTCGCTGGCGATCGCTTTTGCAACCGCATTCGGAACCTCCTTTTGGTCAAGCGCGAGCCGAAGTCTGTGGCCACAAACGTGGGCCGCTCTGCTGTTGATGGCCGCCATTTGGATTTTGTTGAGCAGCAGCAACCGACCATTCCTGCTGGGCACCCTGCTTGCCTGGTCGTGCCTGACACGACCAACAATGATCCCGCAAGTGGCCGGGGTGGCGGTGTACATCCTGATCGGATACGATCGCCGGTTCGTGTTGCGTTGTGCTGCCGGCGGGTTGTGCTCGCTGACACCGGTTTGCGCGATGATGCTATTCTTCACAGGGGGCCTTTTCTCGGTAGCTTACCCGAGTGTGCTGTTCGATTTCCCATATCAATTTTGGGTACGGCTCTATGGTGTATTGCTGAGTCCGTCGCGGGGGTTCCTGGTGTTCTCGCCAGTCGTTGCGGTACCACTGTATCTCGTAATTCGTTATTGGCGGGTCCTTCCAGACCGCGGACTCGCAATTTTAGGGCTGGTAAATATCGGCCTATATATAATAATGCTCTGTTCCTACCTTGCCTGGTGGGGAGGGAACTCGTATGGTCCTCGCCTGATGCTCGAGGTGGTACCATGGTTTGTGGTGTTGGCAATCCTGGGTCTCCGGGCATTTGAAGCGGATGGGACCGTGACTGTCGCGCAAAGACTGTCGATAATCTGTATCGCCGCATTGTCTCTCGCACTTAGTATCGCCACGAATGCGCCCGGAGCATTGGTTCAATATTCGATAAATTGGAAAAGTTATGACGAAGACCATTTGGGCGTGCTGTGGGATTGGCACGACCCGCAGTTTCTTTGCTGGATTCAACGTTTGCAAAGGTAAAGGTAACGGTAACGGGCGGTTTTCAGATTTTAGCTAAGATTAACCACTAAGTGAGTGGAAGCGGGATCTGCCCATGGTTGTTCAATAGCGGTGCGCGGTGCCGTGGGAGGAGACGAATGAATGGCCAGTAAGGCGATTTCGCTGTCGGTGTTGGTACCGGCTTATAACGAGCAGCACCTGGTCACAGAATGCCTAAATCGTGTGACACTGCTTGCAGAATGCGACTTCCTGTCTTCTATTGAAGTAATAGTAGTAGACGATGGGTCGACTGATCTGACCCCGCAAGTGCTCGCTGATTACGCGCGCGCTCGAGTCCAGCCGCCGGGTGATGGGGCGGTGCAGCGGATCCAGTGGTCATTTTGCCGTCATCCTCGCAACCTCGGCAAAGGCGCCGCCATTCGCACAGCGCTCGAAAAGGCAACCGGCGATGTAACTGTCATTCAGGACGCCGACCTTGAATATCATCCGCGTGACCTGGTTAAACTGCTGACGGTCTTCCTCGAACACGACGCAGATGCCGTATTTGGCTCGCGGTTCGTCAGTAGCGGCGCACGCCGGGTGCTGCTGTTCAGACACCAGCTCGGGAACAAATTTCTCACGTTCCTGTGTAACTTGATTACCAATCTGAATCTGACCGACGTCTGGACGGGCTACAAGGCGATTCGCACTAAACTGTTCAAATCAATTCCGTTGGCCGCCAATGATTTTCGACTGGAGCCGGAAATCACGATCAAGCTGGCCAAGCGCCAGGCCCGCATCTTCGAGGTGCCGATCAGCTACTTTGGCAGAAGTTACCAGGAGGGCAAAAAGATAGGCTGGGTAGATGGAGTGCTGGCGCTTGGGGTGATGCTCCGGTGCGCTATAAGCGATGACATCTACCAGGCGGATGAGCACGGCAGCCGCATGCTGGCGCGTTTGGCGCGTGCGCCCCGTTTCAATGCCTGGATGGCAGATACGATCCGGCCATACTGCGGCGAACGGGTGCTCGAAATTGGAAGCGGCGTAGGGAACCTGACCCGCCGTCTGATACCAAGAACCAAGTACGTTGCCAGTGACATCAATCCGCTCTATTTGCAGACGCTGGCAAATCTTGGCGCCGACCGCCCATACATGGAGACGGTTTATTGCGACGTCACCGATCTTTCTTCATTTCCGCGAATTGACGCCGAATATGACACGGTCATCTGTCTGAATGTCATCGAACACGTGGAGGATGACCGGACTGCGCTGACAAATATCAACAGGGTCCTTTCATCGTCCGGACGCGCGATCATTTTAGTGCCGCAAGGGCCCGGGAATATGGGAACACTTGATGAGGTGCTCGGACATCGACGGCGTTACACTCGGCAGACTCTGTCGACACTCGCCTCGAAGTGCGGCTTCAGCGTCAGCAGGATGATCGAGTTTAATCGAATCGGTACGCTGGCGTGGTTCCTCAATGGTAAGGTGTTGCGGCGGCGGCGCTTCGGCCTGGGTCAAATATTGCTGCTGGATCTGCTGACGCCGCTATTGCGGCATCTCGATGCGGCGCTTCCACTGCCACCGCTGAGCCTGATCGCCGTGCTGGAGCGCCCGAAATCTCCGACCTGAGGCCGGCATCAGCAGCCGAGCCAAATGCTTCGAGGCTTACTCAAGACGCCGGTCCGGAAGAATAGAACCACAGCGTCCAAAGGCCATAGAGATAAGGAGTAGAGATTGCTGTCGATGAGGGACACGATGAACCAGGGGTCCATGGCGGGCATGCCATCGTTATCGCGTATGACGAGGTGCCAGCTGGGCTTGCGCCCGGTAAGAAACCACTAATTGTATTATTGGCATAAACCGCATTGAATTGGTCGGCCACATAATTGGTCAAATTTGCCAAGCCGTTGCCTATC
Source organism: Candidatus Binataceae bacterium (assembly GCA_024281015.1). Taxonomy (GTDB): domain Bacteria; phylum Desulfobacterota; class Binatia; order Binatales; family Binataceae; genus JAMXLL01. The sequence continues at coordinate 16,380 of JAMXLL010000175.1, forward strand.
GCCGGCCGCTCCTCAACCCATTCGGCGGAATCGCCTTGGAAAATTATGCCTGGCGGAGGATTAAACGCGTACGAGGCCGCCTGCCCGAGGGTAAGATTCGCGAGATAGGCATGCCCAAAAGGCGGCGTACTTGTGTACCAGACTTCCGCGGCCATCAGGTCACCCTCCTGTACCGCGGGGACGCTCACTCTGACCGCCGCGTAGGGATACCATTCGATCCAGGCCGAATAAAACTTGGCTTGTGCTGGACTTGAGCAGTAAGCATCCGCTTCAGTGCCGGCCTGCAGCACGTCGTTTGAGCTCAGCCCATCGAACCCGGCCCATTGGGAAGAATAATCCCAGGAGCCGTCGCACACTCCGAAGGGCTGCTGTGCCACCGGCACCACCCATTCTGAGGAAACAAAAGAGTTGTCATACGTGAAAGTGCCGGCGGCGGCCCCGACCGCGTAACCGCTCCAATTAAGACTGGTTAGCGCCACCGTACCATTTTTGAGAATTCCGACTCTGGCGGCCTGTCGGATTGGACCGTGATACATCTTAGTCGGCCGCAAGGTGCCATTGGCGGGGCGTGGCACCGCTACAAGCTTTTTCCAATGGCGAAAGGCTGCTGGCGCCTTTCGCGGATCAGGCCGAGGAGGAATACCGTAATTGGCCAGCTCGGCATCCGAGGCACCCAGTGGCTCGAAATGCGGAGGGAGTTGAGGATATTGTATAACGGTTTGAGCGATGCTCTGATCAGGTGCAACACCCTCTGGAGGTGGACTTCCAGCTATAATCAGCGAATTACTCGCAAACAAGGCGACAACCAAAACCAAGCCAGCCAGCACCGCGGTCCTCCCTTCATGCTAAGTTCATTTGTATATTTATACTGCCTCGCGCCTCTGTTTGCGCAAATTGGATACCACTGCAAGAATGAGCCGTAGTTTATAGATGGCCGGTAGAGATAGCTAGACCGGGATCGGGACTCTCTCGCGGAATGGTTGTTGACTTCGCGGTCGATTAGAAAAACACAATGAGGAAGCAGGCGCGTCAGGACCGAGGTTCTGAAAGCGCGTCATCATGGATATCTTACTTGACGCAGCCTTTGTTCGGTGCTTCCTTTGCGAGCTGTCGGCGTGGTTACGCCGCTCCAGCCGTTGGATAGCAAGGTATGACGGCAGCCTGGATTTTGCCGTGCACGGCGGCAGCGATGCTCACGTGTGATTCACAGGCGCTCAGCTTCAGGGATTTTGATGAACTTCGTCTCATATGCCCAGAACCAGGAAGATGTGATGCTGTATCGGGCACTGCGCGATGTGAAGAATGGCTTTTACATCGATGTTGGAGCGCAGGATCCGGTCATCGATTCGGTGACCAAGGCCTTTTATGATCGCGGTTGGCATGGCATCAACATCGAACCGAGTGACGAATACTACCAAAAGCTTCAGATCGAACGCCCTCACGACATCAATTTGGCCACCGCGATCGGCATGCAACCAGGGGTGGTAACTTTCTACGAGGTCGCGCATACCGGTCTTTCCACCACCAGTGCGGAGTACGCGCAACGCCATTCGCTAGCCGGTCACCAGATAGAGGCCCGTGCGGTGCCTTGCACGACTCTCGATAGTATTTGCGCCGAGCATGGGGTCGGGACAGTTCATTTCCTGAAGATCGATGTAGAAGGGTCGGAGCGCGGCGTATTGGAAGGATTTTCATTTGCAACGATTCGTCCCTGGCTGGTCATTGTTGAGGCGACCGAACCCAACAGCAATCGTCAACTCTTCACCGAATGGGAAAATCTGCTCCTCAACAGAAATTACCGGTTTGTCTACTTCGATGGACTGAACCGCTTTTACGCAGCCGAAGAGCAGGCGGACCTGGCCCGACATTTTTCGTGCCCGCCCAACTGGTTCGATCAGTACGTCAGCTATCAGCTCTGGCAGACCCGGGCGGAATTGGAGGAGGTGAGAGCTGCCGAGAACAGCGCCTTGGTCAATTCTCTAAACCATATGTTGGCCGAGGTGCAAAGGCTGAGCGAGACCATGGCCACCCGAGAGCTGACTCTTCAGTCCGCGATCAGCAATTTGCAAGACGCAGTAAAGGAACGCGAACAGCAGCTCGGCAGTCTCCAGGAGCTGACGGCCCAGCGTGAACGCCAGCTTGGCAGCTTGCAGGAATTGATGGCACAGCGTGATCGGCAGCTCGGGGCTTTGCAGGCAGATGTCGCAGCAGCCAGGAGACGCTTAAAATCGATCCGATCATCGGTCTCCTGGAAAATCACCAGTCCCCTACGCGAAATCAGGCGCGTCTTGCTCCGCGTTGCTGATATATTCCACCGGTCAAAACCCGCAGGTCCGCTACCCTCCGCGTTGGCCAACTCAGAGACGGCGGCGCCAGACGAGATTGCTGGGGGCCTGACTGAGCCCGCGCGGTTGCTTTACCGCAATTTGAGTGAGGCGGTGGCGCTTCAGCAAATCAAAGAAAAACCGCCAGCTGAGGAACATGTATGAGGGTGGTGGTCGACCTCCAGGCCTTTCCACCACGTGCCGGTGGCAATGGCGTCAACCGCTATTCTGCCGCGCTCGTCAGCGCGATGCTTAGACACCCGGGTGATCATGAGGTTAAAGTTGTTGTAACCCACTCGTCGGAAGAGCTCATTGAAGAGCTGCAGGACCGCTTCCCGGATCTGTTCCGCAGGGGAGCTTTCCATCTTTCGGCTATTCCACTTATAAGCACTGCTGCTGCGGCTCCTCGCTGGCATCGCATGGCGGCAGAACTTGTGCGGGAACACGCGCTTTTGCAGTTCCAGCCGGACGTTGTCCTCTGCGCTCCGCTGACCGGACCGGCCGACGTCGTGACACTGTCAGAGCTACGTTGCGTCGCAATTCCTACTGCCATCGCGCTGTCGGCGGCGGCCGCTGCGACTCCTCCTGGAGCCGCGACCGAGACGGGTGTTGACACTAGCGCCTCCCCAAACGGGCTCCACGTCAAGCCACGCTGGACAGCCGAACTGGTGCTGGTTCCATCTCAGTACTCCAGGAGCCTGCTTGTGGACGCCGTGGAGCTGTCGCCCGATCGTGTGTGGGTTGTTCAACCTGCGGTGAACGAGCAATTCAGCCCGGCGGTGGCGTCGGACGCGCAAATCCAAGCTGTGAGAACGCGATTCGCAGCAGGCCAGGAATTTATCCTGTGCATCAATACTGGCGCTTCACGTGGCGGTGTCGAGCAACTGCTGGAAGCGTTTGGATTATTGCCGCGGCAAGTGCGCGAGGTAAATCGGCTGGTAATAGTGGATGCTGGCAATCCCGGCGAAGAGGAGCGACTGCTCCGGCTCGGGCACTCGAAAGGCTTGGCTGATAGCGAGTTGGTAATCGCCAGCGACATCCGCGACGACGAACTCGCAGAGCTGTACAAGAGTTGTAAACTGCTGGTTGTCCCGGGTTGGGACGCTGCGGCTGTCCAGCGTGCATCGGAGGGGATGAGCTGTGGCACCGCGGTGTTGGGCCCGGATCATCCCCAAATTCGAGAAATCATCGGGCGCGGCGATGCTCTTTTCGACGCCGGGTCGGATCGTCACGTTAGCGACAAGATTTACGAAATCCTAACACGCTCGCAATTGCGCGAAGAATTGAAGTTACATGCCATAGGACAAGTGCAGAGGTTCTCTGCACAAACGAGTGCCCGCCTGGCGTTGGAAGCTTTGGAAAGGCTGCATACGTCGCGCTCGTCGAAGTCCAAACGAGCATCGGTCCCGGCGAAAGCGCGGCCTCGAATGGCCTACGTGTCGCCGTTGCCGCCGGAACGATCCGGAATAGCCGACTATAGTGCTGAGCTGCTGCCAGAGCTCGCCAGGTACTTTGACATAGAGCTGGTCACAGACCTTTCCGAAATTGCCGACCCAGTTTTGGATCGCCAGTTTCGCCGAATACTATTCAGGGACTTCGAAAGAACAGCGCGCGACTACGACGCCATTCTCTATCATATCGGTAACTCGCCGTTTCATGTCCGAATACCATCGTTGCTCGAGCGTTATCCCGGCACTGTTGTCTTGCACGACTTCTTCTTGAGCCACCTTTTTAATCGGCTCGAATCCACTGACGGCATATCTTTGTGGCGCAATCTTTACATGTCTCACGGTTACTCTGGCTTGATCGCGCGTGCGCGCGAAGGTTCCGAGGCGGCGCTGTGGGCGTATCCTTGCAATCTGGCGGTGCTTCAGCACGCTGCTGGGGTAATTGTCCATTCGGAGCACGTCGCACACTTGGCCCGTCAATGGTTCGGAATACGGACGGAGCAATGGAAGGTTATTCCCCAGCTGCGCAGAATGCCGCGGGGTGCGAATCGAGAGAAGGCCCGCAAGGCGCTAGGTATTCCCCATGAGACATTCTTGGTTTGTTCGTTCGGATTCTTGTCCGAAGCCAAATTAAACGATTTGCTCTTCCGAAGTTGGATCGCGTCCAGCGTATCCCGCCAGCCAAACTGCTGCCTGGTGTTTGTCGGCGGCGACGGGTTCGGCCGGCCCTATCAGGTCAACGGCCTGCCCTCGAGCCAGATCCGAGCGACTGGATACGTAAGTAAGCAAGAATACGACCTGTATCTGGCCGCGGCCGATGTCGGTGTTCAGTTGCGGAGCGATCTCTCCCGAGGCGAAACCCCTCGTTCCGTGCTCGATTGCATGGCGCATGGAATGGCGACAGTGGTGAATTCGCACCCGGCATTAATGGATCTGCCAGACGACTCGGTGCTTCGGATGAAGGAGAGCAGCGAGCAGGAATTAATCGCTGCTTTTGAGACTTTGTATCGGGAACCTGGATTGCGGGCGGCGCTTGGACGCCGTGCACAACAGTACGTGAAAGCTACACGCAGTCCTGCGATTATCGCGAGCAAATATGCAGAAGCAGTCAGGCAATCCGTGGACCACGACCCTGTTAGCCTGACGAACCGCATTGTTTCGAAAGGCGCAGAGCTCGTCGCCAGCGCGCGGCCTTCCAATGAGGAGTTAGCGTCAGTTGCAGCTAGTATCGCGGAAAACACTAACCGTAACGGCATTCCTCAGCTGCTGGTCGATGTTACGATCCTCGTCATGGTGGGAGATTACCGGACTGGGATCCAGCGAGTTACTCGAGGGATTCTGGCTCATTTGCTGGAGAACCCCCCTCCAGGCTGGCGGATAGAGCCGGTTTATCGCCGCCATCGTGAAACCTACCGCTATGCTCGCAGCTTCGTCGGTAAATACCTGGGTCTGGAACGGTTCACTCTTGAAGATGCGGCGGTCGCGGTGAATCCAGGAGACATTTTTTTAGGCTTGGATTGGGATGCGGGAATAGCAATCGATCAGCGGGCAGCGAATTGGGTGCGACACCACCGGCAGCGCGGGATGAGAACCGTCTTCACGGTCTACGATCTGTTGCCGCTGCAGCACCCCGAGTGGTTTAAACCCGACATGCCCTCGGCATTTCACGGTTGGTTATCGCTAATCTGCCGGCTGACCGACGCGTTCGCCTGTATCTCCCGTGCCGTGGCTGATGACATGCTGAAATGGCTCGAGGAGTTTTCGGCGCTCGCGCCTCGCGCCTTTGATATTGGCTATTTTCAGTTGGGGAGTGACATCGAGTCGAGCTGGGCAAGCCAGGGACTGAGCCCGGATAACAAGCAGCTCATGGCCACCCTGAAGGGACGAGAGGTTCTGCTGATGGTCGGAACGGTGGAGCCACGCAAGGGCCATGGCCAGGCGCTGGCAGCCATCGAAAGTCTGTGGGCGGCGGGCGAGAAGATAAACCTGGTTATCTGTGGCCGCCAGGGCTGGATGGTCGATTCACTCGCGGGACGCCTTCGATCCCACCCTGAGCTGGGGCGGCGGCTGTTTTGGCTGGAGCAGGCCAGTGATGAGGTCCTGCAGCAACTGTACTCGACGGCCTCCGCCCTGTTGATGGCGTCCGAAGGGGAAGGGTTCGGCTTGCCCTTAGTTGAGGCAGCGCACCACGCTTTGCCGATTATCAGCCGCGACGTGCCAGTGTTTCGGGAAGTCGCTGGTGAAAACGCCTTTTACTTCTCTGGCAACGACCCTACTAAGTTGGCCGCTGCATTGGTGAGGTGGTTCGAGCTTTATAGGCGTGGGGAACACCCCAGGTCTAGCAGGCCGCCGACGTGGCAGCAGAGCACACAGCAACTGTTACGGATCGCGCTGGGGGGAACTGCATATCGCCGCTGGCAGGGTTCACGGACCCGTGTCAGCCGGTTGTCTACTCCTGATTGGTATGAGAACGGTGCGATCGATCATGTTGTGTCCGCCCGGCGAGCGGCATCAGATCGCGAGCCCCACCGCACAATCGAAATCGACTAGGCTTGGCCATCACGCGGTGTTTCCGAATCTGCCCATTGAGCCGTCTGTCAATACGCGGCCTGCGGCGCGCGTCTGCATCGCCACCTACGAGATCCTCGGACCGTCGAAAAACGGCGGCATCGGTACCGCATATCACTCGCTCGCAACCACCCTGGCTGCGGCCAATCATCGCGTGACGATTCTGTATCTTTGGGCGGGGCGTTCAGGCGAGGCAGAGATGCGATACTGGGAAAGCCAGTTTCGCGAGTTGGGCATTACATTTGTCCCGCTTCGAGCCTCGTCAGGAATCCACGGGGTGCCCGACTGTATGCATGTGGCGTTCGATGCGCACTCGTGGCTGCGAAAGCAGCAATTCGACATCATTCATTTTCCCGAGCTTCACGGTCACGCTTATTACTGCGTCCTGGCCAAACGCCAGGGATTGGACTTCCATCGCACAACCTTGTGCATCGGCACTCACAGTCCCATCTCCTGGATCCGCGAGCAGAATAAAGAAGGTCCGTATAGCCCTGACGAACTGGAGATGGATTTCATGGAGCGCCGATGTGTGGCGCTGGCCGACGTCGTTGTGAGTCCGAGCCAGTATATGCTCGGTTGGATGCGACGAAATGGGTTTGTATTGCCCGCACAGTGTTACGTGCAACAAAATATTGCGCCGTCTCAATCAGTCGCAGCGATGAACTGGAAGAAGAGGGAACCCTTCCAGAAGACCCCGGAGTTGGTTTTCTTCGGGAGGCTCGAAGCACGTAAGGGTATCAGCCTATTCTGCGACGCGCTTGATCTTTTGAAACGCGAGAACCTCCCACCGTTTGGCGTTACTTTCCTTGGAAAGAATGGCCGGATAGACCGGCAGGATGGAGCCGGCTATATCAGGGCGCGGGCGGAACAATGGACATTTCCTTGTCGGATATTGACCGATTACGGGCGCGACGCGGCATTACAGTTCCTCGCCGAAGATGCGGGCCGAATCGCGGTCATCCCCTCGTTCGAAGATAATTTGCCGAATACCGTGATGGAATGTTTGGCGGTCGACATTCCTTTCCTGGCGGCCAAAAGCGGAGGAATTCCTGAGCTGATTGCCCTTTCCGACGTCGAACGGACGACTTTCCCGCCGGATAGCGCCCAACTCGCTCGGCGTCTGACTCTCGCAATTCGGAATGGGGTGGCTGTGGCCAAGCCCGCGATCGAACCCGAGGAGAACCGGAGCAGATGGTTAAATTGGCATGCCGCCTTGGCCTCTGATCCCGACCACCATGGGGAACTGAGCGCCGGCCGACAATCCGCACAACCGCTCGTCACCGTCTGTTTGAATTACCGAGGCAACTGCGAGTTGCTGCAGCACAGCCTGGACTCGGTGCGGCGCCAGACCTATGAACGTCTTGAAGTTCTACTCTGTGACTGCACGGCTGAGAAAGAGGAGGGGCAGCTACAGCGCGTCGCCCAGAATTTCGACTCTAAGAATTGGCGAATACTTCGGACTGGTGCCAGCTGCAACAGCGTGCCCATAGCTGAGGCAACGGGCGAATATATATTGTTTATCGAAGGATCCGATTATCTAGCCCAGGATGCTATCAGCGTTTTCGTCAGCGTGGCCAACCAAATCAGGGCGGATGTCCTGACCTGCTTTCTTGCTCATTTTAGCGGCGCGGAAGAACCTGCGGAAGAGAACTTGCTGGGGCATTGTCTGTTCCTGGGCTGCGCCGCGGTTTCCGGTGTGTTTCGCAATTACTTCGGCCAGAGGGCTGTCTTCGTCAAAAAAGATACCCTCATGCGATTGGGGGGCTTTCCGGTAAGCTCGCCACGTGAGATCGCCGACTGGGAATTCTTGGCACGAGCCGTTCTTATGGATTCTCGAATGGACGTCGTCCCGGTCCCACTTGCGTGGTGTCCCATCTTTGATCAATCAGGCTCAAACGTTCCGGTAGTGTATCACCGGCAATTGCAGGCCATTATTCCGTATGCGCAAGCAATGCCACCGGCGCTACGGGACCTCCCCAAGGCTGCGATGACAATGGGACTGCACCATAACCATCTGTTAAGGCGCTTTTATGACAGTCCCGCACGCACCATTCTTCAGCGGCTCGCCATAGACGGCAAGGACCACAGTTGGGAGCAGCTCATACCCGACGAAGGCGCGTTGTTCTTGGCGCTGAACCGAATGCCCAGGCGGGCTCGGAAGAAAATAACGTCCATCCTTGACGCGTGGCTGGATTATTCACAGGCTCGAGCAGCGCTCCCGCCAGTCGGCATGCAGCGTATATCACACATCGCGCGCCAATTGCTCAGAGGCCACTATCACCGGTATGGCCACGGCTTCGGTAGCGCGCTTCGAGATCTGCGCAAACCTTCGCAAACCACATAACGAGGACAGAGAAATTGATCCTCTCTGAGCAGTTTGGATTCGTCTTCATCAAGGGTAAGCGCGTCGGCGGAACCAGCGTCGAAATGCTTCTTTCCGCAGTTTGTGGCCAAAACGACATCGTCACCCCAATTGCGCCTGTCGACGAACTCGAACGAATGCGGTTCGGAGGGCGGGCGCGCAATTATGCCATGGACCGGCAGCGCGAAGACGCCTATCTCGAACTGATCAAATCGACGCCGCGCAAAGCGCTCGCCCAGGTTTCCGTGCCGAAGGAGCGCTATTACAACCACATGCCGCTCCGGGAGGTGATGGCGCTATACGGTCCTGCGGTTTCTTCCTTTGACATAGTCTGCGTGGAACGATCGCCGTTTGCCAAAATCCTGTCATGGGCGAATTGGCTCGCCAGTTCAGAGGCATATTTGTCCGGCGGAAAATTACAGAACAACCTCCAGGCTTTGCGATCTTCGGTCAACCGTATCTTCGATAATGGCGAATTTGCTGAAGTAAAGAATATCGACCTCTACCGCGGCGAGGACGGCCGCGTCGCGGCATCGGCGCTGCGCTACGAGAGTCTCGAAAGCGATGTGCGAAGATTCCTCAATTCGCACGCGATCCATAAGATACCGGCCCTCCCGCGGGCTAAGGCCGGCCTCATGTCGGATAACCTGGAACCCCGCGACTTCTTCTCAAACGAACAATTGCTCAGAATCAACGAAGTATTCGCGGAAGAATTCGACGCATTTGGCTATTCTCGCCTAGCTTAGCCACACATAGCTGAAAGCGGTTTCCAGTCGCGATCTGGATCTCTCGGTCGTCACGGGTGTTATAGCGGTGGCGCCGCGGTAAGGGCTGGGCGTCACGGCGTTGCCGCACCTAAGGATGCGCCGCTTGGGATCAGACTTGCTATTCCACTCGATACTTGATGCCTGAAGACGTCTGAAAGTAATCAAGGTCAATACTAGATGACCGTAAGGAATATTAGGCTAAGATGAACGTTAGATAACAACTCATAGGGCATCGCTCTTGCTCCCTCCCTTACGAGTTGGCGGCGCAAACTACGGGAGAGCAAGCGGTGACGGAAAAGCACGCAGGCTGCAGATGCCTGACGACTATACTGCGGTTCATCGCGCATCTCGCTGGTGGCGCGTCGAAAACCAGCTTCCCACAGGGCAGATCCAACTCACGTCCACGTCCGCCGCCCTACTCATTCCATTTTGCTTGAAGTCGCCTCGAATCTTCGAGGCTTAAGCACTTGCAGTCGGTAAACACTAGACGTTCGCTGAAGCGAACGTGGGGGAAACTTTTGCTTATGAATAAGGGCATCTTACCCGCAATCCTGCTCGGTGGTGCGCTGTTTAGCACCCCGGCTTTGGCTGCCAAGAACGTGGCGAATACGTCGCAAAAGGGCAGCCTGCTCATTTATCCCAAAATCAGTGTCGATCCTGCGGATAATCAAGACACAATGATCGAGATCTCGAACGATGATAATGCTGGCTCGGTCCAGGTCGAGTGCTATTACATCAACGAGGCGAAAGACCGGGTTGATTTCGATTTCACTCTGACATCCCATGAGACGGCCTCGTGGGACGTCGGAACCGGCGCCGGCGATCAGGTTAATCCTCCTCCGTTCCCGAGCGGCGGCACGTTCACTCCAGGAGATCCTAATCGTGGTGAGCTGATCTGTTTCGCGACCGATCCGGCTTCACAGAAGCAAATCGCATGGAATCAACTGACCGGGACGGCGACCGTGATGGATACGACAGGGACCGGTCTCCTGCCAGGCGACGGCGATGCCACCCAGCCGCTTCAGGCCTATCGATATAACGCGTTTGCGTTTGCTGCAGAATCTAGTACGGGTCTCGCAGCTAATGGCACCGTTATGGGTGTGCCGGGCCACCTCGTCCTATCGGGCGCCGGCGCTGGCACGTACGATGCCTGCCCACAGTACAACATCGCCAACTTTATGCCGGGTGAAGGTGCGACGCCCGGTGTCGGCGGTTCACGGCTCGGCAATATTTACACCATCGACAATGATCTGACGACGGTAAGCTGCAACCAGGATCTGCGGCAAGACTGGGTGCTGCACCTGACCAAGCTCCAGTTTACGGTGTGGAATTCTAAAGAGCAGTCGTATACTGGCGCCTATGCATGCGTTGACAGTACCAATCAGGTGCCGCTCAACGTAATCGATGAGGAGGAAGGTGGGGTCGTAGTGCACGATATCACCAACTTCTCGGAACCAACTCTTACTACGCCTAACGCCAGGTTCCAGGTGCAGGGGGTCGCGAGCACCCAATGCCCGGGTTCTGAGAGCGCGGGTCTGCTCGGCGTGTTGACCTCGTCCGTAAACGTGGATGGAACAGGCACAGGGGAAGATGCGGAACTGGGCAGCACTACTCAGGGAGCAGGGTTCCAGGCTGGCTTCGTTCTATGGGATCCGTCCGGTAGTGGTGTGACGCCGCAAGGGCCGACCACACGTTAGAGAAGTTGGAAATTGGCTTAACATGAGCGCGGAATGCTGATTCCGCCTCCAGCCCGGCGCCGAGCATGATCGGCGCCGGTTTTTTTTGCGTCCATCAATCTATATCTATACGATGGCCGACTTCACTTTCCTCATACGCGACGCCTTGCCCGGTCGAAAGCTCCTCCCAACGCCTGAGGGCGCTTGCGCGGCTTAGCCAATAGGGCCGAACAGAATAATCCAATACCTCAAAGAAACGCTTGTGCCGTTTGTATATCGTGCGGGCGTCACCGTAGACGATCAGCTCCCGCCATAATCCAGGCCGCCCCTGCCAGCCATGTCTATTGGGCAAGCCCCTGAAGAATGGCAGGTTGAATTCATCCACTGCTCCATTTACATCCAAAGCCTCAGACTCGAATGCCCGAGCCAGGTTAAGCAGCGTCTGATGCGGCCGCTGCACCAACTGCTCGTAACGAATTTTGAGGGCCTCAGGGTCATGCCACCATTGGTAGGAAATGCTCAGCACATTCTCGGCTCCCCAGCTCGTTGCATATCGGAGGAATTCGTTCGATGTAGGCGGTTGCCCAATTAGGCTGGGCGGAATTTCGGCGTTTCCTTCGAGCCAGCGCGCCGTCAGCGGTTCATGGCGGATGAAATTCAGGATAGAGACCAGCACATCCAGCGGATGACGCGCGATTACGATCATCTTGAATCCATAATCGTGCAAGAAGCGCTGGAATCCCGGTTCACGATACCAATGCAGTTGCAGAATCGCGCGATCCGGAATCGCTTTGAGTTCCGCGTAGTTGTGCACAGCCAGCTGCTCAAGCTTCAGGATGTTGCCGAGCACCGATCTCACCCATGTGTTGCCGCATCTGGGTGTACTAATTACGGCGACCCTTAGGCTAGCCATTCGCAGTGCTGAGCGAGGCGCTAACCGTACCCTTACCTGCTCAGTATCAGTAGCTGGTCGGGAGAACCCCGAGGTGTGACCGAAAGGGCATCCGCAGAAAAGGACTCTTTCCAACGGAGCCGATGCCGCCTAGCGTGACCTGGAACTGAAACTGCGTCTCGCTAGGATTGACCGTGTTGGTGATGCCCATATCGAAGGCCCAGCAATCGCACGGTGCTTTGATTCGCACGCCATATTCGGCCGTCAGCAATTGATGGGTTGCAAAGTCGTACGAAGGTGCAAACAGAACGGCCACCCGCCTGAACAACTCATAGTAAGCTCGTGCGGTCAGAAACTGATTGAACCCGGCATTGACGCCCGGCTTCGACTGAGGGCCGGGGCCAATATAAATGTATCCGACTTGGAGCGAGGAGTCGGTCGAGACTTTGCTCTTGCGCGTCCACCACGGCTGAAAGTTCAGATAGGTGCTGGCGTAGTGGATGCTCGCAACCTGCGGTGAATAAGTGAGCTGGCCTCCGATTGCCAGCGTGTTGGCCGGGAAGGCCGTCGCGACCAGGCCAAGGTCTGACAAGCGCGAGCTGCCCTGTGCGACTGCATGGTTGGTGTCGTAGGCCTGCATCACCGAGAGTCGCAAAATCTCCTCAATCGTAGAACCATTGATGAAGCTGCGCGCCATAAAGGGATGCATTGCGAAATCGCTCTCATCTTCAGCGGTGGGCTCCTGCTGACCTTCTCCCTGCGCGGTCCGGTGTTGAGCCAATTTCAGGAAGATCCTGGAAGTTATGCCGTAAGTGATCAGGCTGCGGCCCTCGACCCGGTCGGTCTCATCAAACAGGGGAAGCGAGCCTTGATCATAATTGGGCACGTAATCGTAAGTCACAAACGGTTCAATGGTGTGCTTGAGTTTCTCGGCAGGCTCCCAATTAAGGTCGTAGACCTTCTCAAGCTCAGTGGCGATGCCGGCGCTCCCATAGATCATTTCGCGCGATTGGAATCCTCCTTCGGCGAGAGGACCCAGCGAAAGTCCATTGTTGTACTTGCGTCCGTCTTCCCCTACGGGCGTTATCTCGATTTGGTGCCCGGAGGTGTCATACATCGTTTCGCGTAAGCCCAACCTGCCGAAGCCGTATAGATAATCCCCCAAGCGCCATGGAAGAGTGACGCGCGGATTCGCATCAAGCCGCAGCCCGGATTGACCATGGCGCCGGTAGAAATTGTCACCACTAATGTCGTAATCAGTGTAAAGCAGCCCGCCGAGCAAATCCTTACGGCCACTCATCTGGATTTCGGGCAAGGTCTGCAGGGCAAACGGCTGATATTGAATGAGATCCTGATTGTAGATTCCGCCAAATCTCAGGTAGCTGTTCTGATAGGTTTGAAGCAGCCCAAAATCTGACATTGCGTTGCGCATCAGTTGAAACTGGCTGGGATAGAAAATGCCGGCGGCAGCATTGCGCGAAAGCGTCCAGACGTTGAGCTCGCGGAGCAGCAGGGGATCGCTTAGGGTCATGCCGTCGCCATAAGCCACCAGACTATCCGTAATGTGCTGTCGCGCCATGGCAATCAGGTCATAGCGGTCAACCGGGATGAATGGATTAGCAATCTGAGTGTCGACTATATCGTTCTGCCGGTTTTGCGAACTACGCAGGCTCTCATTGTAGAAGCCGCCGTCGAGCACGAAATAATTGTCCGGGCCGGTGACCAGCCGATACTCGCCCAAACCCCCGACCCGCTGCGAGGTTTCGGTATCGACAGCGAAGCTGGCATCAGAGCTCCGGTTGATTGCCCAAAAATAGGGCTGCAGGTATTGAAAGCCCCGCAATCCAGACTCGCCGAGCCGCGGCGTGAGAAATCCCGAATGGCGGCTCGTGTCAGCCGGAAAGATTGCATACGGTGAGTACAACACTGGATATCCGAGAACGTTGAAGTGCGCCCGACGGGCGGTCGCGCTATCTCCAACCTTCACATCCATTTGGTCGGCCGAGATACTCCAGTCAGGTGTGCCAGGCTCCGACCCGCAGGTGGTGAATAAGCCGTCCAACACTGAATAGCGCTGACCCGCAAACTTCTTTATCCGCGCGCCCTGGATGCGAAAAGTTTTGTTGAAATTGCTGATGGAGGCGTCGCTCAGGTCACCGGTCTCCTGCTGGAGATTCAGATGTCCCTCTCGCGCGTGGATTTCCGTCAAGGGATCGACCAAATGCACGCGGCCTTTGGCATGCAGTTCACGCTTGCCGCGGGCGAGATCGATTTCGTCGGCCGTGAGAATACTCGCCTGCTGGGCGACCGCGGCATCGCCGGTAACAACAAAGGTGTTGGTTTTGTAATCGTAAACGAAATTTCTTCCGGTTACTTGCAGCGGGCCTTGATGTTGGTGTTGGACAATCGACGAAATCGGCGGCGCGGCCCATACACCCGCTGACAGCACGCTAGCTCCCGCCAGGAAAAGAATTATCGGCCGCCGCAATTTGGGCCCTCGATTCAGGAGAGGGAACTCACTGCCCGCTTTGTAGAAATCACCGCCAAGGCCTCCCCACGTTTTTGGAGCGGTCCAACACTACATCATTTTAGGGATTCTCCGCTAGAACCTTCGCAGATTTCGGCGCGCATCACGTGCATGCTCTCCGGTCAGCTTGTTAACGTTCCCCGGCTGGGCTCACTTGCGCATCCCGGCCAAAACTACTGTGGTCGAGGTTCAATAAGAGCATGCGGCCCCGGCTCGCAATCGGGTGCGAGGCCAGGACTACTGAGCTCCGGGAAAGAGTTTCATTTGGCCGAAACCGGTCGACTTGCCGGCTCCAGGCAAGCACGTAGGGCGTATTGCGGGGCTGATTACCCGTGACAAGTTGCTTTGGCAAAGCGGGCACCCCGCGGCCGAAATAGTATGAAACCTCATAATTGGGCACACCCGCGATCATGACCTCGTGATTGCCGACGATGGTTTTTGCGTCGAGAACGAAACTCTTGAGCGTATGCTGTCTCGCGAATTCTGGCATCAGAACCCCGATCCACAGGCTGACGGCAGCGAGTTCGGCTACGGCGACGCAGAAGGCTGCGGCGCGACCGTTTCGACTCCAGACAAGACGCAAAGCTATCGCCGAACCAACCGCGGTTACCGCTATTATCAATCCGATCCATACCGGTCGATACCGGGCCTCCGCGAGAAAGAATCTCACGTATTCGGCGTCACTTGGATGCAGTTTTCCCGAGAAGCCCGCAATAGGAGCTGCATAACTGCACGCGATAAGGCCCGCAAGCGCTAGCGTTAGTAGCGCAAACGCCGCTACGCCGCTCGCCATATCAGCTACGCGTGCCGAGAAACCGTCTACAGTGTCGTTAGCGAGCGGCGCAGCTATCACCATCGCGAAAGAAGGAAGGGCGGTCAGGATGTAATCGTCGCGCTTGGCGGCGGAGATTGTAAACAAACCCAGCGTCACGATAAGGAACCCTAACTGATATAGAAGCATTTCCCTCGACTTGCGCTCGAGTCGCAACGCGGCAAGTGTCGCCACCAGGTAAAGATTGAGCGGCAATGTCGCGCCCAGGAACCGGATAAATGTGTAGTAAAAAGGTCGCGCTGCCTCTCCCGTGCCACCTAGGTGTGCCGGCAGGAAGTGCCCGAGGTTCTCTTCGACAAATTGCACCTGCAGCAGGTTCGGGCTGCGAACAAAGGCAGGCACGTACCAGGCGCTCGCGATGACCAAAGCGACGGCGATGATTATCCAAAGCTTCGGTTTGGCCAAAATGGTAAGCGGATTTCGACGCGTCAGGGCAAGGAACACCGCGATCGCGCCCGAACAAAGAACGAGCGCAAGCGGTCCCTTGGTCAGGATCGCGAATCCGAGCAAGCCTCCGACGACGATAGCGAGCCAGATGGATGCTTCTCCGGTCGCCAGCGGGTAGAGTGCGCAGTAACCGAGGAAGACCAGAAACGTAAAGAGTGTATCGGTGCGGGCGAACGCTGCGCGCGAGGCGAAACCGTAGGTTCCAAGCAGGAAGAGGTAAGACAGCCAAGCCGCGGGGGTTCCGAAGTACGCACCCGCAACTTCAAGCACCACCACGGCGCTTGCGGCTGCTGCGACTAACGAAACTACACGGGCCCCCAATTCGTCAACGGTCCCGCCGCGAGCTTCGGCTACGGCGGCGCTTGCCCAGTAAAACAGCGGCGGCTTTCTGCTCAACTCACCGTGAAGGTCACGGGGGACCAGCCAGTCGTGATGATTTACGAGATCAAGTACAATCCCCGCAGGTCGTGTCTCTTCGTCGTTTTGAAAAGGCGCGGTTATTCCCTGCCCCAGAAAGACCAAGGCGAAGATCAGAGCCGGGAGTATCCGAAAAACGGGTCCGGTCATCTGCTCGAACAAACGCCGTTCGTCTAAGATCGCGATTCGCTTGAAGATGCCGGCCACGAGTGCCGCAGGTCGGGAAGGACGTGACCGACCAGCGCTTCCAGCAATTTCAGGTCGGGTTCAAAGATTGAGCGGAGCCACACTCCGGCTTGCTGATCCATTGGGGGTTTGGGCACCGCTTTAACAAAGTACCGCTGGTACACCATCTTTTTTATGGTGTGATTACTCCCAAGACTAACCGGGACCAGGATTTGCCCGGCCCGCCGCACCCAGTTAGCCCCGGCCATGCGTCTGGCCCAGGACCATCGCGCGGCGGCGAATCCGTTCTCCGCAAGACTGGTGTCTATGTCAGGCAGCGGTGCCACATCAAGATCCAAAAAACGCAGGACATCGACGACGACTGATTTGCCATTTAGTGCCGATTTGGTCAGCTCTTCGAACATCAGGATTAACACCTGTTCGGGACCAAAGACTTCAAGGTATCGCCGCACTTGGCTGGCATATAGCCCCAACTCCACATACAGGTGCGAGACGCTCCAGCCCTTTTTGTTTTGGTGCCAGTCGCGATGCAATGCCTCACGAAACGCCAGATCCTGCAGACCTTCGCGGACATCCATCAAATAGTGAGAGTAGGCGCGCTCTACCGGATCTCGAAGAAGGATGATGATTTTCGCGTCTGGAATGGCGCGACGGATTCGATAAGGTGCTTCTGGCTCCCAGAGATACGAGGGACTGGCTTCGCCGATTGCCTTGTACGCTTGCGCGCGGTGGAAAAGCCTCAAGTACGACGACTCATCTCGGATGATGGTCCTTAGATAACGCTGCTCGCGTGAAGGAGTGAGCTGGGCGAAGTAGTGCGGTTCCTTAAGGGCTGGCAGGAATACGTCAGGATGCTGCTTGAGATAACCGTACAGCGAAGTGGTGCCACTGTTCGCGGCTCCCACAATGAAAAAATTGGGCCAGATCATTGCCTTGTCTTGATCGATTCAGCCGCCCAACTGGCGATCACAAGCGCGTCGACGGCAGAGATGTATGATTCGGCGGGCTCAATACACCGAGAGCACGAGCCAATAAAGTTGCGCAACATGCGATGCCTCTTCCGACTTGTCACTCTGTTCCACTAGGGTTTGGGCGCGATTAGGAGCGAGAGCCTTGGTGAGGAAGGTTACTAAAACGGGCCCGCACGAATGTTAGCGGTGTTCCTTTGTAATTCCTGACGCAGCGCAGCAGATATAGCACGTCGCCTGAATGCCCAGGTCTATGCGCGAAGCCCCTGCTGGCAATTTCCAGCAAGCAGCAAAGGCACCGTATCGGTTGAGGCTGGCCGTTTCAAGTGCAGGGCAGGTTCGGAATCGACCGTGCACGACGTCACAGTCGCTTACTGGTATCCAGGGCGTGCACAGAATAAAAATGATGCCCATGTGTGGCATAGCCGGTGTGATGATGCGCGACGGCAAGCTGCTTGACGTGCGGCTGCTCGATCGTCTCGAGCGCGCTCTTGCGCATCGAGGTCCCGACAGCAAGGGGCGCTTCATTTCACGCGACGTCGGGCTGCTTAATACCCGCCTGGCTATAATCGATCTCGCAACGGGTGGCCAGCCACTATACGAGCCGCGCGGGGCGGTCCTGGTTGCGAATGCAGAAATTTACAACGATCCTGAAATACGCCAGCAACTGCGTGAGGTTGATTTCGCGACCCGCTCAGACTGCGAAGTCGTACTTCATCTCTATCGCCGTGATGGGGTTGGTTTTGTAGATGCCCTGCGAGGCATGTATGCGATCGCGCTCTATGACCCGACTAGCCATCGGCTGATTCTTTCCCGCGATCCTTTCGGCATCAAGCCCCTCTACTATGTGGAAACGGGCGAGTCCTTCGCCTTCGCTTCCGAGCCGCAGGCCTTGCTCTCTGCCGGCCTCGCGCATCGCTCGCTGCGCAGCCCGGCACGGGCCGAATTGCTGCAACTCAAGTTTACCACCGGGGCCGGGACTATTTTTTCCGAAATTAGACGCGTGCTTCCGGGTGAGACACTTATTGTCTCGGACGGCAGCATTCTCGAGCGGCGGCGCCGCGCCGCGTTAAAAGAGGGACCTGCGCCAACGGTCGATTACCAAGACGCCCTGCGCCAGCTCGACAGCGTGCTGGTCGACACTGTCGAGCATCATCTCCGGTCGGACGTTCCTTATGGTTTGTTTCTCTCCGGGGGCATCGATTCAGCGGCGCTCGCAGGTTTGATGGCTCATGCTGGAGCAAAGCCGCTGGTAACTTTCACAGCGGCATTTCCCGGCAGCACCGCGGCCGACGAGTTTCCTTACGCGCAACGCGTGGCGCGCTTCATCGGTGCGGAGCATCATGTGGTGGAGATGGCGGCAAGCGATTTTTGGCATCTCGCACCGCGCGTCGCGGCTGTCCTCGACGACCCGACCACAGATGCTGCGGCGTTGCCCACGTATGCGCTCGCGCAGGCCGCGCAGAGGCAGCTGAAGGTTGTCCTTACCGGCGAAGGCGGCGACGAAATGTTCTGCGGCTACAGCCGTTACTATCGCGCCCGCCGCTTTTACGGCCTGTTCACGCATATGGCGCGCTCACGCGGCGAATTCAACGGTCTCGGCGATATGAACGGTGCGCTCGACCAATGGCGCGACGGGCTGAGTCGGACTGAACTTGAGCAATCCCTGAGCGGCCGCAGCTTCATCCAGACTTTGCAGGCGATTGATTGTGCCGAATGGCTGCCCAACGACCTTTTAACCAAAGTTGACCGTTGCTTGATGGCTCACGGTCTCGAAGGCCGCACCCCCTTTCTTGATCCGGTAGTTGCCGATTTTGCCTTCCGCTTGCCCGACGGGACGAAGGCGACTCGCACGATGGCCAAGCGGCTGCTCCGTGATTGGCTCGCGGCCCACATGCCCGCTGCAGAACCGTATCGCAAGAAGACCGGTTTCAACCCGCCAATCGTCGAATGGATCGCCGATCGTCAGACTGTTCTGCAGAAGCTCGTCGCTCACCAGCCTGGAATTCGAGAGATCTTCCGCCGGGAGGACGTCGGCAACGCTTTTGCCAACCTGCACAAACACCATCAGGCGGCGTGGAGCCTGGTGTTCTACGCGCTTTGGCATAGCCATCACGTGCTCGAGGTCCCTTGCGACGGCACTATCGAAGATGTGCTTAGCCAGGCTGCGGCGCTGGGTTGACGGCGCTCCCGGTCCCATTCATATGCGAACAACTCCGCTGTGGTTACGGAGCGGCGCCTTCCCTCATTTGCTTCCGTCGGCCGCTATCGTTTTACTCCTGGCCTTGCTGACGCTCAATCGCTTGGGTGCCGCAGATGTATGTGGAGGAAGCGAAGCGGCAATGGCGGTCTATGTGCAACAAATGGTCGAGCATAAACAGCTTCTTTTCCCGCTCGACAACTGTAGTATTCCGATGTACAAACCTCCGCTTTACCATTGGACTGCGACGGCACTGGCTTTCCTGTTGCGGCAGGCTACCACGACGCCGTTCATCCTGCGTCTGCCGTCCGCAATCTATGCCATCGCTGCCTGTGTTCTCACGATGGGTTTCGCCGCACGACTTCTTGGACCCCGTGGCGCCATTCTTTCCGGTCTGTTTCTCTGCGCTTCGTATCAATACATCAGCCAGGCGCGAATCGGGCTGGTCGATATGACGCTGACTTTTTTTGAAACGATTGCACTTTATACCTTCTTTGCATGGTTCACACTTGATGCCAGGATTTGTCCCCCGGCGCGCCTGCGCAGCGCCTTGCACTACCTGCTGGCGAGCGCGATGGGCCTTGGTGTTCTCGCCAAAGGGCCGGTCGGGGCACTCCTTCCGGGCGCATCGATGCTGCTCTTTCTAGCCGGCGAGAAAGCCGGCAAATCCGTCAAACACCTGCTCAAGCCAGGACCCATCATCGTCGGCGGCGTTATCGCATCGGCTTGGTACCTCGCCTGCCTCGCCGGCCGTGAATTAAATTTTCTGAGTCTGCAAATTGGTAGCGAGAACTTTGGGCGTTTTTTCGGCAGTCTCGGCACCATGCCGCCATGGTATTACGTTCAACCGCTACTACTGAACTCAATCCCCTTGAGCTTCTTCGTTCCGGTCGCGGTGCTTGATGCGCTGCACAGCCTTGGCGAACGAGGAACACGTTCCACCAAGAGTTTTTCCGAACTGCTCTGCGCTCGCACTGACCGGGCTGCGGTTGCAGTACGTTTGCTCGCCTGCTTCTGGGTCTTCACCGTCATTTTTTTTGAATTTGCTTCGTATAAGCGACGTGCGTATCTACTTCCACTCTGGCCGGCATCGGCTGTGTTGCTTGCGTGGTGGGTAGTCGATCGCGTTATCCCGAGGCTCAGACGGTCCCTCGCTACGATTACCTACCGCTTGGTGATCGGGACATGTCTGGTACTTGCAGCCGTTAATTTCTTGTTTATCCCTGCATTAGAACTTCACGGATGCGGTGCGTCCTTCACGCCGCGCGCGCTCTTTCGCTGGCCTTCCGCGGGCTTTGCGGGTGAGTCATCCATTGATTCCGGACAGACGAGGTCGTATCGCGAAGCCGCCGCGCAGATTAACCGGCTCACCTATTCCGACGGGCCGCTGTATGTAATCGGAGTTCCGGATGCACTGGAGCCGCTCGTCTTTTATCTCGATCGATGCGTCCAGCCGTTGCGGCCCGGGAGCATCGCGCCCCCTGCCGGATTTGTTATCGCAGCCGAAAATACATGGCGGCGAGCGGGTGTTGAGGTGTCTAATTTTGCACCGATCGCCAGCATCCCGTACGACAAGGGTGATCAGCTCCTCCTCCTCCGCCGCTCTTTCTACTCACATTGACATGACGCTGCGGCAACTATCCTATCTGAGCGCTTAAAAGACTCGGACGTGTTTTCAGGAGCGTTTTGTGCCTGCGGTCTGCCCGCTCAACGCTCTGGCGATCGGGGTGGGGAGAAACGTCCTGACGTAACGAAGCGCTGATTTCAAATGAGTAGGATGTTGGCGAAGAATGCGAGCGAAGTAGTGGCGCGCCGCAACTCGATTGCCGGCCTGCATCTGCAGGAGCCCCTGGTAGCCGAGCCAGTTCGTATAGCTCCGAACCGTGCGATGGATCAATCCTTCAGCGGCCCGGCCATAACGCTGACGCAACCGGCGGAAAAAAACCCGCTGCGACGTTAAGTATTTTTCCATCCGCTCACTACGCTGTTCGATTAGCGTGTAGTAACTCAGCGGCTGCGGTACGTAGATGAAGTGGCCGTGCTCACGCGCCCGAATCCAAAGATCGGGATCTTCGTAGCCAAATTTGAATTCCTCGCTAAAACCTCCACATCCCTCGAATATGTCGCGCCGCATGACCACGGTGCTGGTGATGATCGGCCACAACTCCGCCAACAGTTCATTCATCGAAGGCGGATGGGCCTGCTCGGATGATACACATGATGGCGCAATCTCCCGGCCGGTCCGGTCAATGGCGACGGCATCATGGAAAAGCATTACGGCCTGCTCGTCGCTTGCCAGCTTCGAAACTGTGCATGCCAACTTTTGCGGCACGAACGCATCGTCCGCATCCAGGAAGGCGATAAACTCGGCATTTGAAAGCGCCACGCCGGCGTTGCGCGCATAAGCCGGGCCACGGTTTTGCTGGTGCAAGATGCGGATACGCCCCTTATATTGTCCGAGTACTGTGCCAGTAGCATCAGTTGACCCATCGTCGACTGCGATGATTTCGCAGTTCCCATCGAAATGCTGCTCGAGGACACTGTCGAGCGCCCGCGCAACAGTTTTCGCACCGTTGAAAACCGGGATAACGACCGCCACGCTCAACATCTCACTGACCGTTCTTTGGGGAGGGTGGAGGCGTCAGTTGGGCACCAGCGGTACGGCCACTGAGCGCGCGCGCCAACGGGGCCGGCAAGAACGTCCGCAGCAGGCGCAGTGCGGATTTC
>JAMXLL010000176.1 GCA_024281015.1 Candidatus Binataceae bacterium
CTCAATTCCAGTTTCGACCACGTCGGGTATCGATCGGAGGTGCCGACATCCCGGAAGCGGACACATCGGGCGGCCCTATTTAAAGCCCACCCGCTTTTCGGGTCAGCCCATTCGCGGTGCTCGGAGCCGAAATCGATGTGAAACGCAATGGACTATCGCGCGCCAGCTCGACGCAGCCTCCGGATTACGGCCTATTCGCCGGCTTGAACTTACGCGACTTCCCGGTGTTTGATCCGCCGTGAGAAGCGTCAATACTTTTGTATTTCGCGTGCTCTATGAACGCGCGTAGCTTGGGCAGCACCTGACGTCTATCCGGGTAGAAGAGAAAAACACCCGGCATCGTAAGAGCGAATGATGCCAGGACCGGCTCCAACTGGCCGTCTGCGATCGACGCGTTCACGACAGGACCGGCGACTTGTGCAAGTCCCAAGCCCTGCGCCGCCGCTCCGAGGAGCGTGGGGTAGTCGTGTGCGATGAGCGGCCCTGACACGATGACCTCGATGGTCTCGTTGCCCTCGGCAAAACGCCAAGGTGCGATCGACCCGTCCGAACGGCGCATTCGCAAGCAGGAATGATCGCGTAGATCCGCGATGCGCGCCGGCCGTCCGCGCGCGTGCAGATACTCAGGGCTACCAACCACCACGAGCGGAAACGCTGGCGTCAGCCGCACGGCCACCATATCGGGTGCTATGAACTGCCCGAGACGAATACCGGCATCGAATCCCTCGGCGGCGATATCTGCCAGCTCTGCGCTCGCGGCGATCTCCAGCTCGATCTTGGGATAGGCTCTGTGGAACGAAGCAAGCATCGGTTCGAGAATCAGTGGGACAACCGCGCGCGGAACGGAAAGCCGCAGTAGTCCGGCGGGAGACTGACCCAGCTCGCGCACGGCATCGCTTGCGGCGACAAGTTCCTCGAAAGCGGGCTTGGCGCGCGCGAGAAACTGTCGGCCGGCTTCGGTCAGTCCCACGCTGCGCGTTGTGCGCATGAACAGGGCTGCGCCGATGCGGGATTCGAGCGCGCGTATTGTCTGGCTGATCGCCGAAGGCGTGACCCCGAGATCCGCCGCCCCCCGACGAAAACTACGGTAGCGGGCGACACTCAGGAATGCTTCCACGCCGTCCAGCGCGCCATGCCGGACTGTGAAGTTCTGCTTCATAGTCCGTTGACATTATCGCGGATAGTCGCTCGCAGGAAGTGGTGCGATGTCCCGGCAGATCGTTCTTTCTGGGAAATTGCTGACGTGAGTACCGCCATCGCCCGCGCCAATCTGAATCCGGCGCGCCAGGGTTTGCAGGCCCTAACGTGGATCGCGCCGCTCACCGCGGTCTGGATCGCGATCATCTACGCTCTGCCCATCATACCGACGAGCGGCGTTCAGACGACGGTGCACCAGTTATCGGCGCACGCACTGATAGCGCTCGGCTTATGGCTCGGCCTCGAACGCAGCAGTCTGGCGCCGGACCAGCGCCGCACGCTGTGGCTGGCGGTTATGATTCCCGATACGCTTTGGTTCGCCGTTGTATGGAGCGCGGCGGTCAACGGCGTCTTCATGACGGGCGCCGCGTCGTTGCCGCTGCTGCCGGCAGCCATTCTCCTGCCCGTGATCGTCGGTGTGCCGCTTTTGCTGTCAAGGCGCGTGGGGCAGGTGCTCGATGCGATGCCTGCAAGTTGGCTCGTTGCGCTACAGCTCTATCGCGTCTTCGGCAGTTGGTTTGTTGCGTCCTGGCTCCGCGGGGCGGCGCCCGTTATCCCCGCACTGCCAGCTGGCCTTGGCGATATCCTCACCGGCGTGTTTGCAGTGCCCGCAGCGATCGCCGTGGCCGCTGGGAGGGTTCAGGGAAGAAGGGCGGCGATCGCCTGGAATCTTCTGGGTCTCACCGACTTCGCCATCGCGATCACCTTGGGAATGCTCACGACGCCTGGCCGCTTCCAGCTCATCGTTCCGGCTGCGTCGAGCTTCAATGCTGGCATCTATCCGGACGTGCTGACCCCGGCTTTCGTTGTGCCAAGTTCGATCCTGCTGCACGCGCTCTCATTGCGACAGCTTCTCCGCAAGCGTCGCACGCGGCGCTGCTTTGACGACCCGAAGGGCAATCCGATGGAGCGGTTATGAGCGTGGAGTTGAGGTTGCTGGTCTGGTCCGCTGCGCTGGCCCTTGTACAAATGGTGATCGCCGTCGGAGCAGCAATCACGCAGGTCGGGTTCTTGCGGCTCATCGGCAATCGCGCAAATCTTCCGGGTCTAACTGGGTGGGCGGATCGCGCGCGGCGAGCGCAGCGTAATACGTTGGAGAGCCTGCCCATCTTCGCGGCGCTCGTGCTCGTCGCGCAGGTGGCAGGCAAGACCAATGCCGCGACGGCGTTTGGGGCCGAGCTGTTCTTCTGGGCACGCCTGGCGTACGCGCCGGTCTATGTCATCGGCGTACCAGGGCTCCGCACGGCCTTGTGGGGTATTTCCTTTGCGGGATTGCTTCAGGTCCTGCTTCAACTCCTTTAGGTGCTTAATGACTAATCATTGCGTTGCCGGGTTCGATCCCGACCGGCCGTCCTAGAGCGATCGGATGTTCAGCTTGAACGGCGCGCAATCCGAAAACGTACGAAGCGCTTGACGTGGCTGGCGTCGATCAGATCATCCAGGTCCATCGTGGTACGCACGTGCAATTGGAACGCCCGATCGTCTTCTGTTGCATCTGTTCCAACACCAGATCCATCATCGGGGCCAGGCACATGCGATGCTCAGCACCTCTTCCACCGCCACAACTGGACGAGTTCTTCTCGGCTGCAGAGGCGCCATTGCGCGCGGCCGTTTTGGGAAAGGCTGATTTGGGATCCTTTCCGGACACAGAGCGTTCGTGGTGGAAATGGCTCTTCTTGCCCAATGGCAGCCACTGAGGGAGCAACGCGACCCAGGCGGTCGCACTCACACGCTCGGTGGGCCGCCCTCGATGACACGCAGAGCCGGCAGGGTGACTGCGAGCGGCACGTTGAAGGCGACCACCGGCTGGGTGAGTCCCTTGAGAGCAAGCGCGCCGACCTGTTCGGTTACTACGCTTGCCTTTAGCGCGGCATTGACGCGTTGGCTGAGCAGAATTTGACCGTCCTTGGCCTCGGCACAAAGACGGGCAGCGACATTGCAAACTGTGCCGATCGCCGTATAGCCGGAGCGCTCGGAGAACCCGATCTGGCCCAACGTCGCATAGCCCTGCGCGATCCCCGTCCCAAAGCCCAAGTCACGACCGCGCTCGCGCCAGTCGGTGATCAGCTTATTGGCCGCCTCGCGCATCGCCACTGCCATGCTGACCGCGCGTGCAGCAGGGTCCGGGATCGGGACAGGATCATTAAAGAACACCATGATGCCATCGCCTGAGAACTGGTCGAGCGTGCCCTCGAACTGGGCGACGAGGGGGCCCAGTGTGCCGTGGTATTCGCGGAGGAAATCCAGCACCTCCTCAGGCTCGGCCGTCTCGGTGAAGGCGGTGTAGCCGCGGACATCGCAAAACACGACGACGATCTCGCGCCGATGGCTTTCGAGGATCTGTTCGTTGCCTTGCGAGACGATCAACTCCGCCAGCTGCGGTGCGAGGAACCGTTTCAGTCGTCCGACCCGCCCTAACTCCTCGACCTGTTCGGCGACCCGCGCTTCGAGACCACGGTTCAGTTCGGCCACTTCCTCGGTGCGCTGGTGTAATTCACCCAGCAGCCGAGCATTCTCGATTGCAATCACCG
>JAMXLL010000177.1 GCA_024281015.1 Candidatus Binataceae bacterium
GATAATGGAGCGCTACGCGGATTCAGAAACCGGTGCCTGCTTCCCGCTGAAGCGTGAAGCTGTCCGAGATCATTCGACTTCGTTCGCGCTGCTCACTTCGCTCACGATGACAGACAGGGCTCCTCAGTCTGTTAACTTGTTTGCGGGACACGACACTAGGTACGGGGCCAAAAACTTCAAAGATCCTACGGAGACGGGCGGTTGCCGATAGCATCTGATACCGTGTTATGCTCGAATGACGGCCAGCAAAGGCAATCCACAAGAACGGCCTAAAAAAGGGGCCACAGCGACACGGAACTAAACGTGAGTCGCCGGAAGACCCAAACCCAAAAGCTTCAGGTGAAGGACAACAGTACTCTCAGCACGATGAGCGAGCCACGTCCCGCGGTTCCCATCGAGGTTGATTTTTGGGCGTGGCTCCATGATCAAGCATCAGGGTTGCGGCGCATACGGCCTGGCGGGCTAGATTGGGAAAATCTAGCCGAGGAACTACTGTTCCGCTGAGCGGCTGCTTCAACGCAACGACTATCTGGAGCGGGGCTCCGGCGTTTTCGGCGCCAGTGCACGTTCCCTTCAGCCGTGAATCCACGCTGGTTGCCGGACTGGAGAATGGGCCCGAACACGATGCAAAGCGGACAACTTATCTTCTCCAACAGGATTACCGAGTGGTGCGCTTCGGGAATAAGGAGGTCCTTCTGATACCTAAGCGGTCTCGGGCGAGACCTCGCATTTCCTGGAGGACCCTCACCGCCTCGCAAAAGAATGCGAGTCCGCCTCTCCCGCTGCGGGAGAGGCCAAGGCAAAGCGCTTCAGAGCGTAGACCATGCCTGTTGACCCTGCGTCATTATTGGCCGGTGATGCGGCAGCTTGAGCATGACCACCCTCGAAGACAATGCGCCGGTTCTTCGCCGACTCTGCTTGGGCCGAAGGGCCTCTCCCGCAGCGGGAGAGGCGGCCGCGCATCTTTTGTGCGGCGGTGAGGGTCCCTAAAGGAAAATCTGAATTCGCTTGAGACGAAATGAGCGATCCGAACCCAACCACCCGAGCACGCGAGTTCCGACGTAACAGCACCGCTGCGGAGGCACATCTTTGGTCGCGCCTGCACAATAGTCAACTCGGTCAAGTTTCGGCGGCATGGTAATGTGACGCAATGGCATTCGTGGAAACTGCAGGCGATGGCGCGCAAGGACCGAACCTCTCTGAGAGGCCATTTGCAAAATCTGCTCTCTCATCTTTAATGGAGCTATCAACCAAGTCATCGCAGCGTCAGTTGGAGGAAAACAATAGACGACTCACGAGATAGCACAGAAGACCTATTCGAGGAATCTCCCAGCCTGCGCACTGTTGCAGAAGGATTGTTCCTCGAGCAAAAAAACCTATGCTCGAGCGGTGCGTGACGCACTCAGAGAGACTGGCCCGTTGGCGTATCCGCCGCAGGCACCTTGGAGTCTGGACCAGGTGTTAGACGTTAATTTTTTTCCAGATTAACCGTCCGGGTTGTCACGTCTTTATCTGCAGAGCATCGCGCGCTGGTGTCCGGTCTCGAGACTGCCGCTGACAGAGTTTTTCAACGATGCTGCCTGAGTTTATTTTCTGCCTTCCCGAAGGTGGCGTACCTCGGAATCCTCTATCAAGATGCCGGAGGCCTGGAGCTCATCAATTTTCTGCTCGCTATATCCCAGGTAATCTCGCAGAATATCCCGATTGTCCTCGCCGAGCAGCGAGAGGATCGGCTGAAATTCAACCTTGGTTTCGGAAAACTGATAAGGAACCTTGGGCAGAGGAATTTCTCCGTAGCCAGGAATCTCGACATTTTGCAACGCGCCGCGCCCCTCGCCCTTGACTAGTTCCACCGTCTGTTGCAGGTCCAGCACCGGCGCCGCGAGATAATGCCGGTCCAGCAGAAAGCGCAATACCTCCTCCCTGCTGTCAAATGAGCCGAGCCATTCTTCGATAATCGTTTCCAGCAGGTGGCGGTTCTCCCAACGGCAGGAGTAGTGGTTGAAGCGCTCGTCATTCATCAGTTCCGGCTTGCCGATGTCCTTGGTGAAGCGCTCCCATTGATGATTAAGCACCGTCAATATTATCCACCCGTCGCGCGTCTTAAACAGGCCGCAGGGCGTAGCTCCCGGGCGATGGCGTCCGGTTGCTCCCGGGTTGTAGTCGCCATAAGTAAATAGGTTCTGCATCAAGAAGACGTCATGCATATGAAAAACGCATTCGTAGAGTGCCACATCAATATACTGTCCGAGCCCTGTACGTTCGCGGTAGTAGAGCGCAGCAAGTACCGCTGCCGTACCGTTGACCCCTCCCCCGCCATCGGCCAGATACATACCGGGATACACCGGTGTACCATCCTCGGTTCCTGTCAGATGCAGCAAACCTGACATCGCCTGCGCGGTCATGTCATTACCCGGCAGATTGACGCGCGAACCAGTCTGGCCGAATCCGGAAATCGAACACATGATGATGCGGGGATTGATCGCCTTGAACGCCTCATAGTTCAAGCCATACTTACTCAGTACGCCGGGTGTATAGTTTTCGATAATGATATCGAAATGACGCGCCAACTGGATAACGATGGCCGCGCCTTCCGCACGCTTGAAATCGATGCAGATACTGCGTTTCCCGCGATTGTAGTAGATATAGGCAGGTGACTGTCCCTCAACCTGCGGTGGAAACCCGCCGCGGCGCGAGAATTCACCCTTGGGCGGCATTTCCAGCTTCACGACTTCGGCACCCAGGTCGGCCAGCATCCGGCCTAGAGTAGGACCGGCGATATACTGCGTGATATCCAAAACGCGCAGTCCGGCCAGGTTTTGCTGCAAACGCTCAGGCATTTGATGCTCGCCTCCCTCAACGCTCCGCTGATAGCGAAAGCGGTCGTGATTGAGTCCATATAGAAGACCCCGGCGGTGCACGTCAATCGCCGGTCGTCTTTACTGCGGAAATGTTTTGTTCTAACGGACGACGCTAGAAGCTAAATAAGACGGCTCGAGCCGGATCTACAAAGAACTCTCGGCGGGAACTGTTAATGCATGCTCGGCACAGATTCGGACCAGGGCGTCAAAATTCACTTCTCTCTCCATCGTGCTCATCGGATAAGCGCAATACAAAGAGAAGCGCAGCCGGCGCGCGAGGCTGTTCCACAGCTGCTCCAGCCGCACCGCAGCATTGGGGTTATTGTCCGCGCAAAGAAGTGCGACCAGTTCTCCAAAACCGAACACGAACCCGTTTGCGCTGCGGCTCACCGCTTCGCGCATAATACCGCCGACAACCCTATCGAATGCCGCTTCGTTCAGAGAGCCGTTAATCATCAGCCCCGAGAGCGTTTCCGCAGCATCGCTCACGACATAACGGCCCGCCTCGGCCAGACGCTGAAGGTCGACACCGAAACTCACCAGTTGTTCATCAATCTGACGCAGGTGGAGTCGTGTGGCTAAAAGTACGACAGAGCTCCCCTCTGCAAGCGCTGCCGCGCTTGCGGCACATAGATTGCCAATTAACAAATTGTCATCGTCGTAAAACTGAACCACGTGTTGCGCCGCATCAGGACTATGGAGCTGCAGTAGTTCCGGAAATCTGACGCGAGCGACAGATAGCCAGTCGCGAGAATAAAATTGGCTGTTAAACATGATGCTCGCTCGCATGACAACTGGCGTAAAACGAAAACGGTTCCCAAGGCGCCTCATCAAAGGCGCCGTGAATCAGCTCTCCGAACTCCTAGCAGTATTGTCGAACGGTATCCAGCAGTGCGGTCACGTTTACCGGTTTTCGGAAGACCCTCGAGACCGAAAGCCCATTTGTCGTCGATGGCTCATAGGCGGTGACCACCAGGACCGGGATATGCGCCAGGCGCGGCTCCTGAAGCATCGCGGAACGAAACTGAGCCCCATCCATCTCCGGCATTCGCATATCCATGATTATCAAACGGGGAAGCGGAGAATGCGTCAGGTGGCTTAAAGCCTCGGCACCATTGGCGAATGCCTCTACTCTGAATCCTTCCATTTCCAGAATTTCGCTGAGGCAGGTTCGCGTCTCCGCGTCGTCCTCGATCACCATTACCTTATAATCGCTCGAGGCCATTAAACCGTTTACCGTTGGCTTGTCCGCATTGATTACTGGAGTGGTAAACGCACCAAAAAGGTGGAACCATTGCCATTCTCGCTTTCGACTTCAATCGTTCCACCATGGGCCTCCACGATCTGCTTAGTAATCCAAAGCCCCATACCCAACCCGCGGTTGGCAGGACGGGTAGCTGCCCGGCCGAAGCGTTCGAAGATTCGCGTTAAGTCCTCACGGGATATGCCGGTACCGCGGTCTTGAACTTTTAGCAAAACCTGATCACCGCAAGTTGTAGCGCTCAGCACGATTGGTCTTTGCATTCCATATTTGATCGCGTTGGAAACCAAATTGGTCAGCACCTGGTCGAGCCGAAGCCGGTCCCAGTTCCCGCGAATAGCCGGTGCCAGTTCCAGCGTTATCGGGACAGCCGAATCTTCCATCACGAAGCGATTGACCACCTCTCGGATGAGCGCGCTCAAATCAAAACTTTCACGATATAGTTCAAAAGAGCCGGCCTGAACCCGCGCGACATCCAACAATCGCTCAATCAAAGTCCCCAGCCGGTCAAGTTGAGCACGGGCTCTGTCAAAAAGACTCTTGACCTGGGCCGACTTGTTGGAAAAAAGCGCAACTCTATCCAGCAATTGCCAGATCAGCACCAGCACGTTTAAAGGGTTGCGCAATTCGTGAGCGGCCACGGCAATCAGATCATCGCGGGCAGCCACCGCTTCGATCAGCCGCTGCTGAACCAATTCCCGCTCCTGCTCCAGTTGCTTCCTTTCCGTAATGTCGCGAGCGATTTTCGACGCTCCGATCACCCGGCCTCTGCCGTCCCTGATCGGCGAGACCGTGAGCGAAATATCCAAGCGGCGGCCGTCTTTGGTCAGGCGCACCGTTTCGAAATGCTCGACCTTTTCACCACGGCGCAGGCGAGCCAGGACGTAGTCCTCCTCGCTCTGGCGCTCAGGCGGGATGATTAGCCGGATCGATCGACCAATCGCCTCGGCGGCTGTATAGCCGAACATTTTCTCAGCCGCGCGATTCCAGGAGGTGATGATGCCATCCAGAGTTTTGCTGACAATCGCATCTTCCGATGAATCGACGATCGCGGATAAAAGGGATGACAAAGTCTCCGCTTTTACATCCGACTGATAGGTATTTTCTTCCGAATCGTTCCGCGTGAGCGATTCTTGACCCCAATAAGCGTCTAAATGAGAAAGCAAGCTCCCCTCCACGACGATACTGCTTGCGATCACGCAAAATTGAAGCCGTCTGACAGAGCATAACCCGAGTGTCACACGGCCGTCGGACTACGCTTGGTTGATACTAGTTTTGCCAAGCTTTTGGGGGCCTACTCTAACGGACTAATGTGAGAACGACATGCTTCGTGCCAGCCGGCGCTTATTTACGGGAAGATTGCGGCATTACTACTCTGCTGCGGGCCTTCACGATTGAAGAAAAAATGATACCGGCGCACACGGGTTCATTATTGCGCCAGGTAGCGCATAACAGCAGTCTCCACGACCGTGCCAGCGAAGAAGTCGGGATTGAGCGCTGTCCACAGCATGATAGGGTTGACGAACACAAAGTCGCGAAAGTCTTGCTCGGTCATCGCTCCGCGCTCGACTGGCTCATATGCTTCTGCCGTCACTTCTCGCATATCAGGGACATCAAAGTGGCCGATATCCGAGCCGTAGATCGCGTTGAGGCGTGCTGCCAACGGATTTCGCAAGACGTCAAAGGCCGAAGCGGTAATCGGATCATCGGCTTCGCAGCCAAAAAAGAAGGAGTTGAGAAAGAGCTCGCGAAAATCCTCTCTGCGAGTAATCGCGCAACTCGCAAAGTCATCGGTCGGGTCGCCCTCGTGCATTCGTGCCAACTCGCGGCCTTTTACGTATTCACGATTTTGGACCACTGTTCCGCCGTAACGGCGGGATAATTCAGCGAGCAGCTGCTCGTCGATGTGGGCCGGGTTGTAGTTTTCCAGAGCTTCGCGATTGCGCTTTTCCCAATGACCAATGAGATCGCCCAGCAGACTGCGCGCCCATCCCACGCCGCCCTCCAGAAAGGAAAATTTCAATCGGGGAAATCGCCGAGTCACTCCGCCAAGGAACAACGACTTACAGATTGCATCGGCTGAAGAGGCGAAGTGCCCAATGTGGTTGTAAACGTAATTCGAGATCGAGGTGCGGCTGCCCCACCCTTCCCCGTGACTATGAAAGCTCGGAATGACCTTCAGTTCCTCACACTTGGACCATACCGGATCATAATCGTACTCGCTGTCGATGCCGAAGGTGTCGAGCCAGAAGGCATAGCGTGAGACTTCCGGGTACCGGTGCGCCACCGCAGGTATTGGCCGTTTGACATAACTGGCCATCAGCACGGTTTTGAGCTTCAGCACTTTTACTGCGTATTCGAGTTCCTCGACGGCCTCCTGCGGCGTGTTCATCGGAATGGTCGCGACGGGGGTAATCCGGTCGCGATATTCACCCCAAATCTCGGCACAGTACCGGTTCAGACCCCGGCAGGTCGCGCGCCTGACCTCTTCGTCTTCGAAATGGGGAGTGACCAACCCCAAGCTTGGATACAGGATGCAAAAATCCAGGCCCATCTCGTCCAGCCGTTCGTACAATAACTTGGGAAACATCGAAGTCGCGAGATCGAGCGTGTTCTTCGTCGGAAAGCCCCAGAAAGGCGAGCGCTTGGTCCTGAACTCAAGCCGTTGCTCCGGCGATTCCCTGTACCAGCGTGTACTAGCGATTGTGCCGTCAAACGCGCGTCCGACCCGGTCGGCCACCCCGCTGCCGGCGACCTCCCGAATGTAATCACGCAGTCGAGGAAAGTATTCAACGTGATGCCCATCTGAATCGATCACCGGATGATTCAAGCGTGAGCGGATCGTTGTGGAGCGAGACTTTGAGTTTGCGGCCATGGCGGCTCCTTGGGATAAACGCGTGTTAGAGTTTGCTAATGGCGATGCCGCGCGCTGATGCGGCACGATGCAGCCTCTTCGGCCATTCTAGCGAAACGCACCAATCCTGCTCTATGCTGTGGGGCGCACTCGGTTCAGGCATTCAGAAAACATGGCGAGGACAATCAATGATCAAGTCAATCTTTCACATAAACATCAATGTGACGAACTTCGAGCGTTCGCTCGAATTCTACAAGATGCTCGGGTTCAAGATCGCGTTGGACCTCGGTGACGGACCCAACAAGGGGAATGACCAGGGATTAAATATCCCCAACAGCCGCGCACGTGCCGCCTTGCTCACGCTCGGTGACGATCCGCGCGCCACTCGAATCGACCTCATCGAATGGAAGGAGCCGCGTACCGACGGCTCTCCCTATCCCCACCTTTACCATGCCGGAGTCGCACGGATCGCACTCTTCACCAAAAATGTCGATGAAGAATACTCTCGTCTGAAGGCAAACGGCGTTGAGATGGTCTCCGAACCCGTGACTATGCGCTTCGCCAACCGCGCAGGAGCCAAATTCTTCTGTTTCAAAGATCCCGATGGAACCTTCCTCGAGCTGATCGAACCCTTTAATGGGTAAGCAAATCAGAGACGCAAGCTAGTGACTTCGTATTCGAAAGAACCCCAGCGGCACACAGGAGGCTCCTCATGACCGACAGTCAGAAAATACAGTGGCTATTCGATCGCGGACAGATCGCAGAGGTCATTCACCGCTACCCCGTATCGATTGACTCCCGGGACTGGAAACTCTTCCGTTCGATTTTCACTGATGAAATACAGGTCTATCTCGGCCGACCGAATCCAGCGCCCGCGATGCGGACCGTCAGCGCCGACAAGTTCACCGAACAGGTGACGGGCATCATCAGCCGCTTCGAAGTTACTCAGCATTTCCTTACTGATTACCATGTCGAGGTGACCGGGGATAATGCATCATGCGTCAGCTACATGCAGGCGCGGCACTTCAAGCAGGGACAGCCGACCTGGGACATGGGCGGTTATTATACTTATTACCTGATCCGTGCCGGCGAGAGCTGGAAAATCCCGAAATACACACTGACGGTGACCTGGGAAGAGAACCGCCCGCCCGATATCAGGATCTAGCAGGGTGGTGTCAGACAAAAATCTTTCAAAATGAGCGCGTTCGCGAACCCAGGAATCCGGTACCCGGTTTCGCGCTGCCGCGTGAAACTGTCCGACATCCCTCCACTGCGCTCGCGTTGCTCGCTTCGGTCGGAATGACAGGGCCGAGCCGTTGTCTAAGTTATTTTACGGGACGACGCTAGCGCGGAGATTTGGTCGGCCCAGACGAACCGCGTCAGCATTCCCAGGCAAGCCGCTCCTGCTGGTAGGGATCATTCACCACCCGGCACTCGTTATCGAAGATCATGGTGGGCCGTTCGCCGGTG
>JAMXLL010000178.1 GCA_024281015.1 Candidatus Binataceae bacterium
TCTGATATCCAGGCCGTTTCGCAACATTCATCTGGTGCGCCTTCGGCGCCATCAGCGAAAAATGGATGACCTTATATAGGGCCGGGCGTTCCCCGCGAAGCATGCCTGGAGCAGCTCAGGTAATACGGTCGAAATGGTCAGTAATTCAAAATTTCGAGTTCTTCCTGACCAAGCGGAGCCAGTCCCAGAGAATCAATAAAATTGACCACTTCGCGCAGCGCCGAGTCGACGAATGCGCGGTCACTGCCGACCTGGCAGATCCCTAACTCCGCCCTCTGCCACATATCGTGGCCGTCGGATTCTGCTATCGAAACGTTAAACTTGTTGCGCACCCGATCCTTGATCGCGCGCAGGACCTGGCGTTTGCCCTTTAGTGAATGGTTTTCGGGCAGGAACAGCGTAAGCCTTAACACACCTACGACCATCGCAGACACTCTCTCTAATCGGCAGAAACGTTGCACAAGCCAGAGTAGCCAATGTTAACTACGGTAGAAAAGGGTTCCCGATTACTACTGAGCGACAACCCCCAGTCGTCGTAGAACGCCAAGGGTATCTTCATTGCGCTATTCCTCGACGATGCGGCCCGGCGAGTCTCTAAATCGTGAGACGCTCCCCTCCACCGGCCAGCTTGTCAGCGGAATACAGTACAACTCCGCTTGATGAGTGCCATGCCAACTCCAAGGCTCGAATTGGAGTTATCAGTGCCGGGCAACAGGCGGAGTGTGCGGCCCATTCTCCAAAGGAATAGTCGCCGCGCCGGTGCCGTTGCCGCGAATAACATTCATCGCCAGCGAGACCATCGATCCTACATCCGATAAATTCGCTGGAAGCACCAGCGTGTTCCCTTCTTTGGCGATCTTACCGAATTCTCCGAGGTACTGTTCAGCGACGCGCAACTGTACGGCTTCGAAGCCGCCCGGCTCATTGATCGCCTTGGCGACCTCGCGGATTCCATCGGCAGTAGCAAGAGCGACTGCACGGATAGCTGCGGCGCGGCCTTCGGCCTCATTGATTTCGCGCTGACGTTGCGCCTCCGACGCCTTGATTTCCTCTTGTTTGCGCCCTTCCGCAGTATTGATGAGCGCGTCGCGCTTGCCTTCCGAGTCTAGCACCGCGGCACGTTTATCCCGCTCCGCGCGCATCTGACGCTCCATGGAGGCGCGGATATCGTCCGGCGGCTTGATGTTCTTGATTTCGTAACGCAGAACCTTGACACCCCACGCTTCCGAGGCCTGGTCAATTTCTCCGACGATATGAGCATTAATCGACGGGCGCTCGGCAAAGGTCCGATCGAGATCGATCTTGCCGATTTCGCTACGAACCGTGGTCTGCGCCAGCTGCACGATTCCCAGTTCGGGGTTTGAGATGCCGTACGAGGCCTTCACCGGATCAACTATCTGATAGTAGAGCACCGCGTCGACCTTAATGACCACGTTATCGCCGGTGATACAGTCCTGCTCCTGGATCTCGATCACCTGCTCTTTCAAGGTATGGCGATAGCGAACGGTATCGACGAAGGGCATCAAGAGATGCAGTCCAGCTTTCAGGGTGGAATCATAGCGGCCGAGCCGCTCAATGATCCACGCTTCCTGCTGCGGAACTACTTTGGCAGCGGCATTAAGTACTATAACGATGATGAGAACTGCTAAGATGAAAAGTATCAGAGCGACCAAGCTTTCCCCCTTTACTCAGGCATTATCCACAGCGTGAGACCATTGATCTTCATCACTTTGCAGCGCTGCCCGCGCTGTATCCTCACATGGCTTGCATTGTGCGCACTCCAGGTGGTACCGCGAAGTTCAGCCTTCCCAAAACCATAGGCAGGTAAATCGTCGAGAGGTACGGCCGATTGCCCGATAATGTTCTCCAACTCTGCGTTGCCCGGTCTGCCCAGCATTTTGTTGCGCAACCATTCACGCGCGGAAACCAACAAAGCAGTGGAGAGGACCGCAAAGCCGATCCATTGCATGCGGATATCCAGGATCCCGAATGTACTAGTCAGGCCAATAAGCAAAGCGCTGATGCCGAAGCAGAATAAAGTGAAGTCGCGCGTATAATGAACTTCCACTGCCATCAGCACCAGTCCCGCGATCACCCAGAGCGGCCAAGGCATCCCGGTGCCCGGGCCGCGCGTAATCAGCAGCAACAGACCTCCCGCGACGACGACGAATATGGCTATCAATGAAGGCGTGACGACCCGGTTGGCGGCAATCGACCAACGCCGCGCCTGCTGGTGCTGCGCAGGTTGAGCAGAGCGCGCGCAGCACGGGCAAACCTGTGCGCCGTCTGGAATCTCGCGAGCGCATTGAGCGCACTGCCGGACGGCGGCCGCCGCCGATGAGCGGCTTCCGGAGTTCACAGATGTGCCGGCGAATTCGGCTGTCCGCGCGCACCTCGGACATCGCCCGGCGTCGTTGGCGATCTCAACACCGCATCGCGGACAATGATGCATCCCGGGTTTCTGCGAATCGGCTGTTACTCCTGCTTTTTCGGCTTCCATCGCGGAGATTGCCGCAAGCCGCCGTGCGAATTCGCGGGCGCTCGGCGGGCGTTGGTCAGGTTCACGTTTCAAAGCCTCTCCGAGAAGCTGCTCGAGTTGCGGCGCACAGCCCGGAAGGACAGCTGAGAGGCGCGGAAAGTCAAAGGGGAAACGTGCCGGATCGCGCCCGCTCAGCAGATGGTATAGAGTCGCTGCCAAAGCGTAGATATCTGAGCGCGGCTCACATTGGCCCTGGTACTGCTCCGGGGCTGCATAACCGATTGTGCCAATAGTAGTGCCCTGGCTCGTGAAGTGGCGGGCGATTCCGAAATCGACCAGCTTCACTCTACCCTCAGGAGTAAGGATGATGTTTGCCGGCTTCAGATCGCGATAAACTACCGGTGGAATGCGGCTATGCAGGTAGTCAAGCGCATCGCAAAGCTGCAAGCCCAGATTGATGACCTGGGCCGGGCCGAGCCGCCCGCCAGCCGCCGCCAGGGCCGCCTCGAGCGTCTGGCCGGCTACATAATCCATCACGAAGTAATGATGATCCTGTTCGCTGAAACGGTCCGAGACTCTTGGGATAGCGGGATGATCGAGCTGGGCCAGAACGTCAGCCTCACGCTGAAAGCTGAGCACCGCCTGGCGGCGCGCTTCCTCGCTGGTGAAATTATCAACCATTACTGCAAGGGCGCAGCGCCGGGCTGCGAAGCGCAAATCTTCGGCGAGGTAAACCGCCTTCATCCCCCCTTCGCCGAGTGGTTGGACGACCTGATAGCGATTGGCGATCACGATCCCCGGCGCGAGCATTGATTCTTATATATGTTCGATTGCAGGGTCGGATGGAAGGCGCCCCCACGCCGCAGTCTGCCAGGGACTAATTGCGCTTACTATCGACCGGAAGGGCACAGCAGCCGGCGAAGCAGGCCTGGAGCGTAAACCAGCCATCGCGCATCCGTTTCAAGCATGGTCGTGCGCCTCTGCCGCATCAGGCTGGGGCGCCGTCGCGTTCACCACTTTGCCTGCGATTAGTCTCCTGATTTCGGCTTCGGATCTGCCCAGCTCGCGCAAGATTTCCACGCTGTCCTGCCCTGTGACTGGCGCGGGCCGCAGATTCCAGGACTTGGCGTTGCCAAAGCGAATGGTATGGCCGACCTCGAAAATCTCGCCAGCGTCACGATGCTGTTCGGCGACGATTACTTCACGTGAGCGCAGGGTCGGCTCAACGATCACCTCTGCAGGTCCGCACGGCGTGGGAACCGCGCAGGGTACGGCTTCCGCGCCAAGGCGCCTTAACGCTGTCGCTGTCGAGCATTCTGCTAAAGCGGCCTGCAGGATTTGGCCGGCTGTACTTTCTCCGAACCGCTGGTTGCGCGCTTCGGCAAAACTCGGCCACTGCACGTCGATCCGAAGCGCGCGGCGCAGGCTCGTCCATTCGCGATCGCTGTAGCAAGCGATCACCAACCATCCGTCGCGCGTACGATATAGGGCATTGGTGGGGGCGTGGCCGCGCTGTTCACGATCGAGGGGAAAGGTCTCTGATTTGCGTTCCCTCGGTCCGTGCACATCGGACATCGCCAGCAGCCCCGCGCCGGTCTGGGGAACTTCCAGGTATTGCCCAAGCCCGCTGCGCTCGCGCTCGATCAGCGCCGCAAGGACCATCACCGCGGACGTCAGTCCGCAGCCGTAATCCATATGCGTCAGGTAATGTTCCGGCGCATTGCCGTCACCGCCGGTACGCGAGAGCATGCCGGTTATTGCGGAATGTAACGGTTCGAAGGTGGGCAGCCGGGACCAGTCGCCGGCATTGCCGTAACCCGAGGAGTGACAATAGACGAGACGGGGATTGAGCGCAGTCAGTTGCTCCCATCCCATACCGAGGCGCTCCATCGCGCCCAGCCGCATGTTGTGATGAACCACGTCGGCGCGCTTGACGAGTTCATGAACAATGTTGCGCCCCTCTTCGCTTTTGAGGTCAATTGCGATGCTCTCCTTGCCGCGCTGCACGCCGAGCAGAATGCTCAACTGCGGACCGCGCATGGGATCGCCGCCATACTCTTCGACCTTGATGACGCGCGCTCCAAGATCGGCAAACAGCCGATTTGCGAACGGGCCGGCCATGTAGGCGCCGAAATCGAGCACCACCATCCCGTCCAGTGGACCAATGCGACGCCTCGGAGTATCCGATTCAGCTGCATTGCCACCGTTAGTTGCCTGTTCAGTTCGGCTCCCTCGGACACCTTCTGTTGATTTGTTTGAGCGATCCAAGGCCAGCGGGTGTTGGCCATGGCTATTTCCGTTATTGTCCAGAAGCTCTCGATTGTGCTGTCCGGGAGTGGGTACATCGCGCCGCAGTTCAATTGCGGTGCGGCTGTACTTCGCCAGCTTGCCGAGCCGGCGCTCGCCGTCGGGCAGAATGTCGACCAGGCCGTTAGTCTCCATCTGCTTTAGCCAGAGCGCATCGCCAGGCTTGAGCGCCGGCATACAGCAGACGTCGGCCTTGGCCAGAGTCTCGCACCAGAATTGCGCGGACTGGCTTTTGAACGTGCGGTCGAGATGGCTCCACAGATCCTTGGCGGTCAGGGGTTCCATAGGGATTCCCAGGACGTGCAGGCCCGCGTTCTCGATCAGCAGATCTTCGCGTCCGACGACCTTTAACAGGCGATCGAATGCGCCACGCGGACCGGTATGAACCTGGATCCATTCGCCGTCGTTGCACTCGAACAGGCTCACCACGATGCGCAGATTGCTGTGGCGGGTGGTGATACGGCTGCTGGTCAATAATGGCGGTCCGAGCCGCTCGCCGCCGAGCCATCGAGCGTTGCTCAGGATCGCAACACCGTCCAACAGAGAAGTGCTGACGATTTGGCCGACACCGCTCCGTTCGCGTTCCAGCAATGCCCCCAGGATTCCGATCTGCAGCAACCACGCGGCGCCGTAAATCGCGTGCGGCCATCCCAGAAAGATTGGCTCGTCCTCGCGGACACCAGTCTGGAAATGCTGCAACCCGTATCGGGCCTCGATTAACTCGCCGTAAACAGGATCGCCCGCGCCTCGGTCAATTGCGGTCAACTCCTCGACAGTACGGGGGTAAGCGGTAAGAATCGCAGTTATCTGATGCGCATTGACCGGCAGCTCGGACAACTGCGGTTTCTGCCGCCATGGGTGCGCCGTATCAATGATAATATCCGCCGAATTGCACAGCGACGCCCATTGCCCTCTTGCGACTTGAGCCGCGCCGAGCGTGACACTCTTTTGGCCGCGCAGCCAGACCCGCGAACCCGCGAGCGCGCGCACCGGATCGCCACCTTCGGGCTCAACCCGAATAACTTCCGCACCGAGGTCAGCCAGCACCATTCCGGCGATGGCCGCGGCCGGCGAGCGCTCAGACAAATCCAGGACGCGAACGAAACCATCCAGCGGTCCAGCCATGGAACCCTCCTGAAGGCGAAACTTCCGTCTCTTTACTTCCGGCGGCGCAGCATCCGGGCACCCCGGACTTGAGCGAGCCATAGCGTCCCACTCCAGGTAATGCAAACAATCGGTGCCCTCGGCCGAGGGTGCAGCGCTTATCCTCGGACCGGGCTTTTTAGTCTAATGCCCTACGTAAGACAAATCGCTCCGCGTAGATGCCTCGACAGGGCCGCGCTTTGCAGCGGCGGCTCGGGATGACAAAGAGAGGGGCCGTAGCGCCGCGTGACATGTCGGCGTTAACTGCTACAAAATTTGCATCGTGCGATGATATGCTGCGTTCAGCTCTTTAGTGGCACAGGCTTCTAGCCTGTGATCTCCTGCCCCACGCGGCGGCGAACCATCGTTGACGAATCCCGGGGGCTTCAAAGCTGAATGAAGGTCAAAATGCGCGAAGATCCTCCATTATCGTAGTAACCCGCGCGCTCGATGTCCCGGCCAGGGCCGCTATTTGATGTATTTGGTCAATTGGACTGGTGCCAAGAATTTTTTCGGGTTGACTGACACGAAGAAATAGCGAAAATAAAGTCTATGGCGGTGATGGGAAAAATCGCCTGGACCGATCCCCATTGGTGCCCTTCCGCTTCGCCGGTCGCCGAAAGACTTGAATTTCCAAGGGTTTTTCGCGGACGCGAACTCACGCGCAAGGATCGTCGAATCCCCAGCGGGCTATTGCCCATTGATAACCTCATTGAAGGCGGAATCGTCAGGGGAAGAATCAGCGAAATAATTGCCGAACCTGGTGCAGGCAAAACCTCATTGGCCGCCGCCTTTGCGGCAAATGTAACTCGGAACGAGGCGGCTGCATGGATCGACAATTCGGATAATTTCGATCCGGCCAGCATCGCCGCGGCAGGCGTCGAATTGACGCGCTTACTGTGGGTCTCGAGCAAACGGGCTCAAGGCGCACAGACCGAACCCCCTCCACCACAGGTAGCGAAGTCGTATAGCTCACGGCCTCCTCTAGCCAGTCTTAAGGCCGCTGAATGGATTCTCGCGGCCGGCGGTTTTGGCCTGGTGGTACTCGATTTTGGTGTTAATGCGCCTCATTTGTCACAGGGTGCTGTGCTCAGGCTGGCGCGAGGAGCAGAACGATGCGGAGCAGGCGTATTGGTGCTGGCGCCGCGCCGGATTTGCGGAACTTTTGCCGCGCTAAGCCTCACGCTGAAACGTGAACGGGCCTGTTTCAGCCGTTTATGGGCAGAGAGCCCAACACTGTTCGAGGGTCTCAAGTTAGAGGCACGGGTGACGCGCAACAAATTGGGAGGTTCGGGTCAAACCGCCAAATGGAAAACTGTAACTGAAGCTGAGATCGGCTTTTCAGCGGACCAAGATAGCCTCAGCCGGCGGCCTCACTTTAATGCGAGCGATTCACCAACCGCCCCGCGAAGTCTTTTCAAGCGAAAGAACACCTCACCTCAATCGCGCCAGCCGCAGCAGGACAAGCATAGCCAGCTCTAATGGTGTTCACCGATGTATCGCGGCAGACTCATTCCCGGTGAAAATCCCGGCCTTTCGATTGGTTCCGGCCATTCACCTCTGACGGTTGACCGGCCGTCGATCCCGTCTCATCGCACCAGGAGAATCGCATGCATACTGGTGGATGATTTTGCAATTGCGGCGATTACACGGACTAACCCCGATTTGCTCAATTCCCCGTTTGCACTCGTTAGAATGCCGCCGGCCGGCAGCCTTTTGAAGCAATCTTCATTCGCGGCGCCGAAGGCGGAACGGGTTAACGAATCCGCGAGGTACGACTCAAAAAAGTCAGGCCCGCTTCGGAGGACTGCCTATCAGCCGCATAGTGAACTGAGCCACGTCTCACCTATCGCTCGTGCTGGGGGCCTGCGGCCCGGGATGACGGTTGCGCAGGCGCGCGCGCTGATTCCTGATCTGATCATCATGAGCCCATCGTCTGCCGCGGAAAGGGCCGCTGCCGATGCCCTGCTCGATGTAGCCGAATCGATCTCGCCGGTGACCGAAGAAGGCGCTCCCGGATGTGTCTGGCTCGATCTGACTGGCGTGGAGCACCTATATCGTTATTCGATCGACGGCAAGGGATCTGGCACATCAGGCGTAATGCAGCGCAGCGGGGTTCACCGGGCGGAATTAAATGGGCAAACGCATCGACGAGATGAGGATAACGAAGCGGGGACATGCGCATCCAATGATGATGTGGAAAACGAGATTGCCGAGGAAATAATCCGCCGTGCCCGCCGGATTGGACTCGAAGCTGCTGCCGGAATTGGCTCCAATAAGGAGGTGGCGCATCTGGCGGCGCGATGTGGCGGAGCCCGCATAAT
The DNA here is from genome assembly GCA_024281015.1 of Candidatus Binataceae bacterium. Taxonomy (GTDB): domain Bacteria; phylum Desulfobacterota; class Binatia; order Binatales; family Binataceae; genus JAMXLL01. Next base: position 8,254 of record JAMXLL010000178.1, read on the forward strand.
TGCCGCCGGCAGGGAACGGGAATTTCTCGATTGGCTACCGCTCGATCTGCTCCAACTAGGACCGAACGGACACGGAGAGGATGTCGAGTTGATGTTGAAGCGGCTGGGTATCCGCCGCCTCGGCGATATCACCCGGCTCGATAGCCGCGCCTTCGGCACCCGCCTCGGGCGTCATGGTGTGCAATTGGCCCGGCTGGCACGCGGCGAAGGTTCCGCCACGGTCATTGCACGCCCCCGTGCCGAGGTTTTCACCGAGGTGACCGAATTCGACTATGGCATCGAAAATCTTGAACCTTTGGGATTCGTGTTGCACGCGATGCTCAGACAATTGACGGCACGGCTCGAAATCCGTGGGCTGGCGGCTGGCGATTTGAGACTGGCCCTGGGACTCACCGGCCGCCGTCACGATAATCGCCATATCGCGGTGGCCGCCGCCACTACCGAAGCGCGTTCATTGCTGATGCTGCTTAAACTACATCTGGAAAAGTCACCACCTGCCGCAGCAATCGAAGCAGTCCGCTTGACAGTGGAAGCACGCACGCGACGTCCCGCCCAAAGCGATCTGTTTTTGCCGGCTGCTCCGGCACCGGATCGGCTCGAAGCGGCGATTGCGCGGATTGCGGCGTTATGCGGGCCCGAGCGGGTCGGCACGCTGGTAGCGGCCGATTCTTACCGGCCGGAGGCCGTCCGCCTCACCAGATTCGCTCCGCCATCTACTCAACCTGTGGCTCCATCGCATAATGTGGAAATTGTCGGACCATGCTCGCCTCAACACGCCAGAACCCCACCAGATGGTTCAGGCAGTACTCCCATAGTATTGCGGGCGCTTCGCCCGGCGGAAGAAGTTGAAGTAATGTGCACGCGCAATTTGCCAGAATTCGTGCGCGGCAACCATATTTGCGCCCGGGTGGTTTGGTCGGCGGGACCCTGGCGCCGGCAAGGTGAATGGTGGGCAACGGCACACTCCGGAGTCGATTTGGCCTCTCCAAACAACGGCTCCTACCAGCGCGATTACTATGAACTGGCACTCGCCGACGGCGCCGTTTATCGAGTCTACTGTGATTTAATCAACGGCAGATGGTTTGTCGACGGTATTTATGACTAAATCCATGAGTCCATGAAGGTCCCACCCTAGTCTAGTGTCGTGTCCTGTAGATAAGCTAAACACCAGCGTTCGCCTTGTCATTCCGACCAGCGAGCAACGCGAGCGCAGTGGGGGAATCTCGGACAGTTTCACGCGTTAGCGCGAAACCGGTACCGGACTCCTAAGTCAGCGAAGCGCTCATTTTCTGTAAAGATATTGCGGGATACCGTACTAGCGTCGGCTTAATTGCGCGCGAGAGCCTTGCGCAATGCTGCGACGTTATGCACAAGCTGGCTCGGCAGGTTGAGCGTACCTGCCACGTTGGAATAGGGATAGAGCCGCCCATTAATATGTGCATGGAGCGGCAGACCGGCGCCCTGATGGATCTCGTAATCGAGCGGCAGCGGCCCCAGAATTCGTACCAGGCGGAAAATCGCGCGGGAGAATTCACGCAACGCTTCGGCCGGCAGCTCCGTTAAACCATTACGAAATTCAGGCATGATGACATCGTAGCTGCGCGGGAATGCACCAATCGGGCTTGCGTAGCTGACCACGCTGCCGTGCCGTTCGATCACCAGCCCGGCGCGATCGACGATATCGATCAGTTCCTGCCACAGGCCGGGATTCGCACGTTCAGCCCGGGCCTCAGCCTCGATCGCTGGCAAGGGCTGCGGGGAGCCGATGACTTGCTGATGAGGATGGGGCTGCGAAGCCCCCGATTCGCGTCCCTGGTTTTTACGGATGACCACCGAATGCACGGTGGGATTCTCTAGCACCCGCTGCATCAGGCGAATGTCGGTGAGCAGCAGTTGATGAAAATGTTCCTCGCCCAGCGCCCCGGTACACATCAGGTCGTTAATCGAGCGCGGAGACTCACTGAAATGACGCGGATCTTCGATGACGATGTAGGATTCGTTGCGGCCGCCGGTCAGGCTTTCCGGAATTCGCGGAAAGAGGTTATTGAAAACACGAATGACCCAGCTCGCCCCCTCCAGTTGTTGACCCCCGCGCCATCGCGGAAATTCCGACGGTGTCACTCGCATCAGCTCGGGAGGCGCCAGATGCTCGTTACCTGGACAGAAGGGGCACACCCGAATCGCGTTGTGCAGCGCCTTGGGCTCGGGGGGCGGCGCGTCAGGTTGCAATTCCTCACGCCCGCCGAGGGTAAAGGCGAAGCTTTTCCCGCGCACATCAACCACGTAGGAGATCACGCCGGTGATCGGGTTCTTGATCCACACCAGCGCGCCCTCGCGCATCTCATATTCAATCGGCATAAGACTTACGTCTCACTAAGCACGGTGCCCTCGCCTTCTCAATGGGTAATGAGCGCGGGATGTCATGTTCTGAGCGAGAAAATTGACTTGGCCAGCCAACAAGGCCACCAGAGCTGCCGGACCCGCTCGGTACCGCTCACATCCTATTCCATCTGCGCTTCGAATCTAGAGCGCAGCAGTACCAGCATTGCGGTTCGTTTGGGGCAGATGGTCACTCTGTTCGTGCCTGTAGATCGGTATGGCTACCGTCCGCCGAACCAAAATAATAGTCACGCCACAACCAGTCCCGCAGCCGTGGCGAGCTTACCTTGCCGGTCGTCGAATGTATTAAACCTGTCGGCGTGCAGCACGAGAGCAGAAGCCACATGAATGATATCGAGGCTACGGCAGCCGAGCCTGGCGGTCCAGTTTTTGGTTAGCTGGATAGCACGAAGCCACATGTCGTCGGAGATAGCATGCACCGCAAAAATGAATCGAGCTGCATCGGAGCGGAAGGCCGCACGTGCGGCCCGCGCCTGCGCGGGTTGCAATTCTTTGCGAAATAATCGTAATTGCAGAGCATTGAGCAGCTCCAGTTCCCCGAGCGGCGTTATGAGCACTGGCAACTCCAACTGTTTCATCCGCGCCGCTGCCTTAGCGGAGTTCACGTCTGGAACGTATAGCGCGACCAGAAAGCTGGTATCTGCGTAATCGGTCAATAGCGTTCCCGCTCCTGCGCGAGTAGATGCGCGCTACTCACCTTGAGTCTCTTGCTACCATAGATTCGGCGCAGTCGCCCCATGAAATCAGGGCGCGCAGGAACAGGTGAGTATACGGGCGAGAGCCGGGCGATTATTCGCGCACGCTTGGTGATCTCGAATTCCTCGCCTTGGCGCAGCAGTCGCTCTATATGCGAAAAGCGATAACGAAGGTCACGCACGCTTGCTCGTCTCATGTGATGCATCATAGCATCACATGAGAATACAACCAAAAAACTCCGGCGCCGGGGATGTCTTGAGTTACCCTCAGTGAAATCGCAAAGTAGTCCGATGCCGCCGCGGGCCATCCATATCCTGCCCGAGCAGGTCGCCAGCCAGATCGCCGCCGGCGAAGTGGTCGAGCGGCCCGCCTCGGCAATCAAGGAACTGGTAGAAAATTCGCTCGACGCCGGCAGCCGTTCTATCGCGGTTGAAATTGAGCGCGGCGGGATGGACTCGATCGTCGTCGCCGACGACGGCTGCGGGATGAGCCGCGAGGACGCCGTACTGTCGGTGCGCCGCCACGCAACATCTAAGGTTCGCACAGCCGCCGACCTGATCGCGATCCGCACCTTCGGCTTTCGCGGCGAAGCGTTGGCTTCTATCGCCAGCGTAGCCGAGGTGCGAATGCTGACCCGGGGGCGTGACGATGATTGCGGGATCGAGCTGCTGGTCGATGGCGGGGAAGCCATGCAGACTCGCGAATGCCCGCTCGCGACCGGAACCCGCATCGAGGTGCGCAAATTATTTTTTAATACTCCGGCGCGGCTCAAATTCATGAAGACGGTGGCCACTGAACAGGCCGCCGCCGCTGAGGTCCTGCAACGGCTGGTGCTGGCGCATCGCCGGGTAGCATTCCGCTTCACCGCCGACGGCCGCACCCTTTTTGACCTACCACAGGCCGCCACACTGCTTGAACGAATCCGCCAGCTCTATGGCGCGAAGCTGGCCGAGCGAATGCTGGCGTTTGACTATCGAGGCGGCGCCTTTGGAGTGCAGGGTTTGACCTCGATGAGCCAGGAATCGCTGGCAGCGCCTCGCTTGATCTTCACCTACGTCAATAACCGGCCCGTGCGCGACCGCATGCTGATACGTGCGATCGGACGAGCCTACGAGACCTTGCTGCCACGCGGGCGTCATCCGGCGGCGGCGGTTTTCATCGACCTGCCGGCCGAGGAGGTTGACGTTAACGTTCATCCGATGAAGACGGAAGTTCGGTTCCGGCACTCCGGCCAAATTTTTGAGCTGGTCTACTCGTCGCTGCGCGAACGCCTTAAAGACCAGACGGCGGGGGCCAGCGCAACCAGCCTCGCTTCCGGCATACGCGGAGAGTCCGGATTCCCTCCCTCACCCATCCCAAACCACTTGCCAGGGCAACGAGCAGCCGTCTCTGCCCCGGCTCCTGGCGCAGGCGCATTCCTTGATAACCAGGGCTCAGGGGTATCAGAGCAAGGCCAGGCGCGCGACCCAGGGGATCCAAGTCCTGGAGCTGAACAACAATCTGACCACCCAGCGACGTGTTCTGGAAATGACCTAGGAAACGGCGTCTTTTCCGAGCGGCCGCTTCGGCTGGTAGCTGACCGAATCACAAGGCCGGCTCAGGTTGCCCTCGGGCTTGGTTTCACCCCTGGCAATGGCGATTCGCGCGATGGCAGCGCGGCCTGGGGCGGCCGGCCAGTGCCGCAGTATTCGAGCCTGCGGATAGTCGGCCAGTTGTTTGCCGGCTTCATCGTGCTCGAAGGTGATGACGGGCTAATACTGGTGGATCAGCATGCCGCGCACGAACGGGTCACCTTCGAGCGGCTCCGGGCAGAACTGCGGGCCGGCGGAATCCGCGTACAGGCGATGCTGGCACCGGTACCCTTCGAGCTCAATCCCGGCCGAGCCTTGCAAGCGATGTCGGCGTTACCGGATCTGCGCGCAATGGGTTTCGAAGTCGAGCCGTTTGGTGCGGCGACTGTATTGCTCAAAGGCGCACCGGCGGTTTTCGCCCCAGCCGATAGTCGGCGGCTGTTCTCCGATATGATCGACAGCATGGGCGAGAGCGGGTTTCGCCTGCATGGCGAGGGTGCCCTGGAGGAATGGCTGAAGACGCTGGCTTGTCACGGTTCGCTGCGAATGGGCCGGGTACTTGAATTGCGCGAAATCTCCTCATTGCTGGAGCAGCTCGACCGCACCGAATTCAAAACCAATTGTCCGCATGGCCGGCCGGTGCATATCGAGGTGCGCCGCGGCCAATTGGAGCGGATGTTCCGGCGATGAGTTTCGGGCGCGACTGTGGGAGAAGCTATGAAGCACGACGTCCTTGACCGGAAAAAGGCCGCTGCACTCGCGCGTCAGGTGGGCGTCGATTTTGGCGCCGCGCTGACGGTGGCGCTGGCGTATATCGGCGATCGGCTCGGAATCTTCAAGGCCGTCGCTGACGGGGCGCCTTTCACGACCGGACAATTGGCACAGCGCACAGGCTTGAACGAACGTTATTTGCGCGAATGGAGCGCCACAATGGCTGCGGCCGGCTATCTCGACTATTGCCCGCGCGACGCTACTTTCAAGATGAACTCCGAGCAATCCGCAGTCTTAGCGAGCGAGGACACCACCTATTTCACGGCCGGGGGATTCCAATATGCGGTCGCCTGCTATCGGCAGATTCCGCAGTTGATGGAGGCCTTTAGGAATGGCGGCGGTGTGCCCTTCAAAGATTTCGGCCCAGAGATCGTCGAGGCTATCGAGCGGCTGTTCCATGTTGGGTATGAGACCTGGGTTGCCCAGGAGTGGATCCCCGCCGTGCCCGAAATTCACCAGCGGTTGCTGGCGGGAGGCGAGGTAGCAGAAGTCGGCTGTGGGGCCGGCCAATGTTTGGTTCCGGTCGCCGCGGCTTTTCCCAACTCCCGCTTTTTTGGTTTCGATGTCGACCGGACTTCGGTCGAGCGGGCGCGGAACAAGGGGGAAAAAGCCGGCTTGGCCAACCGCCTCGTGATTGACCAGGTTGCGGCGGAGCGCGTGCCGTTTCGTGACCGCTTCGATCTCGTGATGGCATTCAACTGCATCCATGACATGGCCCATCCACGCTCCGCGCTCGCGGCAATTCAAGGGATGATCAAGCCCGACGGCGCATTTTTATGGTCGGAGGCAGATGTCGGTCCCCGGCTGGAGGACAATCTTGGCCCCGTCGGCCGTACCCTGTACGGCGCCAGCACGATGCATTGCATGACGGTGTCGCTTGCCCAAGGGGGAGAGGGCCTGGGCTCGGCGATCAGTGAGGAACTGGCCAGGAGCCTGGCAACCGAAGCCGGTTTCGTGACGCTGCAACGGCTGCCCATCAAGAATCCTTTCCATCAAGTTTTCCTCGGGCGCAAATAGGCTCGTCAAGCTGCTTGCGAGCCCGCAGTCGAGGGACCGCTGCCGCAAAGCAGGGCAGCGACAGCGGAGCCTGCCGCGCATTCTGGGTCTCTGATTAAATCAGCCGGCGCTCCCGAATAGCTTCATCAACGCGTCAGGTGCCGGTGGGCGTCTGAGGGTGGCAAGATTATGCGCTACGTGGGCGGCAGAGCTCATGCCCACCAGCGCGACGCTGATACCCGGCGTGGAGCGGGCGAATTGAATCGCGCGTTGCGCATCCGAGTCCATTGCAGGGAACGTGGTTCGCAGCACTTCGGGTAGTCGCCGCGTCAATTGTCCCTGTAACAACGACGCACTGGTGCAGACGGCAATACCCATTGCGTCCGCAGCGGCAAGCAGACTGACCTGGGTGCCGTCCGGCAGGGTTTGATTGTGCAGCGTCAGCGCCTCGGTCATGGCGAGATTGTAAGGGAACTGGATGATTCTAAAGTGATGGCCCGTTCCGGCCACGTCGGTCGCAACTCTTGCCAGCTCCTCCAATGAGAGATAGCCAGGTTCGGTGACTTTGACACGCAAGCCATTCCAGGTTGCAACTCCGTAGCAGCCGATCTTCCCCGCCTGGACCGCACTCTCGAGGAACTCAAACGCACGCCGGATTCGCACCAGAAATTCGTGATGCGATAACGCGCTGAGCTGCGTTTCAGGATTGTGGAGATAGTAAATGTCGAGGGTCGCCAGTCCGAGATTCGAGCGGCTGCGCTCCAGCATTGCCTCGAGGTAAGGCGGCGTCATGCAGTGCGCTCCCTGGACCACGTCGCCGGGCTTGACTATCCCCGGCCGGACAAAGTTCTGCTCGAACCAGCCGCGCGGATCGGCTGGCGTCTCACCATCAAAGGCAATAAATCCGCCCTTGGTCGCAACTACGACTTCATCGCGGGTGAGGGCGCCGCTACCTGCCAGCTCACCAATCACCCTGCCCAGGACGCGCTCGCTTCGTTGGCAGCGATAATTTACCGCCGTATCGATCAGGTTGATTCCGCCGGCGAGCGCGGTCCGGATAGCCGCCGCATAAGCTTCATCGGTGTCGGCATCTTCGCCGCCGAGATAAGTCCCCAGCCCCATTGAAGAAACCGAACAGCCCAGCACCGCGCGGTAATTGCCCGGGTAGTCAACGAAGCGGCGTGCGTACGCCGCGGTCCCCTCAGGGGTGGCATAGCCTGTCAGCATCGCGGCGAACTCCACTTGTGAAATAGGACGTGACACAGACCTCCGGCCTTGTGTGCTTCTCGGACGTGGCACAGGCTTCCAGCCTGTGTGCTTCTTGGTGGCGTGGCACCTTCCACGCGGCCAGCGTTCCGGACTAACTTTTAGCCCGCTGCGGACCATCGAAGCTCAGCGGGCTAATCGAAGGTTCGTAGAGCACCTGGATCACATTACCATCGGGGTCCCGGATGTAGTACGACAGCGAGCCATCGCGATGGCGTCGTAGCGGCCGCGCGATTTCGAGCCGATTTTCCAGCGCCCATTTATAGCCGGTTTCCAGCTCGTCGATCGCGGCTACGACAAAGCCAAGATGGTCGAGCGATTGCGCTGAGCGATCACCTGCTGGGCCGCGGTGCAACGCAAGATTGTCGCCGCCCGAAGTGAGGTACGCATTATCGGCATCCGGCTGCCATACGACTCTCATCCCGAACACGCGCCCGTAGAAGTCCAACGCGCGAGCTACATCTTCGACATTCAAGGCCAGATGTCTCAGTCCTCGATGCTTAATCATAGTGTCGCAAACTTCCAGGCCCGGATAGCGGAGCTTACGCCGTAAGGTCTCAGGCTCAGCCCCACGCCGAAACGATAGCTACAAGCTGGTTTTCCTATAGCCAACCACTGCCCAGATCGGATCCGAGAGCGCGCCCGCGCGGTGGCTGTGGTCAATCAGCTCGATCGGCTCAAAGGCTCCAGTCTCGGCAAAGTATCTCTTCACTATTTCGGGCCGCTGCTGCTCGGTCGTCATCTGCCAAAGCGCTATTGCTTTAGTTGGAAACATGCGATTGGAGAAGGTGACGATGAAGGGACCGCCGGGCTTCAAGACCCGAGCCACATCCCCAAATACCTGGATGGGACTCGTCAAATACTGAACGGAAACCGTCAGTATTACGCCATCGAAGGAATCCTCCGGGAACGGGAGTCGCGGTTGGCGGTTTACGTTGTGGACCACGATCTCGGTCAACACAGGATTGTCCGCCATCTCCGCGTGGTTCAGGCCCAAGCCCACCACGCGTTCGGGTTCGAGCGCCGCCGGTAGATGAGACCGCCAGCTACTCATCAGGTCGAGAATTGCGCCGCCTTTAGGCAGCAAACGCTCATAGATTGCGCGGACGTCAGCGATCGCCGTGTCATCAATATGCACGACAAAACGTGGATATTGGTAGAAAAGCTCATCGTCCGACTCATCGACACGACGGCTTAATTCAGCGGGCAAAAACTCTGCCAAGTCGACCTCCAGCTTACCCTTACTGCGGTCCTGGAATCCTTAGCCCATCCTGGATGCCGCACAGGGGCATTGCCGAGATTAGTGCTCCAACCCCACGGCCCTACCGCGGTACTGCGGTAGAATCCGGCGGCGTTGACATCGTTCGCATACAGGGCCTAAATTAAAACACCTTTCCAGAATCGCCGAAGAGTGTTCGTGTCAGGCTTTCCGGCTTCTGCGAAGCTTAAACCCCATGATGCGGCGGGACAAGGCAAACTATGTTATCCAGTCCGTAGCCCATTCGCTCGATGTCCTCGAACAGTTTGTGGGCGAAGCCGATGAACTCGGTGTAACTGAGCTCTCCAAACGACTCAAGCTTCACAAGAACAACGTCTTTCGCCTGCTTGCGACTTTGGAGGCGCGCGGTTATATCGAACAGAACCGTGCCAGCGAGAATTATCGGCTCGGCCTTAAATGTCTGCAGCTCGGCCGTCATTACATCGAACACATGGGTTTGGTGAGGCAAGCGCGGCCAATTCTCGCGGATATCGCTCGCAAGGCTCGCGAGAGTGCATTAGTCGCAATCGCGCGCCGCGACGGAGTGGTGGCGCTGGAAGCTGCGGAACCTGATGATCGTGTGGTCCGCATAACACCGCCGATTGGACAAACCCTGCCACTCCATTGCACTGCGATGGGCAAGGCTCATCTGGCCTTCGACCCGGAGGAGCAGCTTCAGGCTGCGTTGCCCGAGCAACTCGAACGTTTCACCTCACGCACCATAATTGAGCGCGCGGTTTTACTTGAACAGCTTCATTGCATCGCTCGCGACGGCTATTCGGTGGATGCCGGCGAGTACTTCGAGGACGTAGCCGCCATCGCGGTACCGGTCCGCGATTACACTCGCTCGATGGTTGGATCACTGGTAATCGCCGGTCCTTGTTATCGGATCCCCGCCGAGCGCATCAGACACGAACTGGCGCCGTTGGTCGTTGAGGCGGGGCGAGAGCTTTCCTATCGACTCGGATACAATGAATAATAGCTGAGCCCGAGTACGTAGCAGCTCACGTATTCGGCCGAGAGAGCGGAACGAGCAGCTCGAAGCAGCCAGCTCAGATCCGACTTCGCCGTCCGGGGCTCACAACGAACAGAGGCCGTGGGCCGAACATCCTGGCTGACTCAAGAAGAGGCTGGGCAGCCGATGCCGGGCGGGGCCGCACCGACCGGCCCATTGAAAGTGCAACGCGCCCGGCACAACCTAGCAGGAATGAAATCGAGATGAAGATCCTGGTTCCTATAAAACGTGTTCCTGATCCGGCGACCACTATCCGCGTCATGCCCGATGGTAATGGAATCGTCACGGACAACGTCAAATGGGTCATCAATCCGTTCGACGAAATCGCCTTGGAAGAAGCACTTCGCATCAAGGAAAAGCAAGGCTCGGGGGAAGTCGTGCTCTTGTCGGTCGGCCAGCCGACATGGCAGGAGCAACTGCGCACCGGTTTGGCGATGGGAGCCGACCGCGCAATCCTGGTACGGGCCGATAGCGCCCTCGATACCTTCGCGATCGCTCGCATCATGGCCAAGGTGGTGAGCGATGAGAAGCCCGACCTGGTGATTATCGGCAAGCAAGCGATCGATGACGATTCCAACCAGGTAGGCCAGATGCTGGCCGAATCGCTCGGCTGGCCGCAGGCGACGTTTGCTTCGAAGGTCGAAATCGCGGCTGGAAACCGCTGCACCGTGGTACGCGAGGCCGATGGTGGCCTCGAGACAGTGGCATTTGCGCTGCCCGCAGTAATTACCACCGACTTGCGGCTCAATGAACCCCGCTATGCTTCACTGCCCGGCATCATGAAGGCCCGCAAAAAGCCCCTGGTCGATGTGCCGGTCGATGGCCTCGGCGTCGATCTCACTCCCAAGGTCAGAATCAAAATCATGAAAGCTCCGGAAAAGCGGCAGGCAGGCCGCAAACTGGGTTCCGTACAGGAGTTGGTCCAGGTGCTGCATACCGACGCCAAAATAATTTGAAACCTTTTGCCAGCAATGAGCCGTCAGCGACCGGCGGATCGCATTATGCGCATCCCGGTCTTCTCTCTTCACGGTGAAAACAGATGGGTGATGTACTGGTTATAGCCGAACATCGCAACGGACACTTTCCCAAAACCACCCTGGTCGGAATCAACGCCGGTCTCGAAATGGCACGCAAGCGTGGTGGCCAGTGCGTGGCGGTGGTGATGGGCGAGAAACTCGACGGCCTGCTCAGTGAATTGGCCAAATATGGCGTCAGCAAGGTCATCGGGCTCGAAGATCAACGCCTCGCCACCACCCTCGCCGACGCCGCCGCGCAAGCGGTCGCGAGCCTGGTAAAACGGCTCGGTGCCGAAACCGTAATGGCGACCGCGACGGCCATGAGCAAAGATTCGATGCCACGCCTCGCTGCCCGCCTCGACGCGCCAATGGCTTCGGAGATCATTGCGATAAACGATGACGGCAGCCTGGTGCGGCCAATGTACGCCGGCAACGTCCTGGCAACGATCGAGTTGGACGGACCGGTTCGTGTGATAACCGTCCGCGGTACTGCTTTTGATGCGGCGGCCGCCAGCGGAGAAACAGCTCCGGTCGAGAAAATGCCCGCCGAACTCGACCCTGCGGGTCTGAAAATGGAGTTCGTGAGCTTCAACGAAATCAAGAGCGACCGGCCGCAGCTCACCGAGGC
>JAMXLL010000179.1 GCA_024281015.1 Candidatus Binataceae bacterium
CTCTTGCCAGCACGGCAGCATCAGAAGAACAGGCGCGATTTTTAACCAATTCCGTCGGGATGTTGGTGCGCTACAACCAGACACGGGCTCCGATCAGCAGACTCATCGTGCGCAGAGCGATAGTTGGACGGGACCGTAATGGAGCAGTCGTTGTTCAGGCCCCGGTCGATTACGTATCGTGGACTGAATTAGTTTCCACCTTCGCTCATCGATCGGATCTCGCTGGGTCTCGCCGTGTCATCTGGCTTACGGGACAAATGTCTCCCGTCTCGAGAGAGAACTTCCGAAATTTGGGCTGGACCGTTAATGAGAGGGTCAATCCGATACCGGACGTCGGATGAGACTTGATGAGAAGGTTAGCGTGTCAGCATCGGGTCGCGCATAAATTTATCCCGCGCGGTTCCTCGGCGTTAGTGCGCCGCTTTCAGCGTTCGCATAGCGAGTCGAAGATGTTTGACGCTCTGCCGATGAGTTAAGAGATGGCAAACTTTAATATGGATACTCTACTTGTCCGCCGTAGTAATAGGGCGTGGAACCTGTTGGCGCAGGAGGCGGCGCATAATACCCGGCTGAGGAAGGCGGTGGCGGATAAGGGTTCTGAGCTGGAGGAGCGGCCATCCTCGAACCGATAGCCATACCTCCAACCGCACCGATCGCAGCCGCGCCCAGCGCCTCGCCTGAATTATCATCGCCATCACCACCGTTCCAGTTGGATTCACCTATGTTAGCGTTTACAGTGGCTGCCCTTTGGTACTGCTGCTGCTGCTTGTAGTTGTGTCGATTAGCCTGCATCGTGTTAAGTTGATTATATTTGGCTTGCTGCTGAGAATTGTATTGGTTGTATCGAGCTTGCTGGTTAGCAGAGGACCGCTCTGGAGGGTTGTACTCGCGTTGAGAACCATAACCACCGCTGCGGGCGTAACTGTTGGCGCGATTCATGTTTCCCCCACTGAAGCCATCCCCGCCGAATCCTTGAAACCCCCCACTTCCACGAACTCCACCACCTCGACCTCCTCGTCGCGCTTGCGCCCGGGCGGTCGTCGTCATGACCAGAATTGCGAACAAGAGGACTGACGCCACTAGAAAGCAATGGCGAGAGCACTGACTACGGATCATGGCTTCCGCTCCTTGGCTTCTGCGAAATCAATCCGCACAGCGCCCTTCGGCAAATCGGCACGGAAGCGCTCTTGCGGAATCGTCTCGGGGAAATTCCAATCAGAAATAAACGCGGTGTATTGGGGAGACCCTCTCAGCGCGCGGTAATTAATAACTACCTTCCGCACTAGCGGCTTACCCTTGTGCTGGACCCAAACCTGGTAGTCGGCGCTGCTTAAGGCAAATGCGACATGATCGCAGGGCTCGCCCAATACGTCGTTTACCCCAACCCAGGCGCCAAAACTGACGTCCTGGTCGATCTTTTCACAAGCTTTGGCAGACGCCATGTCACCGAGCGGAAGCGATAAATGGTACGTTCCACTTAAATAATCCGTCAATTGTCCAATCGAACCAGAAGCGGGCACGTTTGCATACACGTTATGCGGTAGATCGTAAAGCGTCACAGTCTTCCCGTCGTACCACAGGCGTTTGCTGCCGAGATCACTTTCATAGTTGATGGCTAACTCATCAGGCCGCAGCACCGCATAATCCAGCGCACCAGCAAATTGTAGCTTTACCTCAGATCGCAGGACCTGGTCGAACATCACCTCGGCGTGAAACGTGAAAGCATTGGACTTGGCCAGCTCGTGGCAGGCGTTATTAACTATCTCTACTGCCTGCGGAGCGACATTTGGTCGCGCTGGCGCTGTTGACTGTGTTCGCGCGGGAGTGGGGCTGGCGACGAGGGCCAGACTGGCTGCGATGCCGAAAAGGCACAGAAGACGCATTTTTTCCAGAAGCTCGGTCGTCATACCGCATTATTAGCAGAATAGTATCGGCGCAAATCGGACCTTAGTCTGATATCGGGACGTCGTTTAAAAAAGTCGTTGAGGTGGCCGGCTGAACCGGAAGTACCAGGCTTCAAGAGTGTAGTGTTTTAAGAGCCTTGGATCTGATCTGCCAATTGGCGGGATGCCCGCGCGATTGGTCTCGCGCAGACGACCCATGACACAGCTCGCATGAATCAGGGCAAAATTAGGGCCTTGGCGCGGCGGTCGGAGTCACTAGCGTAGCGGACCCAGCGGCGGGACTCGGGATCGGCTGATCGACAATGCTCGGCTGCTCATCCCTCAGCGCCTGCTGAAGGTCGGGCGAAGTGAGAACGAGCGTCCGCGCGGCGGCACGCAGGCGGTCGACCGCCTCGTCGGGCAGAGAAAAGGAAGTCGGCAGTTGATTGAGGTAGTCACGCTGGGACTCGTCCTTCAGCGCCTTGAAGGATACGTCGATCACATAGATGTCGGCGTTGGGCGCATTCATGATTTCTTTCATCGGCGGACCATGGTCTTTCGCAAAGGCGCCGGAGTCCCGAATCTCGCGTAAGGTCTTCCATCGGGCGTCGATATCCTTCAGCTGCTCGACCATTTCGCCAGAATAGCGGTCGATCGGCACGCCCGCCGATTTGACTAATACATCGATAGTTCCTGGCGGGCTTTCCGACTGGTTCCACTTGGTGGAAGGTATCGACAACGAATTGACGACAAAGATGATGATTCTACGTACATGGTCTAGCGGGGTGGACTTGCCAGCCTCATGTAGAGCCTCGTAAGTCTCAAGTACGTCGAGCACGCTGCGGAGCCCTAGATTATCGGATACACCTCCATCCACCAGATGGAAATATGGGTCTTTCACGCCGTTGTCGAGCGCTTGCAATTCATGGAGGCGATTCAGAGCGCGTGCGGCCGGCCTTGGTGGTTCAGGGAGATCAGCAAAAGCCTGAACCCAAGGCGGTTGTTTGTAGTCACAACTGCCCCCGTAGTTGTTAATCGTTATCGGCGACAGCACGACCGGCACCGCCGATGATGCTGCCGCGGCACGCGAGACTCTTATCGGGCGAAGATCCGCGCACATGAGGTCGAAATTTTGCGGTACGAACACAATTCGCGAGCCGGACGCGAGATCCGTCGCACTCACCACTATTGCCGGACCACCTGCGCGATACAGGTCCGCAAACGTGGCCCCGTTGAACAAAATTTCGTCGTATAGCTGCGCCGCCAGCTCGGAACGCTCATATCCAGTCGACCACAATGCGCCCCAGTTTAATGGATTGAGCACTCTCGTGGTGAGTTGGCCTTGCACGTTACGCTTGAGAAAGCGAGCCTGGTACTGATCGAACAGCTTTTCGCCATACAGGCCGTACGCCAGAGCCGTGAAGCTGCCGCCTGATACGCCGGTGATCACGTCAACCTCGTCGAGCAGGCGGGTTTTGCGGCCCGTTTTGGTGACAATTTCCATGCTCCGCAGCGTTTCAAGAACTCCGTATGAGAACGCGGCCGCGCGGGTGCCGCCACCGGAGAAGGCGAGGACCACAAGGTCCTGTTGATCGCCACGAAGCCGCTGCCGCTGAAACTGGTGCAGACTGCTCTGGTCGTGTTTCGCAATTGGAGGATTGACCTGACGCGTTGCACAACCGCCGAGCAACAGAAGCAATGCGACGACGAACGACATTGGTCCACGTGAAACAGTCATGGGCTCGTCCTCAGTTACTTTGGGTGAGATGAACGAATCTCTCGAACCCCAGCATGGGCGATCTTCTCCAAAACGGAGCGATCTAAAGCCGCTATGATTTCTAGTGCTTCCCGAGAGTTCCGATACGCGCGACAAGGGTATCACTACAGCGAGATCTAAACTGGGAAAGAGGTTTGGAATGTCGCCGTATCTTCTGAGCATAACGACGTTTTTACTTGCGTTTGCCGCACCGCTGTACCCGCAGCAAACGCCGACCAACCCTCCCACAATGAGCCCATCTCCTCAAGAGCTTGCGAAGAGCGTGCATAACCCATTTGAGGACTTCATCAAAATAGCTATCCAGTCAACCACCGGCTTCGGGATTGGTCCGCGTCACAATGCAGGAGATAGTTTGAACGTCCAACCGTTTCTACCGTTCTCTTTAAACGGGCAATGGGATTTGTTTGTCAGGCCAAGCTTGACAGTAAATTACCAGCCGATTCCGGACGAGCAGTTCGGTCTCACTGATATGCAGAGTTCATTCTTCTTTTCGCCGCATAACGCCAACAACTGGGTTTGGGGAATCGGCCCGATTTTTCAATTTCCGACGGCTACGAGCCGAGAGCTTGGAACGGGGCGGTGGTCCGCAGGTCCGACGGCTGCGCTGATCTATTCGAAGGGTCCATGGTTTGGCGGAGTGCTGGCATATCAGCTCATGTCGTTCGCTGGTAACCGCTCGCGCGGAAGCGTCAATCAGACATATCTCGAGCCCGAGGTTAGCTACAATCTCGAATCTGGATGGTACGGCGATATTGATCCTCCAATGACCTTCGACTGGACCGCTCCTGCCGCGAATGGATGGACGATTCCTATAGGTGCAGACGTAGGCAAAGCCTTCAGTATGGGTTTTCAGGCCATGGGAATCCAAATCGGCGCCTATGATCTTCTGAAACGGCCAGATGGTGCACCTCAGTGGATAATTCGTGTGCAGCTAACGGCCCTCCTCCCATCAGGGCCATAGGTAGCTCATATCTGAGCAAGAGGTGACCCAATTAACGCCAACTTTGCTCAGTAAAGAGCGAACGGTTTCCTTTCACTTGCCGCTGTGTCCTAAGTAGCCTAATTGTCCTGACACATTTTGGGGCTCCTAATGAAAACTCGATCGCGAACGTCCGGAAGATTTCGGTCTTGCGCTCGTTGATGTGCGGCCACGATTTGGTTCGCTGGCTTGACAGATGATGGGCTCTTTAGCGTCAGCGATTTATCCGACTAAGGTCCGATTTAAGGCGGCGGTTACACAAAGCAGAATCTATCCAGCGAGATGTTCGCCAGGGCTGGAACATTTCTTTCACAGTGGACCGTGGAGAGGTGCACGTCTCAGCGAAGCAGGAATAATGGTTATCGATTGAAGACGAACCAACGCCGTTTCCATCACGGCATCGTGGAGCAGAATTGTATGCGAATCTTCTTACCAATGTTGATGTTGATGCTTTGTTGTTCGAGCGGGTACGCCGCGTGCTCGCGCGATGCTTCAGGTAAGGTCACCTGCAACGGACAGGGGCCTTCAGGAAATGGCAGGCAGTCTTGGAAGAATTCTCATCAAGAAGAGAGCAATCTCGGGGTTACCACTACACAGACCAACCGTGGCGCGGAAGTCAAGACGAAGAATGGGAGGACCGTTTACGAGAGCCCCAATGGAAAAAAATGCTATAAGACGGATCGCGGCCGCGGCTGCCTTTGACGCGACAGGCGGGAAGAAGGAATTGCCGCTCGTCTTTCTTGTCCGTCAATCAAATCCGCTGCCGAAATATATATTTTTGTATTCGGGTTTTACATCTGACCCGGCGATACGTACTGCTCAAAACATCGAGGGGTATTGAGCAGGCTTGTCAATTTCCACCAACAAGCAAAGGTCGGCGTCATATCCGAGTCGTTGAACGACAGTAATTAGTGTTTTTGACATGCACCTTTGCGCCCTTTAATGAACGAGAAGCGAAACCGATGAAATGGCAGCCCGCAGTTATAGTCGTCCTCATTCTCGCCACGTCACCGCGTGCAAGCGTGGCCGCCCATACTAAGGGCCGTGCTGTTCAGCAGCTCACGTCCGAATTCAAAAACGGCGAATACATCTGGCATCCCGAGATTTCTCCGGCAGGGCCGGTCGTGATCATCGTTAGTCTTCCGGAACAGAGAATGTATGTCTATCGTAATGGCGTTCGCATCGGAGTCTCGACCGTCAGTACCGGAACAAACGGCCATGAGACTCCGACGGGCATGTTCACGATTTTGCAGAAGAAGGTCGCTCACGAATCGAACATCTACAAAGGGGCAAAGATGCCCCACATGCAACGACTAACCTGGACCGGCGTCGCCATGCACGCCGGTAATCTGCCCGGCTATCCGGCATCCCACGGGTGTGTACGGTTGCCGGTAGATTTCGCTGCGAAACTTTATTCCGTCACGACCAACGGTACGAGCGTGGTTATCACCGACGACGAGTTTGCCCCCGGGGAGACGGCGGAGCCGGGGAGGTTACTATCCGGTAAGACGGGAGTGCCCTCCACAGCAGCGCTGGCTAAGGACCAGTTTGAGTGGCATCCGGAGGACGCTCCGACGGGGCCAGTATCTATAATACTAAGTATTTCGGATCAGCAGGCTTACGTCTACCGCAATGGGGTTGAGATCGGGCGCGCCGCCGTCTCCACGACCGGTTTGGGGCAGGGCGTCGGAAGTCATGTATATTCGGCCCTCGACAAAATCGATGCAAGTGGACGCCGGCAATGGATCTCAACCGCGAGCTTCGGCCGCACACCAGCGCCGAACGTTAAGGAAGTAGTTGATAATATGACGATTGCGCCGCGGTTTCTTGAATACGCGCGTGCAGCGGTCAGGCCAGGGACGACCCTTGTCATTACCGACCTGCCAGTGAGCGGTCAGACTCGCAGCGGACCCGGGTTTAACATTTTGACCAGTGATTAGACCAAAGTCGCCACAGCCTGCGAATTCAGAAGCCCGGAATGGAGCTGAAAGAGCCGGCACCGCTCAAATCAAGGCGGAGCCGAAATTCCACGGACTTCGCGGTTGATATCGGCGGAGCGGCATGGAAGCAGTTGTTATCGAGCGATCAAGAACAGCGTTATGTCGTCCACCCGTTCAACGCGTTTTAGATAACTGCTTTTTGGCTGCCGCAACTACAGAATCAGGCGTAAAGCCGAATTTGCGTTGCAATTCTATCAGCGGCGCTGACGCCCCGAAAGTCTGCATACCAATGCTGTGGCCGCTGGCACCAACATAGCGCGCCCAACCGAGCGTGGATGCCTGTTCGACCGACACTCGGGCCACGACCGCAGCCGGGAGCACGT
>JAMXLL010000180.1 GCA_024281015.1 Candidatus Binataceae bacterium
CGGCTCACACCTATGGAATTTTCAATGGGCTCATGCCGCATCAGCGGCAGGTTCCCGCCGGAAACCTGAGCACGGCAATTCAGACTTGGATGACGGGAAACGCAGCCGGACCCGGCCCCTATTCCGCGCGGGTTTGCGGGATTGTGGCAAGCGGCCATGTCATTCAAGCGAAGAACTCAGCAGGTCAAGTCACCAGTATCACGCAAGTCGCAAACCAGACGTTGCCAGGAGGTAACGTGCAGCCGTCAAAATCATCGGGACTAGCCGCAGCCGCGCTTGGAGCGCTCACGTTTCTAGGAGGCGCCGGCGGGGCCGTCGCCCAAGTTCCTGGTGGCGGTGCGATACCCGTCATAACCGTACCCGGCTCAGTCACCAGCGACCCACCGGTCGAAGCTTCGCTCACCACGCCGAGCAGCGGCAACACGTATCAGGCAAATACCCGAGCCATCGCCGCCCTCGACGGCGGCCTGTTTGCCGGAGTGAACTCGCAGAACTTCACGGGCTTGACCGGCGTCTTCCCCGGCTGGGTGAAGCTGCCTCGCGATTCCACCGACTACGCTTCACAGCTGACCGCAACGATGCTGGCCACTTACGCCGGCGCGCTCAATGTGGTGCAGCAGCAAGCTGCTGAACTGGAAGGTGAGAACTTCGCCCCGATGGCGGCGCAGGCAGCGGGTGAGACTGCAGTGCTTGCCGAATCGCAGGACATAACGGCGGCGATCTGGCAACTGAACAATGAGCTTCAACTGCTTAGGCAGCAGATAAATGCACTCATCACCGTCGAGGTAGTCGACCACGCCGACCAACTGAACGAGAAGGCACGGATGGCGGCCACCGCTGCCGGTTCGCCTATGGCGATTAACTCGCAGGTACCGTGAGGCAACGATGCCACCCGACGACATATTGAATGGAGTCCTTGCGGATTTCACTAGTGCGGCGAATGGGTATTATCCGCTAATTCTCCTCTATGCCATCCGCATCCTGATGGCGATCGTCACGCTGCAGATTTGTTACCTCTCGATCCAGGCCGCGATGCGCTGGGATTTAATGGGCATGTTCGAGGCCTTCTTTCTCGGCTTCGTGCGCATCGCCCTGGTCTGGGCGGTAATGGACCATCTGTGGGATTGGTCCAACGGCTTTATAAACACGGCTGAGGATATCGGCGCCAGGGTATCGGGCCAGTCGCCAGGCACATTATCGCCGAGTGGAGTTTATGACCTCGGCCTCCACGTCGTCTCCAAGCTGTACACCGCACGCGGCTTCGGCATGTGGTTTTATCCGATCGACGACATCGCCTTTATGATAGTCACCCTGGCGACTCAGATAACCTTCGCGGCAGTCGGCCTGCTCTATTTGTGGACCCTGCTCGAAGCCCTCTACCACATTGCGAAGGGACCCATCGTACTGTGCTGGAGTGCTTTCGATCTGACATGGGACATCCTCACGCGCTGGGGCGAACGGCTGCTGGGCCTTTCCGTCAAGGTTCTCAGCACACTCTTGATGCTAGCCGTGGGGGTAACGCTCACCGGTAAGTGGTCCCTATACCTGAGCGGCGTCGGACTCGGCATCAACGACCATCGGGTTTTCTACGCAACCCTGGCGCTCATCGAAAGCCTCGCGTTCTTCGCCGGCGTCTGGATCGTTCCGCGCATGGTAACCGCCAACATTCATGCGCATGGCGGAGGTGTGTCAGCCGGCGATGAGGGAGCCGCCAGCATGTGGGCTATGGGGCAGGCCGCCGGCGGCGCGATAGGTGCTGCCGCTCCACAATTGGCTAAAGCCGCAGTTTCTGCTGGGGCTCAGCTTGGCAAGTACATCCAAGCGAAATTACGCGCCTGAGGTGACCGAATGGCAGCTGCATTAAACCCCGTACCGAAACACGAAGATGAACTGGTCGCCTTTCAGAACCAAAAGCTCTGGTTCGGGATGCTCGCTGGATGGGGGGTGGCCGCACTGGCCGTCGCCGTTATCGGCATCCTCGTGTGGCGTCCACCGCCGCCACCTTACGTGTTCCCCACCAACTCCAAAGGCGAGCCCATCGCCAAACTTCACCCGCTGCTTCACGCTAAGACCATGCCCGAACAATTCGTGGAGTGGGAACTCGGAGAATATATCAGGGCCGCCTTCAGCGTTTCGCCGATGTGGGATGAGGAACAGGAACGAAGGGCCACGCTCAAAGCGATGACCACCGGACAGGCGGCGCATGCCCTGGCGGAATGGTATCGCGACGGCAACGACCCGCTGAAGGTCATTGCCAGCGGCTGGCAGGACGTCCAACACGTCCAGGTGCTCAAGGGCACCGGCGCCAACGAATACGAGGCCAGCTGGAGCACAACGCGACATCCGAACGGCGATGGCGAGCCGGTAACGGTAACCAACTGGAAAGCCACCATCGGCACCATCGCCGTGAAGCCTAGTCCCGACAACGAGCTCGGCCTCGGCGTGAACTATCTCGACTTTTCCCAGGAGCAGAAATGAGGAAGCTGCTAATTGCCGCAACGCTTCTAACCGGATGCGCCAGCCAGCCACCGGTGGTTGTTCCGCCAGCGCCGCCGGCGCCACCGCCGCCACCGAAGCCCCAGGTCGTCATACCATCAGATCCATATGCTGACCTTCGCCCGGAAGTGAAGGCCGCTATCGAAAGCGGCCGCAACGAAACGCTCCATGCGGGAATCACCACGATCTATAGCTATTCACCTGACACCGAGTGGACGGTCGATTGCTCCCCGATGCACGCGGTCGATATTCACCTGGCGGGCGACGAGAGCACCGACAAGGACTCCGTAATACTCGGCGACCCTACCCGGTGGTCGATCAAGGTCGACCCGCAAGTGGTGCAGGTCGAGCCGGCGGGCGATTTCGGCGGCTACGTCGATCCCATCAGCAAGCAGGCTGTGCCCGCCGATCCTCATATGGTTACGACGCTCACCATCGCCACCAGCCACCGGCGTTATTACCACTTCCTGCTTCGCATGCGGCGCAAGAGCACCGGCGCGATCGAATTTTACTACGCCGCGGATGTTCGACAGCAGCAGGCGGCGCGGCAACTCGCCTTAAAGGAAGCGGCTAAGGAGAACCACCAATGAATCAATTGATAACCGCCATCAGCAGCATCTCATCGCTGTTCGGTCTACTCACCGGCGGCGTCTCCCAGGCGGTCATGGTGCGCCAGCAGCTTAGATTTCCGCAGCAGCAGGTCCAACCTTGCCCGGCGAACACCGCGCCGCAATGGGTGACCGCGTCGAACGGCGAGCGTGTGCAGATCTGCTTGGCCTCGCCACAGTCCGAGGTTCAGCGATGAATCCCCAGCCGCATAAACACTCGTTCCTGCACATCCTGGTGGGGATCGGGATAGTCAGCGCCGGCATCTTCTATCTCGCGACCCGACCCTCGCAGGCTACGGCTCCAACTCTCCAGCCGCTCCACCAGAGCTTCGACTGGGGCCAGGACGAGCAGAGGCCCACGCCGAAGCCAACGCCGATGGCATTCCCAACGGTCGCCTTCCAGCGCGCCTTCGTTCAGCAAACGGCGCCGTCCCCCTGTCAGCCTTGTGAGGAGCGCTGGAGCAGGTACCGCGCCGCCATCGAGGCTGGCTTGGGGAGAGACGATTACCGTGAGATACCGCAGGCCAATCCGCCCGTGACAGCTTACAACCAGGGCGGGCGGCCATGACCTACAAGCTCCTCGCAGTGCTCGCTCTCTCAGCCTTCTGGGGCTCGACTCTCTTCATCTGGAACATCAGCAACAGCGCAGCTCCGGAAGGCCTATATCGTCTCACGTACCAGCCACTGAAGCGCGGTAGCCTCGTGTTGCTAAGGAACCCGCTTAAGCAGGTCGTCGGGCTGCCAGGCGACACAGTTACGTTCGCGCCCGCCGGTGTCTACGTGAACGGCGCGCTGCTACCCAAAAGTCAGGTTCCTAAAGGCTCACCGTACAAGCCCTATCAGTACGGCACTCAGAAGCTCGCACCAGGGCAATACCTTTTCATGGGAGACAACCTCCTGAGTTTTGATTCGCGCTATGAAGGTCCGCAGACTGGCACGCTTATCCGGGCCGTCGTGACACCGGTGATAACCAAATGAAGGACAACAGCCTCTCGACGCAAATACCATACAGATCGTTTGTTGGGCCTGGCATCGTCGATTTGCGCGGCCGAGGAATTCTCGCCGGTTACGAGCTGGCCGGTCCATCGCCGGAAATTTCAGACGCTGCGGACCTGGCGGAGCGGTCGCGGCAGTTCGCCGCTGCGCTTGTGCATTTAGGCTCCGGCGACACCATCCACGCGATCTACCACCGCCAGCCAGCTCCCCTACCCCAACAGCACACATTCCCAGGTCGAGCGCCGGCACTGGTCGACGCTGAGCGCCGTGCTCAATTCGAGAATGAGGACCACTGGCTCACGCCCACTCGACTGTATCTCAGCCACCAGCACGAGACTGTCGCTAGCACGCTGTTGGAAGCCGTGCTGAACGCTTCCGACATGCCGGAGCGTCAGGCCCGCAACGAGCTCGCCCGCGAGTATGCCCTCCAGCGGTTCTCTGCCTTTGAGGATGCGGCTACGTCAGCGGTTGGCTTACGGCGGATGTCAAACGAGGAAATGTTCCGCGATCTCCTGATGAACGTCACTTACGCCGAGCACGCCGCAGCTATGCCGGACCCCGACGTCAGGCTGAACCAGGTCATCGGCGCGACCGAGCGGCAGGTCAACGGACGTGCACCGATGATGGGCGATTACCATCTGCGCG
>JAMXLL010000181.1 GCA_024281015.1 Candidatus Binataceae bacterium
TACCAGTTTTCCGCTACATCTGGATATCGAGAGTGAAGCGCGCGCGCCAGCTGGAGCCGAGATTAGCCTATGGGCCGACGGCACAGCGGTCGGCATTCAGCAGGTATCGCTGGCACCAGGCCCGAACCGCTTCGTGCTGCCTTATCGGGTCAGCCACAGTGGTGCGTATTTAATGCAGGCCCAAATCAAGGTTCGGCCACCTTTACTTGCCGCAAATCCGGCGGCAGAGACCGCGGTTTCGGTGATTGAACCGCCACGCGTGTTGGTCGTCTCGCCCAATCCGCCTGATAGTCTAATCAAGGCTCTCCAATTGCGTAATTACGACGTGCGGACCGCCCCGCCGCACGGTTTGCCGGTTCACGCTCAGGACTACCTGCCGTATCAGGCTGTGATAATCGCCAATGTAGCGTCTGGTGCACTAGACGAGGCAGCGCAGGCCGCCTTGAACCGCTACGTGGCAGATTTTGGCGGTGGTCTGGTCGTCACAGGAGATACGTTGCGGGATTCGCGCTTCCATGGCACCTCGCTGGAAAAGACCTTGCCGGTGACCTTTGAACCACAGCCACCCCCGCCTTCCCGGGAGCCTATCGCCGTATATCTGCTCATCGACCGTTCAAACTCGATGAGTTACAACTCGCGTTATCCAGCGGTCAGGGATGGCGAGCGAATTCATTACGCTAAACAGGCAGCCGTGGCGCTATTGAACCAACTCGATGATACCGACTACGCCGGAGTGATCGCGTTTGATTCCGAGCCCTACACCCTGGGCCATTTGCGCCCGCTGGGCGAACAACGTGACGAACTCGTCACGCGGGTCCAGCGGCTGGAACCCGGCGGCGGCACCGATTTCAAAGAGGCGCTCGAAATTGCCGAACGTGAGATCGACCAAAGCGGGATTACAGTGCGCGAAGTAATTCTGCTGACTGACGGCGATACGAACCGCCAGTATCATGACCATGATCAGGAGATGGCGGACTATGCCAAGGATGGAATTCCTGTCTCGACCATCCGCATTGGTCCTGATTTGGAGAATCTGCGCCTGTTGCAGGATTTCGCACACAGCACGGGCGGCGTCTTTTATCGAGTTGAAGACATAACCAAATTGCCGCAGTTGCTGGTTCATCTGACCCACGAAGCGGAGAATTTCAAATGGCATGAGCGTTCGCATATCGAGTTCGGCAATCGCAGCGCGATTCTTAGCGGAATCGCACCCCGCGAATTGCCGCCGCTCGACTTTTTTGCCACGACCCAGGCCAAAGATGGGGCGGAGGTACCGTTGCTCATCCGTAAGGGGCCGCATAGCGCACCCCTGCTGGCCACATGGCAGTATGAACTGGGGCGCACCGCCGTGTTTTCGGCAGATCCGGATTCGCTCGGCTCGCTTGCCTGGATGCGGTGGGAACGCTACGCGCAGTTCTGGTCGCAGCTGGTAAGCTGGGTTGCCCGAGAAGGCGATTCAGGCCCGTTTTCACTGCGCGTGGAGGATTCCAGCGACGGTTCGCTAGAGTTAGAGGCCCAGAAGGCCGACCCGCTGCCCGTGAGCAATCTCTTCTGTCGAATCACCGGGCCTGGACTCAACAACGATGTAGCGATGAGCCAGGTTGGCACCTCGACCTACCGCGGCGAGTCGGCGCCATTAAAGCGGGGCAAATACCGGCTAGCCCTGATTGTCAAAGCTGGCGATACGGAACGGGTGCTGTTGCGGCGCGCCATCGCGGCCCAAGGAGCCGAGGCTCTCGATGCCGCAGAATTGAAGCTCCGGAGCGCGAACGCACCACTGTTGCGCAACATCGCCGTTGAGACTGGAGGCGAATTCGATGCGCCCGTTTCGAAGATCGTGCGACGCTCCGGCGCCACCATCACTGCCTACCAATCCATCGACCAATTATTGTTGCCGATAGCTATGGTGGCTTTATTGATGGCAGTCTTCGTTCAACGCCGGCTTTTTGCGGAATAG
This sequence comes from Candidatus Binataceae bacterium, assembly GCA_024281015.1. GTDB lineage: Bacteria > Desulfobacterota > Binatia > Binatales > Binataceae > JAMXLL01. The sequence goes on from JAMXLL010000181.1 coordinate 1,958, forward strand.
GCGCTTCAGGGGGCGTGGTAATGCCGCGCCGCAGCGGTGTCCGAGCCAGAACTTCCGTGCAGAAATTGGTCTTCGGTAAGACCCCGATTAGCACTCGTTAGCGAGCACATCATGCCCGTATCAGACCTCGCGATCAGATCCTATACTTAGAGCTCAGACCGACAAACTGCGATGGCACGCACAGACACGAAATCGCCATCCGCGAGAGTCAGGTGGTCACCCCAAGAGCGCTGAACTGTTTGTCCCCTCCCGGCTCTTATCAAACCCGCCGTTGGCAGCGCCTGGGCCCGTTGGCGCTGCGCGCAGGCAGTAATTCGACAACCCCCCAATTTCAAACAGTCAATTTCCGCTTTGGCGCAATTCTTCCAACTGCGCGGCGCCTTGCTGCATACGCCACTGATCAATCGCCTCGACATTGAAGCGCCAATCACTGCCGATCTTAAAGCCCGGCAATTGACCCTTCTTCAGGAGGCGATAGATGGTGGAGCGATGAACGCGGAGATACTCCGAGAGCTCACTGACCGTGAGAACTTTCGCATCAGACAACATCATTATCGTCCTTGTAAAAATTTACTAACGAACGTCACCAAGGCAATGATTCCGACGAGCCGAGCAATATCAGTGTGTCGCGGTTCCCTGCTGTGCTGGATAGTCGCGAATAAACGCCAGTTTCAATCAGCACCGAAAGATTAGGGTCGTGACCGATTCCGGCGTTCTGAACGCTCTCGCTCACCGCGCCACACGAGAGTACCGGTTATGGTCAAAACCAACGGTTTCGACGGCTTTGGATTCAGTTTTATTCAAATCGCTCAACTACTCAAGAAAATTTTTCTCGTTTGAGGTCGGCTACTTTCGAGAAGTTTTCCTGCGGCAGCCGAAGCTCATTTAGCCTTTTCACCTGTCCTTCTTAGCACTTTTTACCTTTGATTACCAAACGCGCGCCCATGTCTCCATTAAATTCCGTAGAGAACAGGATATCTCGAAATACTGGAGATTTATCGTCGAATCTGGCGACGACTTTGCCCGCTCCACGATTAAGTGGTAGTGAACGTTGAGAGGACTTCCCTCGTGAGGACTTTAGATAGGATGGATCGTAAAGGAGTACATCATCTTGGCCTGGCAACGCTAGATATCGATCGTACGATCGACTTCTACACCAAAATCCTCGGCTGGAAAGTGGCATGGTGCGATATTCTCGAACCACCAGGTGGCGGTCGAATCAAACACGCCTTCATGGATACCGGTGACGGCACCCTGGTCGCATTCATGTGCCCCGAGCAAGTTCAGGGAATTCCTCAGGAATTCAAGACCGATATCAACAGCGCGCAAAACCTGCCTCCGGCCTTTTACCACTTCGCATTCAATTGCGATTCAGTCAAAGAACTCGAACACAGACGCGAAGAACTGCTCAAGCACGGTATCGATGTTACTCCCGTGGTTGATCATGAATGGTGCCGCTCAATTTATTTCAATGATCCCAACGGGCTGCTGCTGGAGTTTTGTACAACAGTCCGAGCGTTCAACGACGATGACAAGATAATGAAACATCACGAACAGCCGGGTCCGATGGTAAGCAACCCTGAGGAAGCTCGCAAAGTTCGAGAGAAATTGATGGGACGGCCTCAGGCGCATCCCGCCCGAGCATAGACCCCGAGCAGAGAAAAGAGCATGCCTGAAACAGACCTGTTCGAGATTATGTACAGCGCCGGGTCAATTCGGCGCCTACGATCCGATCCAGTCCCGGATGAGATCATCACCAAAATCCTCGACGCTGCGATCCGAGCGCCTTCGGGTAGCAATGCTCAGTCTTGGGTTTTTATCGTCGTCAAGGATCCTCAGACGCGCAAACAACTCGGGGCAGTCTATCGGAAGGCCTCGGACATTCTGATGAAGTTATATGCTGGTGCGGCGCGCCCATCGCACATCGACGAGAATAAATACCAACGGTTTATGGGAGCGGTTACCCACCTTTTCGAGCACATGGGTGATGCGCCGGTATTGTTGGTGCCGTGTCTGAGGGCGTCGATGTGGACGGGTGCATCGAATCTTCCACCCGAGGTCAAAACGCGAATTGCGGGTGCCGCGCGGCTCGCAGGTTCGAGCATCTACCCCGCCGTCCAAAACATAATTCTTGCCTGCCGAGCTTTCGGACTTGGCACCGTCCTCACAACGATTCATGCATTCTTTGAAGAAGAGGTGCGCGAGATATTAAAGCTGCCGGCCGACCTGCAGACTTTCGCGCTAATGCCGATCGGTTATCCGCAGGGCCATCATTATCCAGTCAAGCGTAAGCCGGTTAACCAGGTCGCCTGCCTCGACCACTACGGCAATCAGTGGCCTCATAACATGTAGGGCACTCCCAGCTTAACTTGCCAGCGTGGCTGAGATGAAAGGGAATCCTTAATGTCCCAGGCAAACCCGGCCAAACCACGACCGCTCCAGGGAATTCGCGTCATCGATTTGACCAAAATCGTCGCCGGGCCGAATGCGACGCGAATGCTGGCAACGATGGGCGCTGAGGTCATTCGGGTCGAATGGCACGATCAGCGCGCCCTGGACATGTTGCGAATGGTCCGGCCCAGCGTACCGGGCGGCGCCCCGGATAGCCTCAATCGCAGCGGCCTGTTCAACAACCTCAACGCCGGAAAGTACGGCATCACGCTCAACATGAGTCTTCCGCAGGGACGCGATCTCTTTAAACGTCTCATCGCCAAAGCGTCGGTGCTGTGCGAGAACTACAGTCCTGACCAAATGGAAAGCTGGGATCTTGGCTACTCGACACTGAGCGAAATCAACCCCGGACTGATTTACCTGCAGATCACCGGGATGGGCAAATCCGGCACCTACCACGCGTATCGAAGTGTCGGACCTACCGCCCAGGCGCTTTCGGGGTTGACCCACATGTCGGGATTGCCGGAGCCGATGCCCCCGGCCGGGTGGGGTTATTCATATCTCGACCATTCGACCGGCTATTATGGGGCGATATTCGTCCTCGCGGCGCTGATGAAGCGCCGGCGCACCGGGCGCGGCTGTTATATCGATCTGTCGCAGACCGAAACCGGGCTGATGTTGTCCGGTACCGCGACTCTCGAAGCACAAGTTACTGGCCAACCCACGCGCCGCGATGGTAACCGCATGCGCTTTGCGCAATGGGTGCCTCATGGCGCCTTTCGATGCCGCGGGAGCGATGAGTGGATTGCCATCGCAATTCAGGACGATGAGCAATGGGCCCAATTGGTGAACGAGATTGGATCGGAATGGGCGCGAGCCTCTCGTTTTGCTAGTGCTGCCGGACGCAAAAATCATGAAGATGAATTGGAGCGCTTGCTGACCGAGTTCACCAAAGACCAGGACCGTTACGACCTGATGGAACGATTGCAGCGCCGTGGAATTCCGGCAGGTCCCGTGCAGAATGCCGCCGATCGCTGCGATCGCGACCCTCAACTTAAACAACGCGAGTATTTTACTCTATTGCCTCAGAGTGAAATTGGGACCTGGCCGATCGAGGATTTCCCGGCGAAATTCCAATATACCCCCGTAAACGTCGGTGGCCCGCCCGGTCGTGCTTCGCCCTCGATGGGCGAAGACAACGAATATGTTTATCGAGAGATCCTTGGACTTACCGCCGAGGAATTCGCTGCGCTGAAGGAGGACTGGATAATTTGACTATCGAAGCGGCATTGAGTTCGGCGCTCGAAGGATCTGTCGTACTAGAAGGCGGTGATGAACGCGGGGAGTTCGCCGGAATGCTCCTGGCGATGCTCGGTGCCGAAGTGATCAAGCTCGAAGGAAAGAGCGGCTCCCATTCCCGCAGCATCGGACCATTTGCCAGCTCCGGACGCGATCCTGAGCGGAGCCTGTACTTCTCACGCTATAACCTGGGTAAGAAAAGTATCAGTCTTGAACTCGAGCATCCTGATGCCGCCCAGATCCGCCATCGCATGGCGAGCCGTACAGATATCGTTCTCGATTCCGGCCAAGCGAAAGACATCGAGCGACGGCTAATACTCTGGCGCGAGATGCAGCAAGTCAATCCACGCCTGATCATCTGCACAATCACTCCCTTTGGCCTCGACGGTCCATATCGCGACCTCCAAATGACCGACTTGATCCAGCTGGCGATGGGCGGTGTGATGGCGTCATGCGGCTATGACCCGCAACCGGACGGCACTTACGATACGCCGCCGATCGCGCCGGCGATGTGGCAGGCATATCACATCGCTTGCGGACACGCGATTCTGGCAATTTTGGCGGCGCTCCATTTTCGAGAGCTGGCTAACATCGGCGATTTCATCGATCTTTCCATTCACGAGGCCGTGAGCAACTGCACCGAAGTGGCGATGCCGAGCTTTATCTACAATAAGGCAATTGTGCAGAGGCAAACCGGACGTCACGCAGCTGAGCATGTTACGCGGCCGTGGCTTCGCCGGACTAACGATGGACGCTATGTCAAGGCGTTCATGTTTTGGAGCCGGCACGAAGCGAGGGTAATTGGCGAGATGCTCAAAGACGCCGGAATAGAGCACGACCTCGATACTGACGCTTACCGGCAGTTGTGCGAGCGATCGCCGTCGTCCGGCCATGCTCATTTGAATGAACTGGTAGACCGCCTCGCCGCATCAATGTCAGCAGATGAATTATTTCATCGGGCGCAGGCCAAGGGTCTGTTGTGGGCGAGCGTCAGAACACCTGAGGAGAATATCGTCGACCCTCACTTCCGCGCGCGCGGCACGTTCAAACGGCTCGATGATAACGCCAGCGGGCAGGCGATCTATTACCCGGTATCATTCGCGACGGACGGCCAGGAACCACTAACCACCTTCAAGTGCGGCGCCCCTCGCCTGGGCGAACACACGCGCCAGATACTGTCCAGCTTGGGCTTCGATGATGGCGAGATTAATCTTTTCGCGAGTAAGGACGCGATATAGCAACCCAACTCGCGCTGGTCAGAGCTTACGGCATCATCGACGAACCCCCGGAAGTCGCAGGCGATGATGAGAATGGTGCGGCACCCATCGCGCCTGGCTGTCGCGGGGTCATGGCGGACGGCGTGCGCTGTGGCGGCAACGGCGCCGTTGCCATTCCTGTAACTGAGTTAGGGCCCTGTGACGCCTGTGTTTCGGGGGGCGGCCTGGTCCAATTGTACTCAGGTTTGGGAACCGCCGTGGCAGTTGGCGGTATTGGAGTGGTGTCAGACGTTTTGATGTATGCAGTTGACGGTGCGGGCGAAGCAAGCCGGGCTGGTGCGATTGACTGGAATTGCCATAAGCGCTGCGGTGCGAGCGGGGCCTGTTCTTTGACATGGCCCAGATCAATCGCTGATCGGTCCACTACAATCGAGTTCAGCAGCACAACACCTGTCTCGGTCCGCAGCCGATACATCCCGGGCGGCAGACTTGCCCGAAATGAACCGTCAGAGTGGGTTGGCGACAGGAAAATATCACCGGTAATGACATTCTGAAAATGTAAATCGCGGCTGGCTAGCGGGACCGAACCTTCGTATTCCGTCAACACGCCGCTTACGCGCGCCGCGATAGCATCAAGAGGTGAAGCCCCGAGCGCGACAGCAGCTACGAGTATTGCGGCAGCCCAAGCTTGTGTGAGGTTTGAGCGGATAACCTTGATCCGGCCAAGTCCAGCCGTGTTCGTACTCGAAAGGCTGCGCTTCATGCTTTATCCTGAGGTCAGCAACAAGTGAATTGTGAGGAACGACGATGGACCATGTAACCCTTTACCATAATCCCGCCTGTAGCCACTCGCGCGGCGCCTTGGCACTGCTGACTGAACGCGGCGTTGTTTTTGATACGATCGAGTATCTTAAAACTCCACCCACACGCGAAGCGCTCGAGGGAATTATCGGCATGCTGGAAGGTCCGGTCGCTGATATGGTGCGCAAGGACAAGCGGTTTGAGGAGCTTAAGTTAAATGCCTCTGACTACACCACCAGGGAAACCGTTGTACCATTGCTCCTACAGCATCCGGAGTTGATGCAACGCCCGATCGTGATTCGCGGCGGCCGCGCTGTCATCGCGCGTCCCGCCAACCTGCTGGAAAATCTCTTCTAGCGATGGCAGCGGACACACGCGAATCGGGCTCGCGACCTACACTCAAGCGCGCTTCTGGACGCGCCCGCTTCTAAGACACCGGGTACAGACCAGGACACGTTTGACACCGCTAGGCGCGGCGGCGCGCACTTCCTGAAGATTAGGGTTCCATCGTCGCTTCGTCTTGTTGTTGGCGTGGCTGACGTTGTTGCCGACCGAGGGCCGCTTACCGCAAATCGCACAATGTCTCATTGTTGAATTTTCTACCCTCGCCCGCATATGGCGGGCCAGCTGACTTGTTCAACTTAGCGGGGCTGGGATTGATATTAAAGAGGGGGCATTCGAGGCGAGGCGCCTTGACTCCTATCCGCGCCTCCGATATTGAATTCACGGTAAGTAGCTGTCCGCCCATCAATACCGCATTTGGGGTCTGGCGTCCGGAAGAAAGGCCGGCACCAGGCTTTTTTTTGAGTAAACCCGCGTTCTCTCGTGAAACAGCCTACCAAACAATATCTGTTTACCCCCGGTCCCGTTGCGGTTCCGCCGGAGGTATTGCTGGAAATGGCGCAGCCACTGATCCATCATCGCACTCCCCAATTCAGTGCGGTCCTGGATTCGGTCCGACAGAACCTGAAGCCGCTATTCGGTACTGGTCAGGAGATAATCCTACTGGCTTCGAGTGGTACGGGTGCGATGGAGGCGGTGGTCGCCAACCTGCTCGATCCCGCCGATGAGGCTATTTATGTCAATGGCGGTAAATTCGGTGAACGCTGGGGCAAGCTTATTGCCGCGCATGGTGCCGTTCCACATGAGGTCAAGGTCGAATGGGGCCGCAGCGTCTACCCCACAGACATCGAACATGCACTCGCAATAAATCCGGCCACTCGCGCAGTTTTCGTCCAGGCTAGCGAAACCTCGACAGGAGCCCTTCATCCGATTGACGAAATCGGCAAGATCACGCATAGGCGCGGGGTGTTGCTGGTGGTCGACGGCATCACCTCGGTTGGCGTCTTCGAGCAGAAGATGGACGAATGGGGGGTCGACGCCTTCGTCACTGGCAGTCAAAAAGCGCTCATGGTCCCCCCCGGACTGGCAATGGTTACACTTTCGGAGCAGGCGTGGGGCCGTGTCGGGAAGTGCCGAGGAAGGCGCTATTATTTCGACCTCGAGCGTGAACTGAAAGCGCAGCGCGACGAGCACACGACCGCGTACACTCCTGCGGTCGGGCTCGTGTTAGGGCTGAACAAGGCACTTGAACTCATAAGCGCGGAAACCTTGCCCCGAGTGTTTGCACGGCAGCAAATGATGGCGGAGGCGACGCGCGCGTCGGCACGAGCGCTCGGCTTGCAACTGTTTGCCGACAATCCTGCCCCCGGCCTGACCGCGATGATAACACCCCAGGGGATTGATAGCGGCAAAGTAGTCCGCTGCATGCGCGATGAGCTTGGCGTCTGGGTACAGGGAGGCCAGGACCACATGAAGGGCCAACTAATCCGCATCGGCCACATGGGTTATCTCTCTCCCTTTGACATGCTGACCGCGGTCAGCGCGCTCGAAATCGCGCTGGCCAAAGCAGGCCATGTTTTCGAATCCGGCACCGGAGTGGCGGCGGTGCAAACACGTATCAGTCGGGGTATGTGACAGTATGGCGGAAAAATTCCGCGTTCTTTTGAGTGATTCACTCGCCCCGCAGGGGATCGAGCTCTTGCAACGCGATTCGCGCATTCAGTGCGATATACGCACTGGCCTTACCCCGGCTCAGTTGGCGGAGACAATCCCGCCATACGATGCACTGCTGATACGTAGTTCCACCCGGGTGACCCGTGAGGTCATCGACCGGGCATCTTCCTTAAAGGTAATCGGGCGCGCCGGAGTCGGCGTAGATAACGTCGACCTGGACGCCGCGACGCGGCGCGGCATCGTGGTGATGAATAGCCCCTTAGGTAACAGCGTCACCACCGCCGAGCACGCGATCGCGATGATGATGGCTATGTCACGCCATATTCCAGCCGCTGACGCGGCAACCCGAGGCGGCAAATGGGAGCGCGGCAAATTCACCGGGATCGAAGTTTTCAACAAAACGCTGGGAATTATCGGGTTGGGCAATATCGGCCGGATCGTCGCGGATCGCGCACTCGGGCTTAAGATGAAGGTGATCGGATTTGATCCGATCTTGACCAGCGAAGCGGCCACTCGCATTGGTGTCGAAATGGTCGGCCTCGACGAGCTTTTCTGCCGCGCCGATTTCATAACAGTCCATACTCCGCTGACTAGCGAAACTCGCGGTCTAATTGGGGCGGCGGCGTTCGCATTGATGAAGTCCACTGCGCGGGTGATTAACTGCGCGCGCGGCGGCATTATTGACGAAGATGCATTGTATGCTGCCCTCAAAAGCGGCCGGATTGCCGGCGCAGCGCTCGATGTCTTTGTCGATGAACCCCCGCCGCCGACTCATCCGCTGCTCACGCTCGACAGTGTCATCGCAACGCCCCACCTCGGGGCTGCTACCGGCGAGGCGCAGGTACAGGTCGGGATCGATATCGCCCACCAGCTGATCGAGTTTCTGACGGAAGGGACAATGCGCCATTCCGTGAACATTCCGGCGCTGACCCCCAAAGAACTGGAAACCCTCGGACCCCACCTGGCGTTGGCGGAAAAGTTGGGACGGTTGGCCGCGCAGTTGATCGAGCAGGCCCCCAGCCATGTAGCAATCGGGTTGGCCGGAGAAGCCGCCAATCTGAAAGCCGAGCCGATCGTCGCCTCTGCTCTCAGCGGGCTGCTCAGCGGTTTTCTGGACCAGCAGTTCAATCTGGTGAATGCACCGTATATCGCAAGAGAACGGGGAATTACTGTCACAGAGACTCGTTCGCGCGAAACGGCTGACTACGTCAATGTGCTAACGCTCACCGTTCGGACTGCCCAAGGTGTTCACGACGTCGCTGGGTCGGTGGTCGGGAATCGGGCGCTTCGGCTTATTCGGATCGATGGTTATCGGATCGAGGCCAGCCCTGACGGCTATTTCCTGATGCTCCATAACCGAGACGTGCCAGGCGTGGTGGGAGCGATTGGCACTCTCCTGGGAGAAGCAGGAATTAATATCGCCGGCCTGGAGCTCGGACGCGATCGCATTGGCGGAATGGCCCTGAGCCTGGTCGAAGTCGATGGGCCGGTGCCCGGCCCCGTACTGGAAACTCTGAAGACTATTCCCGCGATTACCTCTGCGACGCTGGTCAAATTATGATTTGCGCACAATCATTCGTAGGCGGATTTCTTCCGCGCCACCCTCGACAACAAGTACCAGCTGACCAGACAGTATGAACACCCTCGCAGTGGTCGGCTCGCAATGGGGCGATGAAGGTAAGGGCAAAATTGTCGACCTCCTCGCCGCTGATGCCGACGTAGTCGTTCGATTTCAGGGCGGCAACAACGCAGCTCATACGCTGGTAGTAAATGGGGAGAAATTTATCCTGCGCCTGGTGCCCGCGGGTGCGCTCCATCAAAGCAAAACCTGCGTCATCGGCAATGGCACGGTTGTCGACCCAATAGCTCTGCTCGCAGAAATCGACGGCCTCAAACGGCGCGGTCACCTGCGCGACAATTCACTGCTGAAGCTAAGCAACGACGCGCACATGGTGATGCCCTATCATCGAGCGATTGATCGCGCCCGCGAGGACCTGCTGGGCAAGAGCGCAATTGGAACTACCGGTTTCGGCATCGGACCCGCCTATGAAGACAAAATGGCGCGGGTAGGACTCCGGTTCGATGATTTGACTGATTTCAATTCCTTTCGCGAAAAGCTCGAGCGCAACATCCGCGACAAGAATGCCTACTTGAAAACGATCCTGAAGGCCAAACCTGTCGCAGGTGCCGAAATCGTCGAACAGATGCGCGCCGCCCGGGGCCGCTTGAGGCGCTATCTATGTGATACGTCGGCATTTCTGCAGCAGGCTATCGCCGGCGGCAAACGAGTCCTGTTCGAAGGTGCCCATGGCGTAATGCTCGACATCGACCACGGCACTTATCCATTCGTAACTTCATCCAATTGTAGTGCCAGTGCAGTTTTCAGCGGCGCCGGGATCGCCCCTGGCAGCCTCGACGGAGTACTCGGGATCAGCAAGGCGTACACGACACGGGTTGGCAGCGGACCATTTCCGACAGAAATCAGCGGGCGGCTTGCAGACGCAATGCGTGAAGAGGGGAGCGAGTTCGGCAGTGCGACCGGCCGTCCCCGGCGAATTGGCTGGTTCGACGGCGTGCTGACGCGCCATGCGATTCGATTGAACGGGATGTGGGGAATCGCGTTAACCAAGCTGGACGTGCTTACAGGTATCGATCCGGTGAAAATCTGCGTGGGTTACCAGCTCCGGGGAAAACGCATCGACCAGCTTCCGCCAAGCCGGCAGATGCTGGGCAAAGTCCGGCCGGTTTACGAGTCACTGCCGGGCTGGCAGGAAAGAATCGACCACGCCCGCTCGCTGCAAGACTTACCAGTAAATGCGCGGCGCTACCTCGAACGTTTGCAGGAATTCTGCGGTGTCCGCCTCGCGATGGTCGGCGTGGGCGCCTCCCGTGAGGCCACAATCATCCTGGAGCATCCGTTTCTCGCGCTCAAATCCACGCCGGCACGCCGACTTTCCGGCTCGCGTAGCGGGAAAGTAATCGGACCACCGACGGCGTGACATTCTCGATTGCCTCCGGACGGAAACCCACCGATTCTGGTCCGCGAACCCGCATCATCCCAAACATCGACAGCCTTAGTAACGCAGCGAAGCCCTGGGCAAAGCGGAATCTTTCTAGTTCCATTGGCGCCAGGGCGTGATAAAGCGGCAAGTAAAGTGACGCGAATAATGCGCGCAAGGCATTTCCCGCTACGTTTTCACCCATCCAGCGGGGCCGCTCCATAGCTGTCGTCGCCAAAATCGCCCCGGTCGTGGCGGCACACAGGTAGCGATCTCCAACGTCGGCATTGACCCAATCGAGTACCCCGGTGACGTGTATACCGCTGACCATCACGTTCTGCGGGTGGTAATCCATGTGGACAATAGTCGGCGGTGCAGGACCATAGCGGCTGGCTTGTGCTCGCAAGCAAGAAAGCGCGTCGCGAAGACCCGGCAAGGGCGCTTCTTCAATTCGTCGTTCGATTACCTGAAAGAGCCGTTCGACAAGCGGCAAGTCCCTCGGAAGATGGGCGCTCGTATAGGATTGTGGCACGCTATCGAGGGCAATTTGCCTGGTTGGGCCGAGGAGATGAAGGCGTGCCTGGGCACGCACGAAGTCGATAAACCCCAGAGAGAAGATCTTGAAGGCCTGCGGGAAAGTACTTATCGAGAACAAAGATCGGCCGCCGATTCGTTCCATTATTAGAAACGGGGCCCCAAGTGCTTCGGACCGAGACTCGAACAAATAAGGCCGGGGAAGCGGATATCGAATGTCTGCCAGCATACGCATGACGGCAGATTCCCGGGCGCCCTTATCCGAAGCGCGACTACCCTGGTAAAACCGCAGCACCACCGCGCGGCTGGCTGGCAGCTCCGTCAACCTCGGGGAACAAGCGCCTAGGGCGAACTCGAACACCATTGTCTCCCAGCCACTCGCCAAGAGGCGAAGGTACGACACTGGCGTGCCCAAGTATGCCGCGAGACGGCTTTGAATTTCGGCTATGTCAAGCCTCACTGCGAAAAGCATTTCTAGGGTTGAGCGAGACAAGGACTCGCTGTTCGTGGAGCGCCGCTTATTTGGCTCGCGGCTGCTCGCCAATGGAGTATCGGCGGTACCGTGGTTGGGCGGCGTTCGAGGCCTAGGGCCGAACGACTGGCTGGCCGATGCCGGAATTAGAACCGGGACGCTGCGCCTGATCGGGCAGGTTTTCCGGTGTAGCCCACGGGATAGTCTGATGTTCCTCGTACATCTGCTGCAACGTCGAGGAAAGCAATGGGCCTCGCTTGTCTGTGATATCCACCGTCACCTCGACCGACAATCCCATGCGAAGCAGCTTGTCGGGCGGAGGCTTCTCGTTCAGGACCACCTTCACCGGGACTCGCTGCACTACCTTGACCCAGTTACCAGTAGCGTTTTCGGGTGGGAGCAGGGCAAAGGCTGCGCCGGTACCGACGCTTATTGAATCAATGTGGCCGCGATAGACAAAGTCGGGATAAATATCTGCCCTGATCTCTGCAGGCTGTCCCACCCGCACGTCGGTGAGTTGGGTCTCCTTGAAGTTGGCCGTAACATACAGCCTGTCGACCGGAACGATCGCCATCAGCGGTTCCCCGGGCTGGATACGATTACCGACATGCACATTCTTGCGGGTGATTATTCCAGTGATCGGCGAGCGCACCTGCGTATAGCTAATGTCTAACTTGGCCGCCTCTAGCACTGCCTCGGCCTGCTGCACGATTGGCCGGTCATATCGAGTGTGATCAACAATGTCCCCACCCAATGCTGCTCGCGCCTGTTGTAGTTGATGCTGGGCGAGCGCCTGGTCCGCGGCCGCGACCCGCAATGCGGTAGTCGCCTGGTCATAGAACTGAGTTGAAACGACGTTCTGCGCACGTAGGGCTTTAGCCCTATTGTAGTCCAGTTGAGTCTCACGCAGTTGCGAACCTGCGAGAGTTACCCCTGCTTCGGCCGCCTGCAATTGTGCATACAGCTCATCAACTGATTGCTTGGCGCGCTCCAGTTGCGCCTGCGCTTGTGAGACCCGAACCTCGTAGTCGCGTGGATCAAGCGTCAGCAGTAAATCGCCGGCTTTGACTCCCCAATTTTCCATCACATAGAGCCTGCTGACGGTACCTGGAATGCGCGAGGACACCAACGAAACCGAACCGTCGACATACGCGTCATCCGTTGAAACATGGCTTTCGAAATACAGGTAGTAATGGTAAGCGGGGTAAATGGCGGCCAACAGCACGACCACCACAATTGAGAGCAGGATAATGCGAGACACCGGTCTCATCTGGCTATCGGCGCTCCTACCGCCACAAGCCCACGCACCGCGCTTATACCGATGCAGACCAAACTACTTACTTTTGTCATCTTCAACATGCCAAATGCGGGACCCAATCCAGGGTTCCCGCTTTGTGAGCAGCCGCGGCCGCCTTTTTACCGTCAGATCGATATCAGAAAGTCCGGCAAAACTCACGTATTCCGCTTCGTACGCGAATCGACGTAATCAGAGTCGGTTCAAAAACGCCACTAATATGCCTCTTCCTAACCATCTGGACCGGCATTTCCGGATAAACTAGCAGCGACGCCGACGCAAGGCCACCGCGGAAGATGGCTGGCACGATTCAACCCATCCGACTGTGGGCCGCTTACCAACGCCGCGCTGAGGGTCTTGACTCCGTAGGGGTACGCTCCGGAGAATTGTTGGCACTGATGTTTGGAGCATTGACGCGCGGCGAAAGACCCTCGGCCACGTGTTTTCCGCTGGGCCGGGCGACACGGGCGAAGAACGAGGGACAAGGGCACTTACCAGCCATCATTTTTAAATACTCGATCGCCGGAATAATCACCGCAGCATCGATGGTGCTGCTGCTGGCGTCCCCGGTTCTCGCTTCACTCCAGGTAGCACTCGGTAATCCTGGCTTGGCTCACTTTGACTCCGATGGCGGCGTACAACTTGATTTTGGTCTGACCGACCAGAACGGGCAGCCGGTCGGGAATCTGACCAAAGATGACGTTCAGGTTTTTGAGGATGGGCAGCCTGCCCGGATACTCTATTTTCGCGGCGTGGGGCAGGGTCGCCCGGTCGATATCGTCTTCGTTCTTGATATCACGGAATCAATGCAGCCGTATATCGATGCCGTAAAGCAGAATATGATCAACTTCGCCCAGGACCTTGCCCAGAATCATCGTGATTACCGGTTGGGACTGGTCACGTTCGAAGATTACGTCGTATCAGCTTATCCCGACTGTAATTGTCCATATAGCAAGACGATGACCTCTGATGCGGAGAAGTTCACCCAATGGGTTGGAACACTCCATGCCGGGGGCGGCGGTGATATTCCCGAAGATCCGTTAGACGCACTCGCCTATGCGGCCACCCTGCCCTTCCGGCCCGACGCTCAAGGCATCATCATCATGATTACCGATGCGCCGCCACATGTGGCCGGTGATGGCCCTGACCGCACCGGCGACACTGGCTACCGTCTGCATCATTCCGATCCCAACGCCGATGTGACGGAGGAAACCGGCGCAAGTGTTGCAGCCAAGCTCGGAAGGAACGGTTTGACTTTGTATGCAGTCGCGCCGCCTCCGTTCATTGCTCCCCAATACCAGCAAATTGTCCAAGCGACTCGCGGTCGACTGTACAATATCGTAACCGAAGAGAATCGCTTTCCTGAACTGGTGCGCGAGATCGGACATTCGATCGCTACCGAGTATTCACTGGCTTATCTCACCCCAAGGCCAATTGAGGATGGGACAAATCGCTCGGTCGAACTGCGGGTAAACTACGATGGCCAAAGCGGTGCCGCTGAGACTTCCTACCAGGTGAAGGGGGTCGGCGGCGCTGCTATCAATGTGCCGGCGGGTGGGTCGGGCACAGTTGGTTCGGGGACAGGACTGGTGCAGCTCTCGTTCAATTGGTGGAATGGAGCTGTGCCGTTGCTGGCGATCCTCGGCCTCTTGGGTCTGTCGCGGATCCGCTTCGGTGTCTCCCATGAGGAATTGCAGGCTATCGTCGAAGCACAGAGTCGTGCGCCCCAACCCAACGTCGCGGCCACCGCGCGCCAGGTGCTCGCACAGGGAGTTCGTCTGGGGGCTCGGACCCAAGCACCCCAGCCGCAAACGTCACCTCCAGGAATGGTCGCCAACTCGCGAGGACCCGGAGAGGCACGGTTGACGACGGTAGAACCTATCGATCCTATCCCAGCCGAATACACGCTGCTTAAGACGGAGGTATCCCTCGGCCGCGGCGAGGACAATGACATCGTCATACCTCATGCCAGCGTCTCGCGTTCTCATGCTCGGCTAGCGCGGCAGGATGGCTCGTTCGTGCTTACAGATCTCAACTCTACAAACGGCAGCTATGTAAACAATAACCCGGTTCAGGGGGCTGCGGTGGTGAGTAACGGCAGCGAAGTTCGCCTGGGCGATATCCGCTTCGTGCTGCATTTTTAGGTTGGGCTGCCCGATGATTGCACCATAGCAGCGGCGACTGGCATTTTTATTTCGCCGCAGCAGGACGCACCTTTTTCAATGCCTGTTCAACGCCGGGCAGGCGCTTCGGCGCGGCCATGCCGCCCTCGTCGCGTTTACTGTATTCCTGGACGCGGGTGAGAAAATGATGGGAATGGGCGTTACGGACGGCGTTTCGAAATCCCATCTCGTCCTGCGCCAGGTTTATGGCGAACTTCATGAGTCTGAGCGTAAACGCATCGGTTTCTGCGATCTGCCCGGCAAGCGCCAGCGTCTGACTCTCTAACTCGGCGCGCGGTACTACCAGGTTCACCAGCCCTGTTCTGAGCGCCTCTTGCGCGTCGATGAACCTGCTTTGAAATAGTATCTCCTTGGCCTTCCGTATCCCCACGTCCCATGGCGCCGAGAAATATTGCGTAAGCGATGGCAGAAACATCGCATCCTCCGCCGCCACGATGAGATCCATTGCGGAGGCGAACATATAACCACCGAAAATACAGTACCCCTGGACTTGTGCGATGGTTGGTTTTGGTAGATCGCGCCATCGGAGAGTATTATCCAGAAACAACTGCCACGAGCCGATGTGACGTCTTGTCAAACCCTTGGTATTGAAGTAGCTCTCGCGATTGTCTCGCTCGTCGGGCGTACCCAGATCGTGACCCGCCGAAAAATGATCACCGGCGCCGGCCAGAATGATGACCTTGATCTCGTCAGCTTCGGCCGCCTCTTCGAAAGCGTTATCGAGCTCCTTGAGTAACACCGTCGATTGAGCGTTTCGGTAGCGGGGCCGGTTCAAGGTGATGCGGGCGACTCGATCGATTTTTTCGAATAGCAGTTGAGTGTACGACATAATTTTTCTCCGTCCTCGCCCGCTCGACCTCAGGCGCAAGCCTCAATTAATCATCCTCTTGGATGCTGCGGCGCAGGGTCGATCTAGCTGGTGCTCAATAGCTTTGCCGCCTCAGCTTCCAGTGCTGTCCCCCTGAAGAAATTCTTGTTGCCGCCGGCCCAAAGTTTCATCGGATTGACGAAAACGAAATCGCGGAAATCGTCTTCGCTGATCAGTTGCTCCTCTACCAGCTCGTATGCTTCGGGCAGCACCTGCGTCATATCCGGCACGTCAAAATGGCCGATGTCAGATCCAAAGACCGCCCCCAGCCGGGCGCCAAATGGATTCGCCCTGTGGTTAAACGCCCAGGCATTGACCGGGTCATCGGCCTCGCAGCCGAAATAGAAGCGCGGGACAAACAACTCGCGGATATCTTCGGGGTGTTCGATTCCGCAGGCCGCGAAGTCGTCGAGCGACGCGTCCGGGTCGGCCGTTCTTGGTGAGGGCTCGACCGCCTCATTGCGCAACCGTTCGGCATGCTCTGCCGCCCCTCTTGTCCCGTGTTGCCGGAAGAGCTTAATGAGCGCTTCACGATCAAGGTTGACGGGGTCGATATCGGCTAAGGCGACGGGATTGCGTTTTGCCCAATGACCAATGAGATCGCTGTACAACATAACCGCCCAGCCGACGCCGCCTTCCAGGAAGGCGAAACGGAGGGTGGGAAAACGCCGGCTGACGCCTCCTAAGAAGAGGGCTTTGCAGACTGCTTCGCCCGCAACCCCAAAATGGCCGATATGGTTGTACACGGCGTTGGAGGGAGACACGCGCGTGCCAACGCCCTTGGAAACAGAGTGAAAGCTTGGGCTGATTCCCAGCTCCACGCATTTTTGCCATACCGGGTCGTAATCAAATTCGCTGTCCAGCCCGAGCATATCGAGCCATTCGTTATAGCGCGGGTTAGGCTGGTCCGAGCGAATCGGCCGGCGGATGAGGCTAGCCATCATCGCCACCTTCAAGCCGAGATGGCGGACTGCATACTCCAGCTCGGCAACTGCTTCCTGCGGCGTATGCATCGGGATGACAGCGGCCGGTGTCATACGATCTTTGTATTCGTCGAAAAGTTCGGCCGAGAACGTGTTGAATGCGCGGCAGGTTAGCTGACGTAGTTCGGCATCCGGAATAAACGGTGCGCGTAGCCCGGCGGAAGGATACAGAACCACAAAATCGAACCCTAGATCGCCGAGGCGCTGCCTGAGAAGCTTCGGCAGCATCGCGGTCGCACGATCCAGCGTGTTGCGCACCGGCATTCCCCACCAAATGGGTTGATCGAGACGGCGCTCGCGCCGCTCTTGCAATGGAACAGTTAGATGCCAGACTTCCGTCGGCCGAGACTTGAACCCGTCAAGCGCCTTACTACCGCCGATGCGCTTCAAATAGTCATTCAGCTGTGGTCCGAACTCGACCCAGTGCCCATCAGAATCAATGACGGGATGATTTAGGCGCGCGCGCAGTTGCGCGGCAGCCAGGCTGTGGTTTCTCGACATGATCTAACTCCCAAGAAGATAATGCGCGGCACACGGATAATTTTATTTCCACAGTTGCGAAACCAATTCGGTATCCAGGTAAGCTGTACCCTCTCGAACTTTGCCGCCCTCCAGACGCATCACCCAGCAATAGGTCTGATTGTAGAGCGTACCGTTTTTGCCGCTGGCACGGCCGTCCCATTGCACTATCACCTTGTCGCCGTCGGCGCTAATGTCGCGCACGGTCGCCTGTATCGCACCAGAAATTTTTTCACTGAGCGGCTTTACGGCGCCATCCACAAACTCGCGTTTACTGAAATACGTGCGTGACACAGGGGTACTGCCGATGACCGTCCAGTGAACCTCGTCTGCCAGCAAATTGAATACTGCATTGCCTTCGCCGCGCGCCCATGCAGCAAACGCATCCTGCACCAGCTTTTTGTTCTCAGCAGCGCTCATTTTTATCGCTACCTCCCACAAGATCGTAGAAAAAGCGCGGGCCGTTTGTCACGCGCGCCGCGAGGCTGATTTATGGAGATTCCTTTAGCGGCACAGGCTTCTAGCCTGTGAGCTTTCTCCGCCCAACGATAGCTCGGCATGAGAGCGACCCTATTCCTTTCGCGCGTAGTTTAATGGAGACGGCTGGCTTGAGGCCCGTTGTCTTACGATACAACCCGGCCTTGATGAATTGACCATCAGCCGCTTGGCCGAGGAATTAGTCGATAGCTCCTAGTCGATAGCTCCGAGCATCTAACTCGGGAGCTCATTCGACTGCTGGGGCTGGTTGCGGAGAAGCTATGACTTCTTGCGCGGCTGCAGATGATGTGGTGCGCCACGCGATGATGGTGGACAGCATGACAATCAGGCCAGCCAAGAGGTAAGGCGCACCGGGAAGATGCCAAGACCGATAGGGCCCAATGAACTTCGCGAATGTGCTCGTGAAGATGATCGGTCCGATCATGAAAGCGATTCCGCGGATGCTGCTCAGCGCGCCTTGTAGTTGACCTTGTTCGGTCGGTTTCACCCGGCGCGTCATCAGGCTCTGCATCGGCGGATTTGATAAACCGCCTAAAGAGCCGACTGGAAGGCCGGTCCAGAACAGCAGCCCGGTCGGTGCCAGGCCATAAACCAGGAATGCCGCAAAGTTAAACACCATGCCGCTGAGCATTACGCGGCGATCGCCGAATCTCGCCACCAGTGGCTGCACCATTCCGGCGCCCACCGCAGCCGTGCAGACCCCGACACTCGCGATTGCTAATCCCACGAGCCGCTCGTTCCAGCGGTACCGGTACATCGCATACAACACGAACGTGGTCGGTAGCGCCTCATGAGCTATGCTGGTGAGAAAGCTCACGCTCGACAGGGCTAGTAATTCCATGTGCGAGTGCAACAATTTAATCGACCCTATCGAATTGGCGCGCCGCCAGTTGAAAGCTTCACGCCGATCGCGTGGAAGGGACTCCGGGAGCACCAACAGACCGTACATAGCATTGAGCAGGCTCAGTCCCGCCGCGATCCAAAACGGTAATCGAGGGTTGATGCTGCCGAATACTCCACCAAGCGCCGGGCCGAGTACGAAACCCAGACCGAATGCCGCGCTAATCATCCCATAACTGCCGGCGCGCTTGTCGGGCGGCGCGGTATCGGCGATATAGGCGCTCGCCGTCGAAAAACTTGCGGAGGTTATCCCGGAAATCACTCGACCCGCGAATAGCCACCATACAGTGGGCGCCACTGCCATCACCACGTAGTCCAATCCGAGGCCAAAATTGGACAATAGGATTATGGGGCGTCGCCCGAAACGATCGGAGGCCGCGCCCAGCACGGGAGAGAATAGAAACTGCATTGCGGCCCATACCATCCCGAACAAGCCCACATACTCGGCCGCACGCGCCGTGTCGCCGTACAGAAAGTCCTCGACCAGCTTAGGCAGCACCGGCACGATCAGGCCGAGAGCCAGCATATCCAGTGCTACGGTAATGAATATGAAGGCGAGTGCAGCACTCCGCGGTCGGGGCTGGGCGGTCTCGGAACCCGGCTCAGCGAACTTCATTGCTTTCCGGTAGCCTCAGTCTTCTTCCGGGACCTGGTCTTTGGCCTGGAATTTTCCTTCGATTTCACCTTTATTCTTGACTGCGAAGTTAAGCGCCGCTGTGTGGCAAGTTCTGACAAGGCAGCGACCTGGTCTATCGCAGATGGTAGGCGTCCGGTGAGCTTTTTCGGCGCCGACATCAGATAACCATCGTTCACGATTGCGGCCACCTCATCCCAATTGACTTGGTCGTCAACGCGCACACCAACCCACCCTTTCGGGCCCATGTACGGCGGAATGAAGAAACGCTTACTGTCGGACTTGACCAGGATCTCCTGAACCATAGGCGGTGCTTTCACCCATACCGCGATATGGCCGCTATTGTGGTGATTGTTGTCGGTCATCGCGAACATGCTGCCGCCAGTTACCCGAAAGGTACACTCCCCCCACGGTTCTTTTTCGAACGCTTGCGGAAAAGCGAGGCAGATCTCTCGCAGTCGTCTTATCGCCGGACTCGACTCGTCGTACATTCGTGGATGCGCCATGCCCCCTCCTCACAGTTGCTCGGCTTCAATTACTCTGATTCTGTATGGGGTCCGGCCATCCGCTCCGGCAGCTCGCTGCTTTTTTCTGGTCTGAAACTGGTGCGCCGCCTCGGAACTCTTCGAGCGTCAGACCTTGGTTCCGACAGTGCTGATGTCTTGTAAGCATCAAGGCATGAGCAGCAGTTTGCCGGTCGACTGCCGCGAAAGCATGTAACGATGCGCCCCCGCCGCCTCGGCCAGCGGAAACTTCCTCCCGATAGGAATTTTTAATTTACCCTCGCGAGAGAGTCGGAAGACGTCATCGACACCCCGCTGATGGATTTCGCGCATGCTGTAGACCATCGGCACTGCAAAGCCGCTCACTTTGAGTGATTTGCTGAAAAGCCGCATCGGATCGAGCCGGTCCGGCAGACCTCCGGCCCTGCCGTAAAGCACCAAATGCCCGAACGGGGCGAGGCAGGCAAGGCCTTTCTCGAGCGTTGGCTTGCCAACGGCATCGAGGATTAAGTCGACGCCGCGGCCCTCCGTCAGGCGCATCGCCGCTTCGGCGAAATCCTGCGTTTCATAGTTGATCACTTCATCGGCGCCGAAGTCGCGGACCAATTGCTGCTTGCCATCGCTTGACACCGTCCCGAACACGCGCGCGCCACCTGCCTTGGCGATCTGGACAGCAGCGATACCTACTCCACCCGCCGCAGAATGCACAATGACCGTCTGACCCGGGGTCAAATGATGGCAGGTGTGAATCGTATGCCAGGCCGTCAGCACTGCTATCGGGAAGGCCGCTCCTTCTTCGAAACTGAGATAGTCCGGCAAAATCATGATGCGGCCCGCTCGAATCAAGGTATATTCCGCATACGATCCCATTCCGATATAGGCGACCCGCGTTCCCGGTTTGAGATTCGTGACGTCCGGCGCAACCGCATCGATCACGCCCGCCGCTTCCATGCCTGGAGTGTCTGGTAACCTGGGCTTGACCAGGTACTCGTTGCGCGTGAAGAAGAGGTCACCGAAGTTGACTGCTATAGCATGGTTGCGCACTCGTACCGTGCCGGGGCGTAATTCGGGCATCGGAATATCAGTGTAGTACATAACCTCCGGCCCCCCGATGCGATCAAACTGGATTCCTTTCATGCACCTACCTCACAGGAGCGGGCTGTCCGACCATTCAAAATGGAACAGCAGTTTTTCAGGCGTGGGATTGACGTGGAATCCCCGGTAATAACTTGCGGCAGGCGCACTCGTCATCGGTGCCAGCTACAAACTGCCAGCTAGTGGCCGTGCTTGTAGAGCGAGTCTTTAGCCGAGTATCGTGCCCGGCGCCACCACCCCGTTAGCAGCCAGTTCCGCTGGTGCAATCTTGGTCGAAGCCGGTTCTAAACGCACCCGCCGCAACAGTATGCTCGCGTCCCGCAACGCTATCCTTAGACCCTCAGCGTTGGCTGAAATGATACCTCCGGGGGGAAAACCCGCCACCTCCGCCTCGAGACTCGGCTCATAAAGGCGCAGCGGCTGCCCATTGAGCAGCGCATAAGCACCAGGCTGCGGATCACATCCCCGAATGAGATTGTGCACCTCGCGCCCAGGTCTGGCGAAATCGACGCGGGCGTGTTCGTCGCGGCAAATCGGCTCATAAGTTGCGCGGCTCTCATCTTGCGGGATTCGAGGCGCATCACCCGCATCGATTAAGCGCAGCGCATCGCCCAGCGTCTCGATCCCAAGCGGGAAAAGCGTGTTGAAGTAAAGCGAGCCCGTAGTCTCGTCGGGACCGATCGGTACTCGCCGCTGTATCAGGATGGGACCCGTATCAATGCCCTTGTCGGGCCAAAACCATGTGACCCCTGTTTCGCTATCGCCCTGGATGAGGGTCCAGGCAATCGCACTCGCACCGCGATGGCGGGGCAAGAGCGAAGGATGAAAGCAGATGGATTGATGGCGGGGGGCATACAGGATTCGCTCGGGCACGATTATCGTGACAAACGCCATTACCGCGAGGTCGGCGTCGAGCGATTTGAATTGATCGTAGGCTACCTCAGACCGGAACGATGAGGGCTGGCTAAGCTGTAATCCCAGCTCAAGCGCTTTAATCTTTACCGCGTCCGCCCGGGTTCCCGGGCGGTCCGGCGGGGCAAAAACGTGGACGATTTCGTCCCCTCGGGCCTGGAGAAGCTCCAGGGCCTTGGCCGCGAATGGCGCCTGACCAATCAGAACAACCCGCACGCTTGCAACCTCCCGCCGCAGAGCAGACTCGTTGAGAACCTCTATTACATTTCCATCTCAACACCAGCGTCAAGCGGACCTGTTGATTTCTGCACGAGCAGAGCACATAGCAGGCGGCCAGGCTCAGAGCGGGCCGCCCCGAGTCCTACGCGGAGCGAAGCGGAGCCGAGCTAAGAAGCCTGCGGCTGCGCACCGTGGAGGGCTAAGAGGGGATGCAGTTTTGAAAACGAAGATGATCTTGCGCGCCGTACCCAAGAGAGCGTCTCACCGTTCGTGCAGAACTGCTACACGCCATTAGGCAACTTCATTCTCGGCTAACTCGTGCCTGTCCGCTCGGCGGCTATCGTCGGGCACTAATCCTGCTCCTTGCATCACTGATTGTAACACGTCTGCCCGGGCAGACGCCGCTCCAAGGAGCACCGCGAATGTATGGACAACCAAGCCGCTCTCTCAAAAGAGTTTGAGCTGAACACTCAAACCGACGATCCTCCTCGTCGCGAGGGTCATCGGCGGCGACCGCACGGGGAAATAGCTGCACCTGCAGCTTCAACTAAAACCAGGCTGGCGACCATGCTCAAGGCGCGCCGGCGCGAATTGGGTCTCACCCAGCATTCACTCGCCCAAAAACTCGGCATCCGCGCGAGCCACATAGCATTGCTGGAAAACGGGCGACGGCGGCCCTCGCTGGGCCTGATAGTGCGCCTGACAGGCGTGTTGGGCTTCGATGGCCGCGAGCTTCTGGAAACCGCCTATCCCGAGATCCGAACGCTGTTGTCACCAGCTTCTCCGAGGCGGCGAATTAAGCTTAACAATTCATGGGAACGATTGTTCAAGAATGACACCCTGCTATCCCGCTATCGCGTAACAAGCAGGGAAATAGAAGTGTTGGAACACCTTGGTATGCTGGGCGGAAAGCTAACCGCGAAACGGCTGCTCGCCATTCTGCTGCTCGTGCGCGATACCCCCTAGACCGCACCGTCCCTAAAGCTACCCGGCCTCGACCATCGCGGCTTAATTGAAGTCGATCTAAGCAGGGCGATTGCGGGAGTCGCGATGGTCTGATTGAGTAATAGTTTCAATCGATTTGCTGCTATGTGTGCGCGAAGGAGGAAGCAGCTATGGATGCGCAGCTAGGCGCGCCACCGAACTATCGCATAGTCGCGGCCCTGAGTTACTTGCTTGGACTGATTACCGGGGTGATCTTCCTCTACGTCGAGCCCTACAGCCGCGACGAGTTCGTGCGCTTCCACGCGCGCCAGTCGATTATTTTTTCCATCGCGTGGTTTGCAGTTCAGGTCATAGCCGGCGTGTTTATCGCGGTCATGCCGCACCCGATTTCACGCCTGCTTGCTTTCCTGCTCTCAATCTTCAACATCGCTACGGCGATATTCTGGGTCATTTTGATGTACAAGGCCTATACTGGCGAGCGCTACCGGATTCCGGAATTGGCTGATTGGGCTGATTCGCTGGGATTCTAGAGCACCGTCCTCGGCCATCGAACACTAAGGTCATCGGCACCCGAGACTAGCCGCCGATTTCGACCGTTTCGAGCCGGATACCGGCCTGGTCAAACCGCACTACGACCTGGAATTCACCGGTCCTGATCGTTAGAGAATAAGCGGCGGGCGCGCGGGCGACCACGCTGATCGCGTTAATAGCCTGCCCCGTCAGTCGCGCGAATGCCGCATTGGCAGCATCGATCGAACCTGCAATTTCTCGTCCGCGTGGGGTTTTTTGAAAGAGCGACCAGAGCGACAGCTCCGCCCCCGGGCCATAGAAGTTGCGGACGCGTCCGCTGGTAAGGAGTACTTCGGCTATGGCGCCGAGACGTCCTGCTAATTCGGGCGGCACTTCGAGGGTATCAAGCGCCTCACGCAGCGCCTGATATGGGGCGCGAGCCTCAGCATCTGGCGCGGCCGCCAGAAACGACTCGAGCTGCGGCGCCAGGATATCGCGCTGCAGCCGGTCCAGCTTCAAGGATTCATTGCGTACCGCCATGACCATTAACGGCCATTGCGCCGGGAGAGCCATCGGCGTCGTGGCCGCCCAGCAGCGCGGCCAGCTCGTGCTCAAAACCGCCAGTCTCAATGGCGCAATGCATGCCACATTCTTTGGGCGCTCCCGTTTCCCACCACCAGCGGCCAGAACGCGGATCGGCATCGGCGGCTACAGCGCGGGTGCAGGGGGCGCATCCGATGGACTTATAGCCTTGGTCATACAACTCGTTATAGGGAACGTCGTTGGCGCGGATGTAATCCCAGACCTCCTCTTCGGTCCAGTCTGCCAACGGCGCAAGCTTTACGATTCCGCCATGATCGTGGTCGATTTCGATCTTGCGGATGTTGGACCTCGTCGCCCATTGCTCACGCCGTAGCCCTGTGACCCACGCCTCGAAATTCATCAACGCCCTCCTGAGCGGCAGGACTTTGCGTATCTGGCAGCAAAGCAGCCGGAGGTTGACATCGCGATGAAAAAGGTTGGCGCCGTGGCGGGTGACCATCTGCTCGACAACCCGCGTGTCGGGCTGGAACACCTCGATCCGGATATCATATCGGTCGCGAATACGATCGATGAGCTGGTAAGTCTGCTCGGGTTGGCGGCCCGTATCTATGGTGAATACGCGAACGGTGGGGTCAATTCGCCAGGCCATGTCAATCAGCGCGCAGCCTTCGGCTTGAAAGCTCGAACAGATGCCGAGCTGCGAACCGAATCGTTCTACCGCCCAGCCGAGAACCTCCTGCGGCTCCTGGCTATCGAGTTCGACTGCGGCTTCTCCCGCTTCGAGTTCATCCATTAAGTAACGTTCGGTCTGCATCTTCTGTCACCAACCGAGACTAGTAGGAGGGGCAGCCTTGACCCGAGAAGCGAAGGATCGCGGCCACCGGTCGAGGTCGCTTAAGTACGTTCTGAGCTGACCTCTGTTGTTGGGCACGGCTCAATCCGTCAGTTGCGGCGCGACGGAACTTGCGGTCTCACCTGCGCCCAGCGCCATCAAAAAATTGTCGGGCATCCTCGCGCAAAAACGCGTAAACGACTCGCCTGACAACCGATTCTGCAAATAGCCGGCGAACAGCCTGGTTACGGTGCCTTCAACCTGGGCAGACGGCACGCGACGCAGAAGCGGCTTGCCGATAGCCGCATCCGGCCCCAGCCCGCCACGCAAGATGATATCGAACGCTTCCAATGGTTCGCCGTTGGGGCCGCGGCCCGTGGTCCCCTGAAGACCGATGTCGCCGGTCCAATGCTGTGCGCACGCATGCGGACAAGCATCGAGATTAAGCTTCAGACCCGCAACTTGATCACCGAATTCCGCCGTCAGCTGCCGGATCAGCGACGCGAGCTTTTCCTTGCTGGGCGTGACTGCATAATTACAATGGGGATCGCCGATGCAACCGATGGAGGATCCATAAAGCCCGTTCACCTCCAGTGGAAACCCGATCTCCCCAACTTCAGCGATAGCCTCCTCCAGCCGCTCTCGGGGAATGCCGCTGAGGATGAAGTTCTGGCGGCGAGTCAGCCGGATGTCACCGCCATAGCTCGACGCCAAGTCGGCAATACGGCGCATTTGGCGACCGCTCATCAAACCAAGGTAGACTGGAAAGCCTACATAGAATCTTCCCGTCTCGTTCTGCTCGTGCACCCCCATATGGTCACTCTCGCCTGCCGGTAACGGCAGTTCAGTCAGCGGTTCCAGCGCAGCACCGAATCGCGCCTCGACTAACTGCCTGAAGGCATCGACGCCGTAGTCATCAATCATAAACTTGAGGCGCGCTTTGACCCGTGAGAGACGGTATTCGGTGCTTGACTGCCACGCATCGATAATTGCGCGCAGGACCGGCAAAGCCTGGTCGCAGGTGATGAAGACTCCCAAATGGCGAGAAAGTCGAGGCGTCGAAGATTGGCCGCCCCCGACTCGGACAGCGAAACCCGCCTGCCCATTGTGAACTGTGCCGACCAAAGCAATGCAGTTAATTTCCGGTGCATTGCATTGATAGGTACACGCAGAGATCGTGATTTTGTGCTTGCGCGGCAAGTCCGAGTAGTCCCGGTTTCCATAGAAGAAGCCGGCGGCTTGCTTGGTTAACCCGCTAACATCAAACAGTTCCTCCCGGTCAACGCCGGCCACCGGGCAACCAGTTATATTGCGCACGACGTCGCCGCACCCGCCCATCGTGGTCAGCCCAACCGCCTTTAACCGATCGAGGATAGACGGAAAACGTTCAAGTGAGATGTAATGGAGCTGGATATTCTGCCGGGTTGTCAATTCTCCCTGATCGCGGCCGTATGCTTCGGAAATGTCCCCGATCACACGCAGTCCATCAGGGGTCAGCACGCCGCCAGGAATCTTCACTCGCATCATAAAGGTTCCGACTTTCGGCTTGTCGTGGTACATGCCGAACCATTGGAGGCGAACGATGTCTTCTTCAGGCAGCTTTTCGTAAGGAGTGGAGATCAATCGTTGCCATTGACCGGCCAATTCCGTTGGAAAAAGCTCGTTTTTCAGCCTTTCGACTGAATTACGTTTTAGCACCAGCTCGCGAGATGGGGGTTCGCGTTTCGGCACTGGACCGCACTCTCCAGGGACTGAGTTACTTCGGGAAAACGTAACTTATGCGAGTATATTAGTCAAGAATTTAGGTGAGTTGGAAAGTTATCTATTCCTGCGAGCCATTGGACCTGCTACAAATGTGGTCGACAGTATACAAACCACTTAGCGACGGATGAAATTTGGAGTTGGCGTAGACTATTGCCTCAAGGCCCTGATCTTGTTGGCAGAGCGTTTCCCGTCCGGGCAGCCGCAACGGGTCGAAGAAATTGCCGCTGCTCAGAACATCCCCGAAAATTATCTCCGCCGCCTTCTACTTGAGCTCAAACGCGGAGGCTTGGTGGCCAGCCAGAAGGGACCGAACGGAGGGTACGTCCTCGCGCGTCATCCGGCGAAGATCAGCATGGCAGACGTGGTGCTGCTGATCGAGGGCGACTATGTACCAGTTGAATGCCTCGAGGCAGGCGTGATGAACTCGATTTGTCAACGCGGCGATGCTTGCGCGATGCGGCAAGTCTGGTGTGAGATCCGGGACAACGTCAACGCCATTCTTCGCCGCACGACCTTACAATCCTTGACCGAGCGCCGCCGTGTCGCGATTAATTTTCAAATCTAGGTCAAAGAATGACCGGCTGATGGGCCTCAGCCGGCCTTCTTGGGTAAAATCGGCCAGCCTGCAACGTCAGGCTCGACCATAAACAGGCACCACCGCGCCTGACGTTATCTGATTTTGCTCAGAACAAAGATAGGCGATGGTTCTGGCGATGTGTTCCGGCTTGACCCAATTTTCATGCTTGGCGTTCGGCATCGCCTTGCGATTCGCCTCGGTGTCGATCGTGCTGGGCGCGATAGCATTAACCAGCACATTGTCGTTTAGGACTTCCTCCGCAAGCGAGGCGGTGAAAGTCTTGATTGCGCCCTTGGCAATCGCGTAGGCGGCAAATTCACCAGCGCCCAAAAGACCGGTACGGGAACTCACCGAGACGATTCGGCCGTACTTGTTCTTTTGCATTACCGGCACAATCGCGCGGCAGCAGAGAAAAGTCGGTTTAAGGTTCAGATCGAACATCGACTGCCATTCCGCGATACTGGTATCGGCGATAGTCTTGCCGCCCCAAAAGCCGCCGACCAGGTTTATCAGGATATCGATCCGTGACATCTTTCGCACCGTTTCGTCGACGAAACGGGCGACTTGCTGCTCGTCGCCCAGGTCCACTTTGCTGAGGAAGATATCAGATGAAGCGAAGCGGTTGGCCATGCGATCGTTGAACATCGGCACTTCGGCCTCAACGATCCAGGGTACCGCGACGCGGCCGCCCTCTTCCAGGAAACACTCACTGACGGCGCGACCCAGCGCCCCGGTTCCGCCAGTGATTACCGCGACTCGATTCTTAAGCAAATCCATCGCCTGCCTCCATTGTTCTTTTCACCGACCCGGCATGCCCGCGCTTCGCGATCCTCGTTAGCATGCAGATCTGCCCGTGTCTCGTCCCCTGCGCAACGGGAGAGCTTGGGTCAAGTGAATGCTCGTGGCAGGTTAGGAAACATCGCCGCGCACGTCCAGTGCTGCTGTCGCAGTGCATTCATACTGGAGTCGAAGCGTCGGTGCCGCTCAGGGACCTGCCAATGCTCTAGGCCGATATTCGTTTAACAGTTGCGCTACTGCATCTTCCACAATCGTGCCCGCAAAGAAATCGGAGTTCACCCGAGTCTTGGCGCTTACCGGATTTGTAAACACAAGATCGCGGAAATCCGGTTCGGTGATAAGTCCATGCTCGACCAATTCCCACGCTTCCTTGGCCGCGTCGCGCATGTCCGGCAGGTCGTAATGGCCCAGGTCGGAACTGTAGAGGACGTTCAGCCGCGCGCCGAAGGCATTCTTGCGCGTGTCAAATGCCAGAGCCGTCATTGGATCATCGCCCTCGCACCCGAAGAAAAAATTAGAGAAGAGGTTCCTGATGTCCTCCTTGCGCCTTACGCCGCAAAGCGCCCATTCGTCAATATCTTCCGGCTTTTCGTCTCTGCCCCATAACAGGTTGGACCGGAGCTCGGTGGCGTACGGCATACGGCCGTGATACGCGGGAGGACTGTAGTCGCGGAAGAGGCGTTCGATGAGAGTCTGATCCAGCGTCGCCGGGCTGTATCGTTGTGCAATTTCAGCATTGTGCTTTTCCCAATGACCGACCAAATCGGCGAGCAACGTGCATCCCCAGGCCGCACCTCCTTCGAGGAACGAGAAGGTGAGGCCGGGAAAGCGCCTTGTCACACCGCCAAAGAACAAGGCCTTGCAGATGGCTTCGCCCGCCGCCGCGAAATGGCCGATATGGTTGTAAGTAAAATTAGAAATCGAGGTGCGGGTGAAAAGCCCGACCGAGCCGGAATGGAAGGTCGGTGCGATTTTCAAAGCGAGACATTTTTCCCACACCGGATCGTAATCGTACTCGCTATCCAAACCGATAACGTCGAGCCAAGAAGCGTTATGCCCAGCGTCGGCTGACCGGCGCATGGCCGCGGCGATTGGCCGTCTAACGTAGCTTGGCATCAATGCCGCTTTCAAACCGAGGGTGCTCACAGAGTATTCAAGTTCCGCCATGGCTTCGGCCGGCGAGTGCATTGGGACAACGGCGACGGGCGTCATCCGATCCGCGAATTCGCCAAATGTATCCGCGTGCAGTTTGTTCAAGGCGCGACACGCGGCTCCTCTCAGTTCGTCATCGGCCAGATGGAGCAGGAAGAGCCCGATGCTCGGATAGATGATAGTAAAATCGAGCCCCATTTCGTCGAGCCGCTCATAAAGCAGTTTCGGCAATGAGCTGGTAGCCCGGTCCAGCGTGTTGGCTGCCGGATGCACCCAGAAATGGGGCCGGGTCTGTCGATGATCGCGGCGCTCTTGGGGCGACATTTTGTACCATCGAAAGACGAAGGGGCTATCCGGCAAAGCCATGAGTCGATCTACTGCGCGCGAGCCGCCAACGTCGCGCAGGTAATCGAAGAGGACAGGTTCGAATTCCGCTGTATGCCCGTCAGAGTCGATGATCGGATGTTTGAGCTTTTCTCTGATCATAGCGGACGCGGATTTAGTACTTTTCATATGCTCGTCCTCCAGGGCACCTGACACAGCGCTGATCGCCGGTTAGTGCAGCGGCGAGAAGGATGCCGGCACTGCCAGAGCATTCTCCTGACGGAGCAGACCCGCACCCGAGCGTGGTGGCCATATTCCCTGCTGGACTGCTTCGCGGCGGATACGCTCGCGTTCAGCATAATCGCGGTACGCCCAGATATGCACCCATTTGTTCAGTCCGCCCAGCTCTGAATACCAGCATCCCACCAGTGGCGATAACCGCGTGCGCGCCTCGATCTTCTCGCTCCAGCGCTCGATGACCGTAGGCATAGCGCCTGGCGCATACGTGTAAGTGCGAATTTCGTAGAGGAGGCCTAGAGCCCGGTCTTCGAGAGGGGGCGAAAATGGCGCCGGGACGAAGATCTCAGCCTTTGCCTCAATGATGAACTCGCCGATGTTTGGCGGCCATCCTGCCGCCTTGACTGCTGCTTCGCGCGCCTGCTCGCGGTGGGCGAGACTGTCATAGGGCCAGATGTGGATTATCTGGTTGAGTGGGCCAACCTCCGTGTGCCAGAGACCGGCGAGTCGGGAGAACTTGAGCCGTCCCGGCAGCGCCTCACCAAAACGCTCTTCCACGGTAGCGACAGTGCCCGGCTTCAACGTGTAGGTCCGCATTTCAACGATCATAAGTTTGCTCCGGCGTTTGGATTGCAAATGATACCGCAGGAATGGGTTGATAATACGAAAGGCCGCGCCCTGCTGGACAATCGCAGGTGGCCAAGGCGCAGCCCGGTTGCCATAATTGCAGCACAATGAAAACGCTGGCAACACGAATGATGAAAGTGCGGCCTTTCGGTTATCAGCTTTTGTTTTCTGGTCTCCATGACCGGACTGGCAATCGGGCGCGCCACCGGCGACGAGTTCTGAGCGATGTTCCGGCAATCTAAACCCGTCTGTGGAGATTGTCTGTATCCTGGCGCAAGAGAACCAGGGGCCTGATGTCAGTAAGGCGACACCAAAATCAATCCAGGTGCGGAAACAATGGATATCAAGCGAAGCGGTTCACAGCCCTCCCGCAAAGGACCGGCTGATAATTTTACCGGCTCGGTACGAGTCGATCCTCTCTTCGATCCGCCCGAGCCGGCGCGCGCGTTCGGTGCCCTCGTCACATTCGAACCGGGAGCCCGCACCGCGTGGCATACCCACCCCCTCGGCCAGACTCTAATCGTCACTTCCGGGTGCGGCTGGACTCAGTGTTGGGGCGAACCTAAAGAGGAAATCCGGCCGGGCGACGTAATCTGGTGTCCCCCCGGCAAGAAGCATTGGCATGGTGCGACGGCTACGACCGCGATGTCACACATCGCCATCGTGGAAAAACTCAACGGCAAGGCAATCGATTGGATGGAAAAAGTCAGCGACGAACAATACCTGGGCTGATGAAGGCGCCCGTGAAAGCAAGATACGCCCCGACCCGACGGAAGCGGAGCGGAGCAAAGGTGAGCTTGATGAAATCGAAGCGCCGCTTCACGAATTAATCGCAGAGTGCGCGGTTCCCTGAGTTTGCACGAACTTCTCGGCGGCAATACATGGCTCGTCGGTCGTGTAACTGGTCAGGAGTATGCCAAGCTGGACGCCTATTCCGATCACATCTAACCAGAGCTACCCGTGCGAACCGTGAAGGGGGGGCGGTTTGGCTCCGCTACCGGCTTGAAGGCTGTTAGGAATGGACAAACGCGTTTGTCCGAATCGTACACATGGTCGCATCGCATGCAAGCAGTCCTCATCAATGGATAATCACGCCATTCCACAGGGCTTAGAAAACCCCCGCATTTCTGCTGTCGAGATTGCAGCTTGACCGGCGGACTCAGCAACCTAAGCGCTGCTCTAAATTCTCAGAGGCTCGGATTTCGAGCAGTCGAGCACCACCCGACCTCCCGCCAATCCGTGGAAACGAACGGTTGGTCTGACATCCTTCTTATACCCGATTACGATGTGGTGGGTGAAAAGGATTCCTTCGGCGTCGTGTTGGTTTAGCCCCGTTTGCTCCAGAACGATTATCCGAACGCAATTGCAGCGCCGTTTCGGCCGGCAGCTTAGTCTGCGATCGGCATGGTGGTTGCAGCTTTTATCAAGCTTTGGATGGCGTTGCGCCGATCAGCGCAGAACGGCTGTCCGGTACATGGAGTAAGTTGGGCGGAGCCGCCGGGGACTGAACGCGAAGTAATCGAGAATCGCTCTCTGCGAGGACGCGGCGACAGTTATTGCTCGTGCGCTGAGTAATCTCGTGGTCGCTATTCGGGATACTGACTGCTCGCGACTCTCATTGTAGCTACATTCGACAACTAATGAGGGCTCATATACATGGCTATTGATGCGCACGCTGTTCGTGTTTGGGAGGGTGATGCGACGCAACAAGGGGCGACCTGGGACGGGCTGGGAGTTAATTTCAGCCTGTTTTCGGCCAATGCCACGAAAGTCGAATTGTGTCTGTTTGATGCCAGCGGAAGACAAGAACTCCAGCGGCTTGAATTGCCCGAATACACCGATGAGATATGGCATGGTTATTTGCCCGACGCCGCTCCCGGCACCGTGTACGCTTATCGAGTTCATGGACCTTATGCACCGGAGGAAGGTCATCGTTTCAACCCAAACAAGTTGGTGCTGGATCCATATGCGAAGGCTCATATTGGCCAACTCAAGTGGGGCCCTGAGCTGTTCGCCTATAGCCTGGGCGCCGCCAATGAAGATCTCACTTTCGATGAACGCGACAACGCTCAATTGATGCCCAAGTGCGTCGTGGTTGACCCTGCCTTTACCTGGGCCGGTGATCGCAAGCCCTCGGTGCCGTGGGACCGGACCATTACTTATGAACTGCACGTAAAAGGCTTCACCAAACAAAATACCAGAGTGCCGGAAACGCTACGGGGGACCTTTGCAGGCTTGGCCCATCATGAGGTTATTAGCTATATCCGGAGCCTCGGTGTAACTTCTGTCGAACTGTTACCTATTCATTCGTTCATTACCGACGGTTTCTTGCTCGATAAGGGACTGACTAATTACTGGGGGTATAACACCATCGGCTTCTTCGCCCCGGATCCACGCTACTTCGCGAGCGGGGCTATTAGCGAATTCAAGCAGATGGTGGCTCATCTCCATAATGCAGGCTTAGAGGTCATTCTCGACGTAGTATACAACCACACAGCGGAAGGCAACGAACGGGGACCTACGCTTTCCTTTAGGGGCATAGACAACGCCTCTTATTACCGGCTACTCCCCGACAAACCACGCTACTATATCAATGACACCGGAACCGGCAACACCGTGAACCTAAGCCATCCACGAGTACTTCAAATGGTTACTGACAGCCTGCGCTACTGGGCTAATGAAATGCACGTTGATGGTTTCCGGTTTGATTTGGCAACTATTCTTGGTCGCGAGGCTGGGGGCTTCGATCAGGGCGGCGGATTTTTGGATAGTTGTCGTCAGGACCCTGTTTTGAGTCACGTAAAACTCATTGCGGAGCCCTGGGACTGCGGACCTGGGGGCTACCAGGTCGGCTCGTTTCCGCCAGGATGGGCCGAATGGAACGATCGCTTCCGCGATGGTGTTAGGAGCTTCTGGAAGGGAGACCAAGGCAAAGCGGCCGAATTAGCCTCGCGGCTCGCTGGCTCAGGTGATCTGTTCAACAAAAGAGGCCGGAAGCCGTGGGCAAGCGTCAATCTTATAACCGCTCACGACGGGTTCACCTTAAGCGACCTGGTTACGTACAACGAAAAGCATAATGAAGCTAACGGCGAGAACAACCAGGACGGAACAACGAATAATCTTTCATGGAATTGCGGAGTCGAGGGTCCCACCGACGATCCCGCAGTCAGGGATCTGCGCGAGCGGCAGAAGCGAAACATGCTGGCAACGCTGTTGTTTTCGCAGGGCACGCCAATGATTCTGGCAGGCGACGAA
Organism: Candidatus Binataceae bacterium; assembly: GCA_024281015.1. Lineage (GTDB taxonomy): Bacteria > Desulfobacterota > Binatia > Binatales > Binataceae > JAMXLL01. The sequence goes on from JAMXLL010000181.1 coordinate 35,859, forward strand.
TTCGGGCGAACCCAGCGAGGCAACAACAACGCCTATTGCCAAGATAATGAAATCAGTTGGGTGGATTGGGAGGGCATCACAGAGGAAGGCCGTTCGTTTCTCGCATTTACACGCAAGCTGATCCGTTTGCGCCAGTCTCTTGCGATTCTCAGGCGGGGACGGTTTCTCGTTGCAGAGTATAATCCGGAACTAGAGGTCAAGGATGTAACCTGGATCAATGCGGCGGGAACCGAAATGCAGCAAAGCGAATGGCAAAACGGCCTGATGCGCTGTTTCGGCATGCTGGTCGATGGACGGGCCCAAACAAGTGGTATCAAGCGAAGAGCTTCTGATGTGACTCTGCTAATTGTGGTCAATGCTTATCATGACGTGGTTAAATTTGCCCTTCCTGAATTCGTCGGCGGTAACGAATGGCTGACTCTAGTCGATACTAATGCTCCAGAACGGGGCGAAACGCCGACTCTTAACGCCGGGTATGAGTACGAAGTTACGGGGCGCTCATTGTTGCTTTTTGCAGCGCTAACCAGTGGCGAGCCAGCAGAGATTGTGCGGCGAATCGCCTTTGAATTGCGGCATGATGGAAACCGCCGCGGTTTTTGGATGGAGCCAGTATTGCGGCTATAAGCTTTAGAGTTAGACAACGACACGTATTGAGCTTATCGGACGACGCTTCGCCATTATGTGGGCGTGATCACGACGCATGAAGAAAAAGACAAAAGATTTTGAACAGAGTGCTACTGCCGAATTGGCTCGAAGACTCGATATTGAATTGGAGTATCTCGATGCTGCAGGTAAACGGATCGTTATAGCGCCGGAGGTCGTTCGGGCGATGCTGGCGGCGATGGGTTATCGAGTTGAAGATGATGATGACGCACAACGTATTCTTAACGGGCTCGACACAAATGAGAGCTCCCGCAAAATCCCTCCCGTTTTGGTGGTGAGGCAAGACCTTCAACCCACGCAAATTCCGGTGCATCTCGAAAGCGGTCGAAGTCACCCGTGGAGGCTGCTGCTCGAAGATGGTGGAATCGGAGAGCAGGGAAACTTTCTGCAGTCGGCAGCATCCAATCGGAGAGAGAAGAATGCCAGATCACTGGCGAGCCAAATCGTTCTGACGGTTCGTTTGCCATGCGGCTATCATCGATTTGAACTAGATGACGAAACAATGTCCTTGATAGTTGTACCCGAGAAATGTTGGCTTGATCCGATCGCAGACGGACAGAAGCTTTGGGGTATAGCGGCGCAACTCTACTTACTGAAATCAGAGCACAACTGGGGCATTGGCGACTTCACAGACCTATGTACACTCATCGAGATTGCAGCTGGATGGGGCGCATCGTTGATTGGACTCAACCCCCTTCACGCACTTTTTGTGGATCAACCCGAACACGCGAGCCCATATGCGCCGGCTAGTCGTCTTTATCTGAACATATTGAATATAGATGTTACCGCCATACCTGAGTTCGCGACCTGCACAGACGCGCAGGGGCTGCTCAGCCGTGAAGATTTTGCCGCCACACTGGCCGAAGTGCGTGGCGAGAATATGGTCGATTATAAACGTGCGGCCGAGCTGAAGCTGCAGATGCTCCGTCTCTTATATTCACATTTCATTAGAGCGGCTAATCTGGAGCGGCGGCAGACATTGAGATCGTTTGTGCAACAAAGGGGAGAAAGCCTGCAGCGATTTTGTGTCTTCCAGACCATTCGGCTCCACCTGGCCCGGAATAACCGCGTCGCGGATGACTGGCAAGAGTGGCCCCAAGAGCTTCGACAGGCAGATTCGCCGGCTGTTGATGCCTTCGCCGAAAACCACCGTGAAGAGATCGATTTTTTTACTTGGGCACAGTGGATAGCGGACACACAATTCAATCATGCTGCTCACCGCGCCACGGCGCTTCAGATGGCGGTCGGTCTCTATCGTGATGTCGCAATCGGAAGCAGCGCTGCAGGCGCGGAGACCTGGTCGAATCCCCAGGTCGCTGTGGCTGGTGCACATGCAGGTGCTCCGCCTGATATTGTGAACCCAGCAGGACAAAACTGGGGACTTCCGCCCTTTAATCCGCGAACTTTGCGCGAGTCAGCTTATACTCCGTTCATCGAACTGGTCCGAGCCAATATGCGCTATTGCGGAGCACTGCGAATAGATCATGTGGTTGGCTTGCAGCATCTTTACTGGGTGCCCGCCGGCCATAAACCTGATCAGGGGGCATACGTTACCTATCCATTCGACGAACTCGCCGGGATTCTTGCTCTCGAAAGTCAACGGAATCAGTGCCTTGTCATCGGCGAAGATCTTGGGACTGTTCCGCCCGGCTTTAGTGACAAACTCAACAGCTACGGAATCCTGTCATATCGTGTGCTTTACTTCGAGCAAAACAATGAGTCTGGAGAATTCATTGCACCAGACCAGTATCGACGGCATGCACTAGCAACCATCGGAAGCCATGATCTGGCGACCCTTAAAGGCTGGTGGCTCGGCAATGACATTAATATTCGTGAGCGGCATCACCTGTATCCAGATCCACAGGAAGCAATTCGACAGCGGCGGATGCGAGAAAAAGAACGACAGCAGCTCTTAGTCGCGTTAGGAAACCAGCATCTCCACCCGGGCGACACCGACGACTTCTATTCTCTGTCCAGATCAGTGCATTGTTTCCTTGCACGTTCAAAAGCCGCGATTGCTATGGTCGAACTCGACAATCTCACAGCTGAAGAGACACAAACGAATCTACCCGCAACGTCTCGGGAGCATCCGAATTGGCGCCGGCGACTTTCGAAGACTCTGGAAAATCTCAGAAATGATGCAAATATCGCCAGCATCATAGCTGCTATACAGCGTGAGCGGCCGCAGCGTATTCGCACCTAGTTCAACAAGCGAAAGGCGCCAAAACGTTGCGTCAATCAGGTTCCGAGCGAAGCCTCTCGCAAAGCACATAGGCGAGAAACAAACTCGGACTGGGAAGGCTAAAGGCCAGGTTGCCTCGTCTGCGAAACGCCCAGTGCTTTACGGTCGCAGCGTCCAGTCGAACGACACAGCTTGTGCCCCTCAGATCCACCTATCAATAGAAGTTGCTTCGCCGGAAGAGATCGTTCTGCGATGAGACTATCTGGTTCCTATGACGTCGGGATCTTCATTGCAAAGATCAGGCAGGGCTTCGTCGCCATATTGATCGAGCATTGCGGTGATTCTGGCTTTCCAGGCAGATTCATCTGGACACAGATGGGGATACTCTGCCATGGCACGCGCAGCCGCATGATTAGCCACTTCTTTATAGGAGGTACTTCCGTTTGCCAGCAGCGCAGAATCGCTATAAGCCTCCGAACAGTACGCTTTCAACGCAAGTTTGTTTGCCGAGCTGCAGCCCGTATTCGAGGCATTAACCGGCATGTAAGTAGCGAACACACCAATCAGGGTAAATACTAACGACAAGATAGCGCGATTTACACGCCCCATTGATTTGTATTGACTTACCTTCATCTTTTTCCACCTCCAACCCCATTCGGCGCTTGAAGGTGCTAGAACTGTGCCATGTAATCGTTTGCCGGATCTGAGCTCCGGAAAGCGGGGAATCGCACAGTTCTTCGATATATATGCGGAACACGGGACTGGTTTGTCCCCGTAGGTGCCGCGAAGCGTCTGCGGGCAATGAACTCCGTCGCTACTCCAGGACGGTGTCCAAGACCGCTGCCATTACGTTCGCGGTGCTCAATGCGTTACGATGACAGGGAGTCAGCGCGCTTCTGAAGTTTGCGCGGCGCGAGACCAGTAGGTGTCCCGTGAATAGCTTGCATCCACAGCGAACCGGTACGCGTATCCTGTGCAGTATGCAGATTGAGGCTACATGCGATACGTATTACGCGGTCCGATTTCCGGGTGCGAACTGGCTAATCTCGGCTAAGCAGCTTTTTTAAAGTTAAAAAACTATTCGAGAAGTTTCCCCATTACAAAATGAGACGAACAACTTTGGCGTTGGTCGTGTGTGTGCAAATCACGGCGGTCGCTTACGTTGCGGTATCGAGGGCGGCTTCTTTGTCATCGATGTCGCTACCTGCAGGACAGCGTGCCGACACCTTTCTCCATTCGATCTATGACCGCTACGTCGGACCACAGAACAAGGCGCCCGTTATCGACTACACACAACAGCACGAACTTCAACGTTATTTCGATCCTTCGCTCGCCAAAATCATCGCCGATGATTCCGCGCGTGCGGCAAAGACGGGAGACGTAGGAACGCTGGATGGTGATCCATTTATCGACGCTCAGGATTGGAACATCAGTTCATTCGATATACAGGTAACCCCCATTGATGCCAATCACGCTAACTCTGTTGTGAGGTTCGATAACACCGGACAGGCCAGGCTTCTTCGTCTGCAGCTTGTCCGCATTTCAGGCCTCTGGAAAATTCACGATATCGACTACGGTGGCGAACAAGGCACGTTGCGCGGCCTGTTCAAAGTCGGGAATCGCTAGCATCCTGAGGCCTTAACGTGTGACGCTCCGGGCGCGATGAAGGAGTGGGTCTTCACTTCTCACGCCCATGGTTTCGGTGCGCGTTGTCGGCAGTTTATCGTGCTCGTTAAGCTATATCTGAGCGATCTAACCCGCACCGATCATATCGGTGAAATTCGCGGCGTAAAACCGTTGCTTGGCTGTCTCACCAATGCCGGCCATTGACTGCTCAAAACGCTTGAGCGGATTCCGCCCGCCCTCAATATGAGGATAGTCCGATGAAAATAGGAAGAGCTCGTCACCGGCGTGCTCAATGATCCATCCGACCGGCTCGGTCGGATGAGGAGTGAACTTGATTTGCCGCCGAATGTACTCGGAGGCCTTGAGAGGCAGTTTCAGATAGGGCTCACTGCGAGCGAAGACCTGCTGAGCGATATCGAGGCGCTTCATCCACGGCACTACCCATAACGCGCCCAGTTCGATTACACCGCATCGCAAACGCGGGAAGCGGTCGAAAATTCCGTCGAGCACCATCGCGCTAAGAAAAGCTTCGGCCGCCACGTGCAGAATCATGAAGTCCTTGGAATCGAGATCCTCGCCGCCGCCCAGCCATCCGGTTTTCTCCATGCGGCCATTGTTGCGATATTCGTCAGACATCGGACGGTGGCCGGCGCCCGGGATCTGACCGGCGCCGACGTGTAGCATGAATGGCACGTCGGCTTCTTGAAGGCGCGCCCAGATTCGATCAAAGTCTGGATGGCTCGGTGCGCGACGGCGGGCAGGCGCGGCTGGAATCCAAAAAGTTCTGCAGCCGAGGCGAAGTCCTTCTTCAATCTCCTGTTCAGCCATTTCAGCGTTGTCAAGCGGGAGGAAACCAACCGCGATCAGCCGCTGGTCGTTGCGGCAAAAGTCGCTGATCGCACGGCTCAAGGCGCGTGTGCCGCCATACAGGAGCTCCAGATCGTTCTCACGTTGCTGATAGAGTCCCCAAAACTGGCTCATCGCCAGGCTCGGAAAGACCAGTTGTCGGTTGAAGCCTAGCAGGTCGAGCGCGCGGCTCCGCTCGGCGGAATTGAAGGCACCGAGCGCTGCCCATCCTTTAAGCGACATCAGATTCTTTTCGATCTCGACTTGCTCCCAATGGTCGGGACCCATTCTGCCGCTTTGCAGGTGCTCGACCATGTTGCCTGCTTTGGAGAGATCAAGCGGCTTCAGCAATGCTCGCGTGCGCGCGTCCGCATAATCGGCCATCCAGTTCGTCGTTTCCATTAGGTGGGCGTCAGCGTCGTTGTAGATACGGCCTTCAGCGTATGGCATTTCTATGTGTCTCCAGTAGCTGCAATCTGATCGGCGGAACATGCGTTCATGCGAAATGATGCCTAATTTACCACAAAGGCAAGCCCGAAGAGCGAGGCACCACCAGCCATTACCGGTGGTTTACTGACCTCCGTTGAGAGACAGATCGCTGGGAGACCAGATTTATGTCTGACCGATGACCGATCGGCAGTGCACAAGCAGAGCCTCGTTACTCCACGTTTGAGAGTTCCGGTTGCCGCAGAATGCGGCGCCCGCCGGGCTAGGCGCGAACGCGGCGTGAACTGGCCGTCGACAATAAGACTCAGCTCAGCTTATTGGGGTCTTACAGGATCGATCTGAACGGTCGGCAGGCCGCATATAGGAGGGCCGCTGAGTGCGTCCAGCATCGCTGAACGCTGATACAAAAGGAATCAGGCGCGGGAAGGCTTGCTGAGTTGAGTGAAGGTCGTGAGAGCTTGAACAAGATGCCGACGAGATTTCGCAACCATGTCTCTTGATGGGCGGGGAAGGGACGGCTGATCTACAAGGTTAGCCAGATTGCGCGGCCAGAGCAGGAGCGATGCTCAGCGTACCGCGGCGAGTGCGAGCTTATTGCCCCATCGACCAACGGCGAAATTTACAATCGCGAACGCGACGGTGAACCCGCCAAATAGCAGCGAATGATCAAACCAGCGAAACGATCCAGACGGACGATGCGGATAATACATTAAGGTCCGCTTCCAGCGAACTTCGTGATAACCAGAAGCTAGCAGTATCCCGGCGACCCGGGCTGCGACGAGACGCTTCACCTCGTTGCCGGCCTCCTCAAAGTCTACGGCCATGCCGAGCCGTACGGCGAGTCGAGTTAACGTCGCATCGGCAGGTTCGAGAATCAATACCCCCTGGAGTGCGAGCCGCGCCATTTCACTTATGGCGCGCTCCGGCTGTCCCAGGTGATGAAGGCCATCGTGCACCGCAACAATATCGAAGCTGCCATCAGTGAACGGCAGGTTCTCGGCATCGGCGAGCAGGAAGCGTGCGGCAAACCCATAGCGCCGTGCACGTTCCCGAGCGCGCGCCAGTGCAGCCGCGGAGAAATCGATAGCAGTAACCGAGGCTCCGGCGCCTGCGAGTTTCTCAGTAAACATACCCGAACCGCAGCACACTTCGAGCACGGAAAATCCGGCCAGTCCAAAGCCTAGTGTGCGTATCCCAGTGCGGAATTTGTGTTCGATCAGAAAGTCGTACAATCGTCCACAACCGTGCGGCCGTGCAATCTCGAAGTCCGGGTCGCATTGCTCCTCGTAGAATACAAGTTGACGCCCACGAGCAACGTCGCAATCACTGACCCATTCTTCACTTTCCGGAAGCTTGGCGGCAGGCTGGTTCGGCAACGATTGGACCTTTTCTAGCTTTATGTGCTTCATGCTCAAGCTGAGCACGATGGCGGGTAACGACTAACCGACTGGAAACTGCGAGCCGTTCCGATCTGGGTTACGGAGCATACCGAAACGCCCAGGGAACCGACGGTTCTCTGCTAATTACCGTTTTTTGGAACTTCAGGCTTTCGAAAACATCCGAGAATGCACGCTCGAAATCCCTCAAGCGCCCTGATGCGATTGACGAATCTCTCGTATGTTACTCCCATCAGGAATGATGGAACGGAAAACATCAGATAACTTGGTTCGGGTTCCACCATCAGCAGTTGCTGTTCTGTGAAGCCGACACGACTGAGGCACTGCCGCACCGCCCGCCGAGTATTCATGCGATAGTGTGTAGGAAATGGGGCATTCTTGTCAGGTGGAAGGCCGCGAGCCCGGTTTGCTACCAATTCGTGAAACCAATGGGGGGTAACGGAAGCGAGCGCATAGCTATAGTGGCGAATATTTCCGGTGCGGAAAGCGAACAGTCCCGAGGATTTCAGCACTCGAAACACTTCCGATGCGATTGCAGCAGGTTGTGCAAAATGCTCGACTGCCCAGTCGCTGATCACCATTTCAAAGCTCTCGGATCGAAATGGCAGAGCTTGGGCCAAGCCGCGAACACCGTGATCTATGGTGGCATTGTCCTGGATGCTGCAGTCGCAATCGATGCCAACAACCGCCCGGATAGCTCCTCGAAAGTTAATCGACCCTTCTTTGCCGGAACCCGCACCCAGATCCAAAATCCGATATTCAGGCCGCAAGTGACTTTTAACCAGGTTGGCAAACTGGGAGGTCCCATCAATCCACGCGGGCCGACTATCGTAGAATCGGTAGGTTAAGGCGCTCACCGAAAATTGCCTGTCACTTGAATCGAGGCTGGTGCGACGCACGCAACTCAATCGAGTTGGGGCTAGTTTCAAGAGTCCGTACCGGCTAAGGGCCGTGTTCTGTTGGATATCCGAGACGGCGCCGGGCGTAGGTTGGCGCCAAGTATCTCAGAGTAAAGAGTGGCAAGAGCAGCCGCAGTGTTTCCCCATCCGAACCCGCGCGCATACTCGAGGCCAGACTCTGCGAGTGCGTAACGCAAATCAACGTTCGATATTACCCGGCAGATCGCATCGGCGATATCAGATGGATCATCGGCAATCAGGCCAGCCCCACACCGAGCGATGTCACTGGAAAGCTGCACCCCGGAGGAAATTACCACAGGCAGCCGGCATGCCATCGCCTCGAACATTGCGACAGCGAAATTCTCGCTGTGGGAGGGAAGCACGAAAACGTCGGCATCCGCCAGTAGCTCAAGCTTGTTCACCCCATAGACGAAGCCGGTGAACAGCGTGCACTGGGAGATGCCGTAGTCTTCGGCCCAGCGCTCAACCAGACTCCGGTAGGCGGGCGGGTCGCCCCCGCCAGCCATCACCAGGCGGGCGTCCGGGCGCACCACCAAAACCTTCTTGAACGCCTGAAGAAGCCGGTCCAGCCCTTTTTTCTCAGCTAAACGCCCAAGATAGAGGACTATTGGACAACCAGAGCCGTTGAGGAACTGCGCGCGAAAGCTGCCTCGCTCGGGAAGTACTGCGAACGACGAGAGATTTATCGCCCAAGGGACAATTGCCGATGGCGCGCGGATTCCCAGCGGCCGCGCTGCTTCGTATTCGGCCGGCGTTGAATACACGATAGCCGACGCGGCATTGAGAGCCCTCCGTATCAACATCGAATCGACGACGAGCTTCTTTGCTCTGCTCTTACGTCTCTGGACAGGGGCCAAGACGTCATGAGTGGTGACCACGTAGGGGATCTTAAATCGACGGGCAAGTATCAGTCCGGCAACTATGGGAAAGCTGTAGAGGGAGTTGAGATGGACAATATCGAACCGCGAAATATTCACTGCCAGCCAGCGAAGCAATGCGGGCGAAAATTGAAATCGCTTAGTGGCAAACACGGGAAATGCCATTCGCGAATATCCCCGCTCCCGATCGCCTATTGGCGGTAGGACACGCTCAGGATTATCGATTCCCGAACGATAAGCGGTGGCCAGCATCACAAAACAACCACGCGCCGCAAGCGCCCGGCACAGGTCGTCCAAACCAACCCCAAGACCATACCAGGCAGGCCCTACCCCGGGAGTAAGATGCAGTACCTTTGTCATTCTCTGCTTTTCAGGGGATGGCTGCACAGGCACCGCACCGACGGTTTGATGGGAGGCTTGAAACTGCGGCTAAGAAGCCGAAGCTTGCTCACGCAAACCGGGCAGCCGCACTGCTGATACATGTGCGCGCAGGTGGGCATGAAAGGAGGAGGCGAGCTTCGAGACTGTCCATAAGCCCGCGATTTCAGTGCCCGTTTGTGACATAGAATTTAGCGTTTCTTCAGAGGCCTCTGAGATGCGGGCCATGGCGCTTGCAATTTCGTCTGGTCGAGGCCGAACAACGTAGCCATTTACTCCATCATGTATGTAGCTAGCCGCTGCACCACACTTGCAACTTGCTATGATCGGCAGTCCAGCGGCTGCTGCCTCCTGGATCACGACTCCCCAGGGCTCCACCAAACTGGGCAAAACAAGACATCGTGCCGCCTTCATCACGGCTGGCAGTTCAGCAGGTTGAACAAAGCCAAGCATGCGAAGTCCTGACATTCCCAGCATCTGTGCGCTGAGCGGTCCGGTACCGACGACTTTAAGATGCCATGGGTTTTTAACTAGCTTTCGATAGAGTTGGTAGGCCTCAACAAGCCCGGCAATGTTCTTCGCTTGCACCAGCCTCCCAACGAACAAAAACGAACGCTCACGCTGAATAATGGGAACAGTGTTGCGGAAGCAGTCCACATCTGCCGCAGCATAGCCGTATAGCACATTATTGTAGCCCAGCTTGCGTGCGAATTTCGCCTGGCTACTACCCGGAACCAGAAAGGTATCGATGCACGGCCGTAGATAGAAAGGAGAAGCGATAATACCCAGATATTGCTTCGCTCTGCCGCACCATTGATTATCCATAGCGGAAACCACGTGTACACCTCTCTGGCGAAGCGCGCGGGCGATCTGCATAAAATGCCGGTAGTTCCAGGAGATCATCAGCATCGCATCCGGCCTGAACCCCGCGATGGCCGGCTCAAGCTGGCCTCGTATTTCTGGCGAGTCTTGAAGCACTGAATTACAAAAGGACAGATCGAAAGAGGCATAAGGGGCGTCGGCGCTGGCTGTCTGATAAATTAACTGAATTCTGACGTCATGCGAGAGCGCCAGTTCGCGAAAAAAAGCGACACTGTAACCTGCAAGAGCACTCCACAGGACGCTGAGCTTGAGCGACACTATAGCGAACAGGCTAGGATCTTAGGTCAACTATAGTTGGCGCTATCGGCTTCGCGCGGTTCGCTCATTCCGCCCTTCCTGGATGGCATCCTTTCTCCGTGATGAAGTAGCGAGGAATAGAGTCGTCGTAATCGCTGGAAGTAGATCTCCCAGCTCAGCTCTGAGCGAGCCTTGTCCACCGCGGCGCACGCCATCTCCTTACGTGCTTCTTCATTTCGATACAGAAATTCCAGCCGTTCTGCGATAGCTTCAGGGCAGCGAATCGGAACTAGGAAACCGTCACGCTGATGGCTGATAATCTCCCCGCCGCCAGCGTTTACCGTGGTAATAACGGGCAGCGCACAGGCTAGCGCCTCACCGATTACATAACCGAAACCGTCCTCTATACTGGGCAGCACGAATACGGAGGAGCGAGCGTATTCTTTCGGCAATTCATGATTTGGAACGAACGGTATGTGACGAAACATACCAGCGTATCGTCGTAAGATACTACTCATCTCGTATGAGACCGCGCCGATGAATAGGAGCTCGGCATTGCGTAGGCGAAGCTTCTTCCAGGCCTCGAGCAGGTATAAGTGGCCCTTGCGAAGTGACAGCTGTGCGACACAGATAACCCTGAACGGCCGACCGGATCCCATTCCGTTAGAGAGCGGTTTGAAACGGCTTAAATCAACTCCATAAGGAATCACCCTGGTCCTGGCCGGGTCGAACCCATGCTGCACGAACGAATCTCGCACCATCCGGGAGGGTGTCAACAAAAAATCTGCAAGCGCTGCTTCTGCAATCTGTAGCTGCTGCGTCTTGTGCATCGTTGGGCGCCTCATTCCCCAACGTTCGCTTTCTTCGCATAATAGTTGGTAAAGATCTTCGGGATGCCGGTTAACGGGTTCTCCTATGACCACGGCACCCTCGCGCTTGGCACGTCTTATCAGTCGGTGGGCGGTTCCATGAAGCATGACATGCAGCAGACCGCAGGAATTCCATCTCTGCAGTACACCTATTTGCCAGAGCTGAGAATAGAATGGGGCCAGCTGCGGGACTAACCAGCCGTTAGTTAGTTGAGCGTGCAGCCGAATAAGGTATTCCTTTGGCCAGCAATTTATTGCCCGGCCGGAAGCGATACCGAGGCGGCGCCCACTGGTGCGGATGCTGTGGGAGTAGTAAAAACGGTTCAGCAAGCCGGCCTGGTCAACATAGCGAACGTAGTTATGGTAGTGAAACTTGCCACATACTGCGATGTTCAACTTCATACTATCCGTGGATCAAGTGGCTTGTTAGCGGCTATGCAAAACCCAACAAACATCCACGCATAACCGTTAACTGTTCCGTGACCTGTGATTTGGCCGTACAGAAGCACTCCGCCGATAAAGCCAATTATCAGGAGCGGAAGTGGTTCGTACTTCCGCCTGGCCGTCGCTACCGCGCTCGCCAGCAGGGATATGACCAGTAATACTCTGAAAGCGATGAAGGCGCATCCCAACACGGAGCCAAGATCCACAATATTACGAGACCAATCGTCTTCTGCAGCAACCGGAATACTTATGCCAATGCCGGTCCCCGCGTTGCCGCCCCTCCCCAAGCCATAGCCAAGCAGAGGAGTCTCAGGAAGCAGATCCACAAAATGAGTAAAGTCTCCGAACGCGCGATTCACGATCCCGTAACTGTACCAATCATCCCCTTCCGCGGCGCCGGCGGCCCGAACTGAGAGTGCCATAAGCTGTTCGGGAAAAAGGATGGGCATCGTAACTGCCCCTGCTATTGTGACACAAGCAACCATTCGTAACACCCGGCGGCGGTCGTAGCGACGCGGTAGCAACGCAGTACAAGCAAATGCGGCCGATAAGATCAGCAGACCCAGCACAAAGGCCGCCCGATGACCGCCCACCGCGAGATTCACCGACACGGCCATTGTAACTACTGCGAGCATCACCCCGCGCAGCGGTCGCCTCTCCCGGGGCAGAATCCATACCCACAGAATCATCGCAAGGAGACTGCCGATAAACAGCACTTGCCCCACGTTGGAGCTAAACGTGCCACTGGTTCTGACAAAGCCTAAAGCCACCCCCAGGGGGGCAAAACTGTTATCTGGATCATCCGCCACACCTGCATTGAGAACGCTGTTTGCCGGAGCGGACGCTTGCAGGATCGACAGATACGCTATCGGAATCGAGAAGACGAGCGTGTACCTTGTGAGACGGAGTAGATCTTCTTTTTTAAAGCATTGCCCGATCACGAACGGAAGCGGGATATAAAAAAAATATTGGCGCCATCCATAAACTGAGAGCAGGAGAGCTGTATTACTGGAGATTGTGCCGTTCACAATCTGGAGTAGCAGTAGCAGCCCACCGAGCCACATCCATGTAATAGCAGCAATCATCCAGAACTGCTGTCGAGGAAAGATTCGGTACTTGAGGCATAGACAATAGATTGCCAACACAAACGGATCGCGCAAAAAAAAGAGTTCTTGATGGTATTGAGGCAAAACCCATTTCCGGAACGCACCTTCGAGTATCAGCAACCAATAAACGACAAAAATTAGCGTAACAATCCGGCGGCGATGGAGCTCTAATCGAGCCGAAGTTACCCTATGAGAGCACAATTGGACGGCGTCTGCTGTAATATCAAAGTTTGAATTCGTAAATTGACTCTATCTCAGAAGGCTACCGTATTTCTCTTCCCTTGCCAGGGAAAATGCGACTCTGCGTCAGGCACAAAATCTTCAGCGTCTTTGCTGTCAGGCTTTCTTCCTTGATCGCTCTGGAGGGGAACACCCTCAGGATAGCGATGCTGCTGGTCGTGATTGCGCTCGGTAATAGCGTCACCCGACACTTTTGCCCGGCCAGAAAGACTCGACGCAAATACCTCGATATATTTCTCCCCGATGGCTTGTTTTGTGTAATGACTAAGGTGTTCCGCTGCGGCCGCTCTGTATCGGGCTCGCGTTTCCGGTGAAGTCAAGAGCTCCTCCAGACAGGCGGTGAGCGCATCGCAATCACCGTTGGGAAAGGTAACTCCGCAAGGACCAATCGCTCCTTTGAGTCCTCCCCCCTCGGAACCGACGAGTACGCAGCCGCATGCAATTCCTTCTAGCGCGACGACACCGAACGGCTCATTCCAAACGGAAGGAACAACCATGATCTGGTGCGAGTTCAGGGAATCGGCAAGTTCCCGTCCGGTCTTAACTCCACCGAACGTTACCTGGCCTGCGATTCCTAGCTCGTGCGCAGTTGCTCGAAGCCGGTTCTCCTCGGAACCCGAGCCGATGATTGTCAAGCGTGGATTGAGCTTTTTCGACTTCAGAATTGACAGAGATTTCAGTAAAAGAGCTGCTCCTTTGTCCGGAACCAGACGTCCGCAAAAGACCAGTTCTCTGCTTCTGGGGCGATTCGGTATCTCCCGAAAGACTTCATCATCATAGGGGTTGCCGATTACTACGGAGGGAGTGCGTACGTGAGACGCGATTGCCGTACTGATGGAGATACCAGTCGCGCGATTGAGCACTTGATGGCGCAGCTTGCCACCCAGCCCGGCAGAAGATATCCACGTCGCGTGAGTGACAATCCAAGGCCGGGATATGACCAGCAGCGGCCAGGCCGTTCGCAGGCTGATATTGTTATGGAGATAGACATCACACCATCGGAGCAGGCTCAGCAGCCGCGCGGGCCTTGGCTGGCGAACTACCCGGTATGGAAGGAGCATCTTTTTCGTGGATGGGGTTTGAGTAACCAGCCTCACCTCATGGCCCATACGAGTAAATTGGCTGGCAAGCAACGCCGAAACAGTTTGGAGACCGCCCACAGTCGGCGAAAACATATGCGATGATATGAGTATCTTCACCTCTGCTCCGTTCTCTGCTGTTTTAGTGACCCGGCCGCCATTATCAGGCAGAAAACCTCGAAAATTGTAAGTCTTCGGCTTGCTCTAGCGGTACGTCGCGGAGCTGCTTCGTCAATCATCCAAGGACCGGGCACAATCGGTGTTCGCTAAACAGCCAAACACGAGTGCTTTGCACTGTTCAGGACCGAG
>JAMXLL010000182.1 GCA_024281015.1 Candidatus Binataceae bacterium
CGCACATTTTGCGGTTGTCTCCGACGATCATCGGCTTGTACTGCGGGTCAATGTCCATCGAGACGACGCGACGCTTGGAACCTTTCCAGAAACGGCCCGCATTGTAGGTCGCGTCAAGGATGGGTTCAGGTTGAATCTTTGCATAAAACCCGAACATCGCTTCCAGCAACTCGCCGTCATTTCGTTCCCAGACACTGCTCAGCGGTTTGTAGGTAGAACCGACACTTGATGAAATGGCCGCTGAAAATTCACCATTGATGTTTCCGCCCGCCACTGGTGTTTATCTCCTCCGCAGGGTTCGCAAGAGTCAGCCTGAGCTGGCGCATTTCGGCTCAACACCTCAGTTCGAACAACCCCGTCACGGATCTTTTCCCATCGTACTGCCGCTGCTGATAGGAATTGAACGCCGTCAGCCTTATCTAAATTCGCCTTGCCGGTAATGGAGCAGCGGCGGAGGTTACGCCCCGCTCGCCCGGAGCCGAGCGGGCGTGATAAGGTTTCGCTTCCCGGTCCGCATATCAGCGCCCGTAGCTCAACTGGACAGAGCATCGGACTTCGGATCCGAGGGTTGGGGGTTCAAATCCCTCCGGGCGCGCCAAATAAAATCAAAAATTTTTTAACGGAAGAGCGACCTCGCCGCGAACTTGGTTTGGAGGCAGATTGTAGGCACCCCAAAGTGAAATGGGTAGCCGATGGAGACGTGTGGAAGTCTTATTATTAACCCAGATTATTAGGTTAAGGTGCTTTCAGCATTCGTATCTGACACTCGGGTACAAGGGTGAGCCGTCACTTTCCTTTCTCAGTTCCATTTCGAACAAGGGATTCTACGATTTTGCCCCGGTTGGCACGCTTCGCGTCTTTCCGACCGAGACGCTGATTGCCTCCGACTGGGTTCGCAGGGAAATTGCAGCCGCGTTGGCCAGGCACGACCAAAGATATGCCTCCGCAGCGGTGCTGTTGCGCCGTAGCTCGCGTGCTCGTGCGGTTGGTTTCGGATCGTGCATTTTGTCTCAAGCGAATTCAGATTCTCCTTTAGGGACTCTCACCGCCCGCACAAAAGATGCGCGGGCCGCCTCTCCCGCTGCGGGAGAGGCCCTCGGACCCCAAGCAAATCGGCCTTTGGCCTCGTGGTATTCGGCATGATTGCGGGCATCGAGTGTAGGGTCCCGGCATTGCTCCGGAAGGTACTGCTCAAGTCGCCGCATCAGCCGTTTCAGGTCTCTAACAATGACACGGTCAGCAGCCGGGTCTACTCTCTGAAGCGCTTTGCCTTGGCCTCTCCCGCTGCGGGAGAGGCCTCTGGCGGTGCTCGTAGGAAATGATGCTACTCGGGCCGTAGCTGAATAAATTTGCGATTCAAAGACAGATCTACAAGAACTTGCTGCTGCGCGTAATTGCTTACTCAGAGCGCGCCGTCAACGACGTCGTTGATCCAGTTGTGGCAGTGGCGGTCTTGCGCGGCAGCTCACTGGTTATTCCTCTTCGCCCTCGCCGTCGCTGCCCTCGATGTCATCGACCATCATGACACCCACCACTTCGCCCGGTTCCTCGATCTGCCGTTCGTTTGCCGGCTCACCTGCCTGGGCGGGCGAAGTACCCTCTGAGGCCTGTAGCAGGTCCTCGACGCCTTCGCTGAGATGGCCGACGGCCTCAACAAGCTTGTCAGTGGTCGCCATAAGGTGAGCGAGCCGCTCTGCCAGCTTGCGTTGGTCCTCCGCCAGGCGCGTCAGGATGCCGACGAATTCTGGTTGGCCTTCGGCCTTGCGCTTCGGCTTGGCTGGGGATTTCTTGGCGGCCGGCATCTTTGCTACGGGTTTCTTTGCCGCTGTTTTATTCGCAGCGGGTTTGCTTGTGGTCTTTTTCATGGAGTGTTCCTTCCGCCCGATACGGAGGCGCGCGAGTGAATTCAACATCTGCAACACAGCATTGTTAACGTCTGATGATTTCCCAGCTTGCCTGGCGAGCTGATCCCCCCATCGACGCAACCATAAAAACGGGCCGCATGGTTACTCGCGGCGATGCTTGTAACGCTGTCAAGCGATCTGCCGCCTTTGGTTGCGACCGATTTGACGATGGAGACCAACATTCTCGCCGGCGTTGTATCCGGTGATATAACCCCCGTTGTGGCCTCCGCTCGCGTAGTGCGTCCGGTGGTAGATCCTACCAAAATTATCGGTAATGAAGTCGTCGACTCTCGTTTTGCTCGCCAGATAAAGGTCGGCCAAGGCTGGCATCAGGGAATTCGAGTCTTCAGCTTTCATGCGGCCTGCCTGCGCTTCGAGTCGCATCTGTTCCAAACGCTCGTAGATGCGTGTGGCGCAACCTTCAGCGTACGAATGACGGAAGCGACGGCGTTCATCGCCTGGAACTTCTGCGGCCTCCTTGTTGGCGAGGCGCTCGACTGTCTGTATCAGATAGCTTGCCATCTCAAGGGTTGCGATCCGGTTGGCCCTGGTGCCGACGATGATGATGTGATGGCGCCAGGTCAAGCATTCTGAGAAGTTCAGGTTGGCGACCCCGCTGTAGAGGTATTGCTTCCAAACGCTTGATGGGCGCTCAGCGGATTCCGATTCAATCCTGGTATCGGGCTTGGCCGGTTCGCCGTCCGGTATCTGGCTGATTTCCAGGTTGTACTTCGCGAGCATGCGGAACATGTGCTGTTCCGCGGCAATAGCCTCGTCTTCGGTCGCGCCGCGCTGTTCCGTAATCGCCCGAAGCTTCTGGATCTTTTCGATTATGTTGGAGTCAATCACCTTCCTTCACCTTCCCCGCAACTCAGTAAAGGTTATGGCTCCGCACCTGCTCATATGCCGATACCTGCGCTCGGTATGGCGTGTGTCAGTTGCGCAGCGAGGGGAGTGCATATGAGCCTCATGTCCACTTGGTCCGCGGGACTGGCACCGGGGCTGAGTCGGCGAGCATCAGAATCTCAGATCACTGGCAGTCACGCATCCAGCAGTCCAGAACGTGTCAGGTTGTACAGCATGCGCCACCGCCTCACAAAGCTATTCCTCGCGCTGCGACGCGCCAATTTTTGCGCGCTCCGCCTTCCCCAAATAGTCCCGAAAGAAGGATTCAGCCGTGCTAGCTCATTAACTACCGAAATTAGCACCATGCAACCGAGTTGCGTGGTTACAATCAAGTAATCCCTTGACGGCTATCAACAGGGCTGGCAACTCTCGGCGTGCGCACACCAAGATTCTCCGGCGACCGGCCGGGTCCGGTGGCCATACGCAGAGCAGCGCCGCCCCAGCCATGTCCGTATTGCCGGTTGCTGGCATCCTGAGCTTACGCGAAAATGCGGCTGCTTATGGCAAAAGGAAAGTCTACAGGCCCGGAGTACTCAGGTAGCCTGAGCACGCTTCTGATTCTGGTGTTTGCTATCTCTGCTCTAGCCCAGCAGCCGGGCGCCGTTCGGCCCTTGCCGCATCAGGTCCTGTCAGAAGCTCCGCGGATGCATCCGTTCGGAAAAGGCCGCCACACGCTGTGGGGTATCAGGGTTTACGACGCTACGTTGTGGATCGTGGGCACGCAGTGGTCTGCACACGCTCCGCACGCGCTCGATATTGAGCCGGGCCGGGCGGTTCCGGCTGAAACCTTAGTGAAGAGCGCAATTGCGGAGATGCGCGACCTCAAGGTTGGGGACGAGAGCAAACTCAGCGCCTGGGAAGCTGAAATGAGGAAGGTCGTCCCTAACCTAAATTCAGGTGATCAGATCGTCATTTTCTGCTCGCTGAGCAATCGAACGCTCGTATATTTTAACGATTCGAGCATCGGCGAGATTGACGATCCTTCATTCTGTCCGGCGGTGATGAGCGTGTGGCTTCATCCTCAAACTAAACACCAGGCAATACGCAAGTCGCTACTGAGACAGTGAATGGGCAGCATTAAAGAAGTGGAGTCCAGGTTATTATCTATCAAAAGTTGACCCTCATTTTTCGACGAGATCGGCAGCCAACGTTCGTTTCGCAATGGCCGAGACGCAACTTGCAGCCTTCAGGAGAGGAGTGATTTTTCTTCGTAGAATCGAAAGTATGGCGGCGGAAACCATTTGAAGATTCTGGTCAGTATTAGACGTACTCGCGAAAGCTCGCGCAGAAGGTTGGCTCGTGGAAGTCCCGACCTTAAACACAGCGCTGCAATATGTGCATTCCGTCGGCCTGCTGCGATCTATGGAATAGCTAATCCTTGCACGTGCTGTCTGTTACAGCCAAGTTTGTCGGAGTTCCTGTGTCAAGCACCGTAGCGGAACCGGCTGGCCAGCCGGCTAGCGTTGTCCCGTCGCAACGGACATTGGTAGTTGCCGGGATAATCGGAAACATTCTCGAATGGTACGATTTCTCGGTCTACGGCTATTTCGCCGTGAGCATCGGCCATCATTTTTTCCCGTCGGGAAATCCTACCACTTCCCTGTTGGCAGCTTTCGGGGTGTTCGCGGCAGGCTTTTTCATGCGTCCCGTCGGCGCTGTTCTGTTTGGCCACATTGGCGACAGTTGGAGCAGGGAGCGAGCTTTGTTCCTCTCCGTGGTGGCAATGGCCGTACCCACTTTTCTGATCGGCGTCATTCCTGACTATCAGCAGATGGGCATCACCGCTTCAATATTGCTCGTTCTCCTCCGCCTGGCGCAGGGCATCTCAGTCGGAGGAGAATACACCACATCGATTGTCTTCGTGGTTGAAAAAAGCGTTCCGGAGCGGCGTGGTCTCATGGCAACTTGGTGCTTGTTTGGAGTGTGCGCGGGAACACTACTGGGCTCCGCGGTAGGCACTCTGCTCACCAGCATTCTGCCGCGTGAGGCGATGCGGAACTGGGGATGGCGCTTACCATTTATTTTCGGTTTGGCGATTGGGTTGGTTGGGCTCCATATACGCCGGGAACTCGAACAAGGGGGGCTGAAGCCGCAAGGTACTGCTACCACTGAACAGTCATTTGGATCATTTACAGAAGCCCTGACAACACAGCGGCTGGCGATTCTCAAAATAACCGCGCTCAAGGCGGTATCGGCGGTAGGTTTCTATACCCTATTCGTGTACATCAGTGTGTTTTTTACCAAGATCGTTCAGATTCCCAAATCCGAGGCGCTCCTGATCAACACAATTGCCTTAGCTGCAATGCTGGCCCTGATTCCGTGCGCCGGGGTCCTTTCGGACAGGTTCGGCAGAAAACCTTTGTTACTCGCCGGAACTGTCGGAGTGCTGCTTTTCTCGTTGCCGTTGTTTCGGCTGCTCCGCTCTCCGGAGTTTAGTGTTATTCTAACTGGACAGTTGTGCTTTACCCTTCTTCTTTGTCTATTTTTCGGGGCAGAACCCGCTACGACGGCCGAGGCCTTCCCGACGCGCGTGCGTTGCACCAGCGCCGCTATTAGCCACAACATCTGTTTCGCCTTCCTCGGAGGAACAGCTCCGATGGTAGCTACTTACCTGATCGCGCTGACGGGAAACGAGTTGTCGCCCTCTATATATATGATGGCCGCAGCCCTGGTCTCGATGGTTGCGATTTTTAGCCTGAGCGAAACCGCCAATGCGCCACTGACCTGAGAGACGGCGAGCGAGGGCACGGAATGACAAGGCCGGAAGCCGTTGTAATTTATTCGCGACACGTTACTGGAGACTAGCTCAGTAGACAGCCATGACCTTGCATTGCGCCAGCTTGCTACTGCTGGGTCTGCGGAGACCATTGTCATCACGATTAAAGGTGGTTCTCAGTCCTGGCTGGCTATAGCCGCTCTGTCTAGTAACGTTTCATGCTGCGCTTCCAGACGACGGAGAATATCGATCATCATGTCATCCTGCTGCTCCAGATGATGCATAATAGCTTTGACTTCCTGTTCGGCTTTCAAATTGATGTCGTAGTCATGCTGCGCCATTAGCCGATCTTTATCGGCCTGCCTGTTTTGGGACATCATGATGATGGGAGCTGCATAGGCGGCCTGAAAACTCAGGGCCAAGTTCAACAGGATGAAGGGATATGGGTCCCAGTGCCGGCTGTAGGCGACTACATTAAGCACTATCCACCCGGCTAGAACCGTAGACTGGAAAATGATAAACGGCCAGCTTCCAATGATCTCGGCAACACGATCGGCTATGCGGTCACCGACGCTAAGCGATCGCTCGTGCTCACGGTTGATATCTAACACGGCTGCGTGATCGTGTTTGTGGCGCATCCGGGCGCCTTCCCATTTAATCGCCAAGTCTCCTGCGCTCATACACTCCTCGGATTGGAAATTTTACGCCATATAGGTGCTCAAGTTGGTGTCCGAACTGCAGCGCCCTTTTTGTTATCATCGATAAGCTCTGGCGTTTCCCCAACATGTTTTATTCAGCGGGAGCGGTTGAGTGAAGATCTCGATTCACCGAGATGGAGATGGCAGGTCAGTGACCAACGAGTTCGCCACGAGCTTGAAGTCTTGATAATTAGTCTAAATTCAGATTGCCGACAATCTCCAGATGTCACAGAAGGATGACTGTCTGTTTATCTTTTCCAAGAAGATTACCGAGTGGTGCGCTCCGGGAATCAGGAGGTCCTTTCTTTCTGAGACTGAAGCGGTCTTGGGTGAGATCTCGCTTTTCCTGGAGGACCCTGACCGCCTTGCAAAAGAATGCGATGCGGTGAAGGTCCCTAAAAGAAAATCTGAATTCGCTTGAGACGAAATGCGCGATCCGAACCCACCAACACGAGCAAGTGAGTTACGGCGCCACAGCACCGCTGCGAAGGCACATCTTTGGTCGTGCCTGCGCAATAATCAGCTCGGCTTCAAGTTTCGGCGGCAGTGCCCAATCGGCTCTATTTTGCCGATTTCTGCAGCAAAACTGCCAGACTGGTGGTCGAACTGGATGGTGACCAACACACGATGATTAACAAGTGTGGCGGCTATCAGACTGCGTTGCGCTCGACGCCGCCACGAAACCGAACTGACTATCATCGAGTACAACGATCGACATCAGCGTTCGGCGGGATGCTAATCGGGATAACTGCCAGACGCGCGACGCCCTGTCGAATGATGCCAATTTTTTCTGCCGCACGGCGAGACAGGTCGAGACCGCGACCGACTACATACGGACCGCAATCATTGATACGCACCATAACCGAACGGCCGTTGCTGGGATTCTCGACCTTTACCACCGACCCCAGCGGCACGCTGAGAGACGCTGCGGTAAGATGATGAGGGTTGAACACTTCGCCGCTAGTCGTCGGCCGGCCAGCAAATGAGCCCCCATACCAGGATGCCATCACTTCATAGACAACAGGATTGGTCCGCAAATCAGGAGTAAAGGATACCGGCCTTGAGAACGACTGGTCAGCCGCTGCGCACATTGAGTGTGCGGCGAGGATCAATCCAAACGTCACGATCAGCGTAAGCGCCTGATGCCATCGCATACTTCTACCTCCACAACCCGTTCAGACTGGAACCGACGAAGGCTCAGATGTTGTTCGTTTAGATCAACTCAGGGTGCCAGTGCCGGATGTCGCAGCATTGATTGGTTCTTCCGGTACCACTATCCCGAGCCGGCGGTATGTTGATGTCAGTGATGGGCGGTGTGCAACGGCAATGCCAGCCGAGGTGGCCGTTCGTGCTTCAGTAAGCTGCTTGCTTGTATAGAATGCTAATAGACGATCACAGAACTAACCTTGACGCCGACTTCCATTAGTTGGTTGGGCTTCGTGCGCCGAATCATTGGTAAATCTTGAACTGCCCCGCCCCGATCGGGTCCGCAGCGACATGGGAGGTTACAGGCCGAATATTCGAGGTTAGTGGTCTCGGGTGGTCGATTGCCGTTGGTTTTCTGTACGGCTAGCGAATACGCGCCTACACAAAGAAGCTATTGTCGAACTCCAATGATCAACGAGCGAAATGGCGTCGCCCGAATTCCCCAATGGCCCATGTAATTATTGACGTACACCTACGCAAACTTACCAAAGCCAAAAGCGATTGCGATGACGGAGGAATTGCGAAATATCTAAAGAGAGCTTCTGATAGGGCGATAAGTGGCGAGGCATCTGGTCTGCTCGGCAATGCCTACGAGTTCATTTCTCTGAAGGACGCCGTTGGCCATCCGGTTAGTATGGTCGCCGGGAAGAAATGGCGTGCTTCGTGCTCTGGTGACCTTCGCGCAGTGCCGCTCACGCGCACAGCTTCAATAACGACGGTCATTAGGAATGAGTAATACCGGAAACGTAGCAGTATTCGTCGGCAGCCTTCGTAAAGGATCATTTAATCGTATGGCCGCCAAAGCTCTTGCAGCGCTGGCGTCCCCGAGGCTTCAGCTCGAAATCGTCGAGATTGGTCAGCTCGCTCTCTACAACCAGGATGATGACGACAATGGCACTCCACGTCCGGAGTGGATAGCTTTTCGCGAGCGGGTCAAAGCCGCCGACGCCGTCCTGTTCGTCACGCCGGAATACAATCGATCGGTGCCGGGTGTGCTGAAGAACGCTATTGACGTGGGGTCGCGGCCCTATGGGCAAAGCGCCTGGAACGGAAAGCCCGGCGCCGTGATTAGCGTTTCGCCCGGCGCGATCGGCGGTTTCGGAGCCAATCAGCACTTGCGACAATCGTTCGTGTTCCTGAATGTGCCCACTATGCAGCAGCCGGAGGCTTACATCGGAGGCGCCGCGAATCTATTCGACAAGGAAGGAAACGTCACGAACGAAGGCACCCGCGAGTTTCTGAAAACTTTCATGGAGGCATTTGCGGCATGGATTGAGAAGGTCGGCTTTGCCGGTACTGACACGTAGTTACTAGACTAGACTCTCATCGCGCCTGTCGCATAGGAGCGAACGCGACGGGTGACGAGTGTTATCGCCAGACAGATCCACCTCAGTCTGTGATGCGAGCAACGTGCAGCAGGTTGGTATTGCCAGAGCCGAAGGGCAGCCCAGCCAGTATCGTCACGTAGTCGCCTGTGCGCGCAAGACCCTCTTCGCAAGCGGCGTGGCATGCGTGCGAGACTATTTCACGTACGTCGCGAACCATGGGGGCGAGCACCGCATGCACCCCCCACACCAAGGCCAGCCGCCGCGCGACCGGAAGACTCGGAGTCATACCCAGGATAGGCGCCGCAGGACGCTCACTCGCGGCACGCAGTCCGGTGGAACCTGACGAGGTGTAAGTAACGATAACCGCCGCGGCAAGTAGTTCTACCACGCGCTGCATCGCGGAGCAGATGGCACCCGGCACAGTGATGTCGCGGCTACTGTAGATCGCCTCCAACCCGGAGCGATACGCTGGATCCCGCTCGACGCTAGCGATGATGCGGTCCATCATGCCGACGGCCTGAGCGGAGAAGGTCCCAACGGCCGATTCAGCGGAGAGCATGACCGCGTCTACCCCTTCATATACAGCAGTTGCCACATCGGAAACCTCGGCGCGCGTAGGCATCGGAGAAGCGATCATCGATTCGAGCATTTGAGTCGCTATCACCACGGGTTTGCCTAAACTCCGGCACAGGCGGACGATGCGCCGCTGTAGCTGAGGCACCTGCTCCAAGGGCATCTCCACTCCGAGGTCGCCGCGCGCCACCATTATGCCGTCGCTCAACTCCACAATGGCCCCGAGATGTTCGATGGCCGACGGCTTCTCGAGCTTCGCCATTATCCAGGCGCGCTCAGCGATTAGGGTGCGAGCCTCTTCGATGTCCTGCGGGCGCTGCACAAAGGAAAGGGCCACCCAATCCACTTCGAGCTGGAGCCCGAAACTCAAGTCCTGCCGGTCCTTGGTGGTCAAAGCACCTATCGGTAAGACCACCCCGGGCACGTTCACTCCCTTTTGGTCCGAGACAGGGCCGCCCACCAGCACCGTAATTTCTATAAAGTGGGTCTCTGCCCGATCAACACGCAACCGTATCTTGCCATCGTCTACCAGCAGCGTAGTGCCGGCATTCACCGCGGCGAAGATCTCTGGGTGCAGGAGCGGTGCACGCTTGGCGTCCCCGGGTGTCGGGTCCATATCGAGACGCCAGCGATCGCCGGCACTGAGGTCGATCTTGCCCTCGACGAGCGTCCCGATGCGCAGCTTTGGCCCTTGGAGATCGAGCAGCACGCCGATCTTTCGCTCGACTTCCTGCTCGATTTTGCGAATGATACGCACCCGCGCCGCATGTTCGGCGCGCGAACCATGGCTGAAATTCAACCGGAACACGTCGGCCCCGGCTTCGAACAGGGACCGGATCTGCGCTTCGGTCGAACTGGAGGGGCCAAGCGTGGCGACAATTTTGGCACTGCGGCTGCTTCGCATGTTCTAGTCTCTTGCTTGATGAGAGTGGACCACGTGGTCCACGTGAATGGACGCTATGTATCGGAACCGTGGACATGGGCGATGATGGCCGGACGGAGGGGTGACCGCGTCATCCGTATCGCACCACTCCCCGTTCGTCATACCCTTTCCGCGCGAGGCTACAACTCCCGAGCGACGCGCATGCCTATTCGGTCAAAATTGCGATGCTGCCGAAAGAGCCAACTCGTCAGAACCGAACTGAAGAACCCCCGAGTACCGGAAACGCAGTTGAGTCAATTCGTAGTCTGCCAACCCGCTTCACCACAGATAGATTCACATAGATTCGGGTAGATTCACATTACGCAGTTCTTGTATGCGCACCTCGCGGCCTCATTAGTTCGCTTCGCCTCCGGCTCCCCTGGTCACCGAGCGCACTCGAATTCAGAGGAACCCGTTGCCCATTGTCAAGTTTCTGTACCATTAAAAGGTCAATCGATTGATTCAGTCATTCGTATGAATTACAGTACGCGCTGACAGGAGGGTTCAAGAGTGCGAGCGAGATCAGACCCGCCTCAGGTCTCGGGTGAAACTACCCGTCAGCGGCTCATCGATGCCGCTTTGCAGGTCTTCGGCGAATTCGGATTTGAAGGCGCTAGCACACGCATGCTGGCCGACAAGGCTGATGCCAACCTTGCGGCAATCCCTTATCACTTCGGCAGCAAAGAAGGCCTTTATTGCGCCGCCGCCCAATACATCGTCGACCGAATGGCCCAACACACCGCACCACTGCTCGAGCAAATCGAACATGCACTGCGCAATGGACCCTTGCCACGAAACCAGGCGCTCGAACTCATGCACAACTACACGGATACGCTCGTTGCGATTCTGGTTGGTTCGTCCGAGGCAGACGGCTGGGCGGCGTTCATCATGCGCGAGCAGCTTCAACCAGGGGCAGCATTTGATGTCCTCTATGAGGGGATGATGCGGCGTGTAGGCGATGCCGGTGCCGGGCTGCTGGCATCGATTCTAAAAAGATCGAGGAGCGACCCGAGCATAAATCTGCGCGCAATCGCCATTCTCGGGCAGATTCTCGTGTTCCGAAATTGCCGGCAGACCGCCTTGCGCAGCCTTGGATGGAAGGAATTTTCCGTCGAGCGACTCGAACAGATTCAGTCGCTGATCCGCGAACATGTCGACCTAATCCTCGCGGGAGCAGTGTGAATCATGGAAACTCCAAACTCTGGCATCAGCCGCGAGAGTAATGGCTACCAACCGGACCCAGTGCCCCGGCAGATGCTCGGTGAGACTGAGCAGCACTCACCGCCGCTACCGCAAGTGAGCGATCAAGCGGCGGGCAATCCGCCGGACGAGAGATCTTTGGTCCGCATGGCCGTCAAGGCTCTCGCCTTTGCGGCGCTGCTTGCAATACTCTTCGTCGCCGGCAGACCCGTTTGGAACTACCTGCATTCATACGAATCAACTGACGACGCCGTAATTGATGGCCACATCGCCCCGGTTGCCTCGCGCATCAATGGCACCATATTGCGGGTCAACGTGGAAGAAACCCAAACTGTCAAAGCCGGTCAGTTGCTCGCATCGATTGATCCGCGCGATGCGCAAGTTGCCGTTGATAATGCTCGCGCGAAACTCTCTTTAGCCCAAGCGCAAGCCGGTTCCGCGCGCGCCGACTACCTGGCCGCACTGGCCAGGCTGCATCAATCGGAGGCGACATTGGGCAAAGCACAACGGGATGCTGAGCGTTCCACCGCGTTGCTCAACCAGGAGGTCATAGCTCGCGAGCAATACGAGGAAAAAATTCGCGTGGCGGACGTTGATGCCGCCGCAGCCGATTCCGACCGCGCCGCCACCCGGTCAGCGCAAAAAGCAATAAGCTCGCGAGAAGCGTCGGTTCAAGCCGCTCAGGCAGAATTGGATCAGGCTCTGCTCAATCTGAGCTATACCAGGATCTTGGCTCCATTCGGAGGCGTGATCGGCAAGAAAACCGTCGAAGTTGGTCAGCGGGTGCAGCCGGGCGAACAGCTCATGGCGATCGTGGGTCTGGACGATATCTGGGTAACCGCCAACTTCAAAGAAACGCAGGTCCGTCGCATGCATCGCGGCGAACAAGCTACCATCCATGTTGACGCACTCGGACGTGACTTTAACGGCTACGTCGAAGGCATGGCTGGCGCAACCGGTGAAGTCTTTAGCCTGCTCCCGCCCGAGAATGCCACCGGCAATTATGTCAAGGTCGTGCAGCGTTTACCGATTCGGATTCGCTTCAATGCTGGCCAGGATACCGTCCATGCTTTGCGCCCAGGGCTTTCGGTTGAGCCCAAGGTATGGCTGCGGTGAGTGCTGCCCCGCAGCTGAAGCTGCCAGCGCGGAGGCAGCGCAATCCCTGGGCGGTCGCCTTCACTGTAACGCTCGCCTCTTTTATGGAGATTCTCGACACGAGCATTGCGAACGTTTCGCTGCCGCATATAGCCGGAGGATTGTCCGCTACAGTTGATGAGAGTACCTGGATCCTGACCGCGTACCTGGTCGCTAACGCGATCGTGTTGCCGACCAGCGCTTGGATTTCCGCCCGCATTGGACGCAAGCGCTTCTACATGACGTGCGTGGCGCTCTTCACAGGCAGTTCTTTTCTGTGTGGCCTGGCACCGAGTCTGAATGCGCTGATTTTGTTTCGGGTCATGCAGGGGGCAGGCGGCGGCGGCTTGCAGCCTAGTGAGCAGGCAATCCTCTCCGATACCTTCCCTCCCGAACAATTCGGAATGGCCTTTGCCATATATGGAATGGCGGTGGTGCTCGCACCGGCGATTGGACCGACCCTGGGTGGTTACATCACTGACAATTTCGACTGGCGATGGATCTTCTTCATCAATGTGCCAGTCGGAATCGTTTCGCTACTGCTAACATACCGGATGGTCGAAGACCCGCCTTACCTGAACGAGGCCAGCAAGGTTGCGGCACGAAAGCAAAGCGTCGACTACACCGGATTTGGCTTGGTCGCGCTGGGACTGGGTTGCCTGCAGGTCGTGCTCGATAAGGGTCAGGAGGATGACTGGCTGCAGTCGAATTTCATTGCCAGTCTCGCTGTTATCGCAGTTGCCGCGTTGGTCATCTTTGTGATCTGGGAATGGCACGAGCCCCATCCCATTCTCGAAATCAAGCTGTTTCGCAATCGAAGCTTTGCAATTGCCCAATTAATGATGTTCGTGTTGGGTGCAATGCTTTACGGGTCGACTACCTTGCTGCCGCTGTTCGTGCAGGAGCTGCTTGGATACACCGCGGAATTATCGGGGATGGTGCT
Source organism: Candidatus Binataceae bacterium (assembly GCA_024281015.1). Taxonomy (GTDB): domain Bacteria; phylum Desulfobacterota; class Binatia; order Binatales; family Binataceae; genus JAMXLL01. The sequence goes on from JAMXLL010000182.1 coordinate 13,531, forward strand.
TTCGCCCGGGGGATTCGCAATCATCGCTACGCTGCCGCTGATCGGTATTTTAAGCCAGCGAGTTCAGGCACGTTGGATGATCGGGGCGGGCTTTGCCATCTCCGCAATCGCGCTCTTCCATATGTGCGGCTTGAACCTGCAAATCGATTTCACGACCGTGATGATGTACCGAATCTACCAATCGATCGGGCTACCGTTCTTGTTCATTCCAATCAATGTCGCCGCTTTTGCTTCAGCAACCGGACAAAACAGCAACCAAATCTCGAGTATCGTCAATCTCTCCCGCAATGTCGGAGGAAGCGTCGGAATTTCGCTGGTGGCAACGCTGATTGCACGACACAGCCAACTCCATCAGGATGCGCTGGCGAAGCATGTCACCCTCTACGATGGGATATTACGTCAAATGCGGGAGGGCTTAAGTTCGAGTTTGTCGCGCGCTGGCGCCAGCGGGCCAGATGCGATGCACCAGGCGCTAGGTAGGATTTATGGATTTGTTCAGATCCAGGCAGCGACACAAGCTTACATCGATACTCTTTGGATACTGGCTCTGGCCTGTATCTGTATGCTTCCGCTTGTGCTCCTGGTGGATAGAAATGATCCGAGCAAAGCTATGGCTGCCCATTAGAGGGAAGAAGACCTGTAAACACGGTGCCGAATGTCCTTCCGGTTTTCAGCCGGCGAACGAAGATGTTGTCCAGCAAAAGCCGAAGCAGAATCATCCACGGCACCGGTTATTATGCAACTATGGTTCGTTGCCACAGTATTTGGCTCAACCTCAGTCTGGGCACGCATGGGCCAGCAGGGGCTTCTTGCACGCTTTGACAGTTTGATGGATTGTCAGAACGCTTAGGGCACCGCGGAACTGCGCCAAGCAACCGGAGAACGCTTTACTCACGCGCTCGCAATATGCCTGCCCCCCGGAGCATGGCCAGGACTCGCTCGAAGCTCTCGCCAACACAAATGGAGTCGCCTCCCGCAAACACCACCTCGACACGGCCATTCACCGTCGGCGGCGGCTTAATCCGCTCCACGGCGTCGACATTAACCAGCGTCTCGCTTGAGGTCGTAGGACCCGCCATCTCATGCAACAAGATAAAGCTCGCCATGTCAGCGAGTATACACTAATCGACCATAAGTTAACTCCCGCCAACCGGAGTTGGGCGAACAATAACACATCTATAATTATCCGTACCCGAACGCCGCCGCCAAGGGACGGCCGTTGCTCCTTGTAAATGAACGCGGTTCTCATTTCGGGCCAATCCTGCGGAACATACTGAATCTTGATCCGCTCGACTTCTTCGAACGTAAGTCCCTCGCCGGTGAGATCGTAGAGTTCAGTTGTGCGTGGCGATTCGTGATTCGCGATGGTCTAGGCATGCTCCAGCCAGTCAGGCAAAGCCGAGCCAATGCTTCAGAAATTGCCCTTGCGGACACGGAGGCTTTAGTCTCGTTGCGGCGCGTCTCGACGGATCTTAAACCGATGCATTGGCTAGTACCGAGCACAGAGGCCTTCATTTTCGAGGCAAACCGGGCCGAGCAAGTGTCGACGGGCGGAGCCTGGCGATCTCCAGCCTGCCCGGCGTTATCAATGATGGTAGTTAAATCAGCGGCGCTCGCTGCTGTCCAGCATCGCATCTGAACAGGTTTTCACGTCGTGTTTCGACGTTGGGGCTCTTCACCGCGCCCCCGAATGGATTCGTGTCTCTATTTAGAGCTGTAATTATAGTTCCGGATCCGTAACCGCATGTAACACACGAACTTCGCCAGATAAGCCAATATACCTGAACCCCACAGTACGAAACTAAGGGTTGAGCGAGGGTCTGGGCGGAAGCGGGCCTTTATCCAGCCGGGATCACCCCAAGCAGCGAAGGATGGTGGCCGAGCGATGCCTCGAAGTGCAAAATTGACGCAATGAAACGAGGATCCTCCTCGCTTGAAGAAGTGACCCGTATACTCGATGCTATCAATCAGGAGTGTGAACGACTGCTTGTTCATGCACGGCAGGTCAAAAACATCTCACCTGACAATGCGGAGAGACTGCTCACCAGGGCCAAGGCAATCGCGGTGCACTTACAGGATTTCCGTCGTGTGATTCGTGACGAGGTCGGACTATCGCAGACGAATCGAGCCCGTCGTCAGCCAAGCTAAACTCGCGAACGGCACCATCCAAACGATCGGGTTCCGGCTGTGCACTCTCATTATTTGCAGCTGGCGGTGGCCGAACTCTGATTTAGTTCGCAACCACCGGCGCCAGCTGCACTTAAGTACGGGCTGGACGGTAGGAGAACAGGTCTAGCGTGCTCGTTCCAACTGCTCGCTCGGCAGGGCCGCCTCCGCCACGCGAGCCGGAATCAACGGCTCGGAAACTCGAATAATTTCATAAACACCCGACGCGATGGCGGCACCGATAAGCGGAGCGACTATGAACAGCCACAACTGTTGAAGCGCCCACCCGCCCACGAACAGCGCCGGTCCGATACTTCGTGCCGGGTTAACCGACGTGTTGGTCACGGGAATGCCCACCAGATGGATCAGCGTCAGTACTATTCCTATCGGGATCCCTGCAAAGCCCACTGGCGCTTTGATGTCGGTAGAACCCAAAACCGTGAAAACCAGAAAGAACGTCAGGACGATCTCGGTGACAAATGCTGCAGTCAGGTTGTATCCGCCGGGTGAATGAGCGCCATAGCCATTGGCTGCAAAGCCGGCAGTGGCAGGGTCATAGCCGGCCGCCGTCCCGCGGGCCACGATAAAAAGGACGCTGGCCGCGATTATCCCGCCGGCAACCTGCGCGATTATATAACCGGGTACGCTGCGCGCTTCGAATTTTCGCGCGAGCAGGAGACCGACTGTAACTGCCGGATTGATGTGGCATCCCGAAATGGAACCAATCGCGTATACCATCGAGAGAAGGGAAAATCCAAAAGCGAGCGCAACCCCGGCGAAGCCGATTTTTCCGCCGGCCAGCACCGCCGCACCGCATCCTCCGAACACCAGTACGAACGTGCCGATCAATTCTGCCAGGTACCGCTTCATCGCAACCTCCTTAATCTAGCCACTGGACGATTATCGATGCATATTCGCTAATCCGGCGGACGCAACTCTGCCACAGGAAGAGCTCCGGGTCCATATGTTGCGCGTCTGTTGTGCGATGGAACTGGAGTCAGAGCGGCGGCGGTCAGATCGGCGCGAGCCGCCGTCAGTCGCATCGTTGGCTGAAGTCCGCTCGTCCTTTGCCCCTCAGCAGTCTGAGTCTGGCGCCAAATGGCTACGAGAACTCACCGGCCCAAATATTTCGCTGCGATGCGGATGCGCCGGCGGCAGACTGGACCAACGTCACCTCAATACGGAACGCTTTGGCCATTAAAGAACTTCCGTTTCCACGCCTGGCTGTTCAAAAACCCGCAAATCCTTCGAGAGTAGGGACCGGCTCCGGATGCGTCATACTGAAACCAGCCCTGAACCGCAGCGTCGATATTCCACGCCGGTGTCGGTTGAGTAGAGATTCCATGATACACGGCATAGAGATGACCCGCGTACATATCGGCGTTGAAGCAGGTGTTCTCGCGTGCCAAATTCGCTCCCGCACCCTTGAAACCAGGGAAAGCGTGATCTTCGCCTCCCGGACGGTTTGCCGGCCGATCAGACACCTGGAACACACCGCTGGAGCCACCCTGATCACCGATATTGGTTTGGTTCCAATCGCCCTCCCCGGTGGCTGCCGCGTACAGCAGCAACGGGCTGATTCCCCATTTGTGCGCGGCCCATTGTAGAACTTCAGCAGTGGTAGGATGTGGTCCGAGCAGGCACGCACCGTCAATGCGCCTGGTGACCCCGCCCCACTTATGAGCTGTTGCCCAAAATGATTGTAATTGTTCCTGATAGCCGGCCGGATCGGTTTTGGAAATGCGATAGTAGTAAGAATTGGCCACGGCGTTCGCGGCCGCATCAGGACCGGTTTCGGGCGTCGATTTGGGAGCCGGCTTGACCAGCCTCGCAGCTTGCTCGTTCGAAAGAAGCGGTCCGCCCAACAGGTTGGCCGGACAATTGCCCTCCGTTTTGTCAGGCACATCCAGATTCAGGGCGGTAATCGTTTGATGGTCTTGCGCGTCGCTCGGCCGCGAGGCCTCAGCGGTCGATAGCGGAGCCACATTCAATTGTGGGGGTCCGGGATGTTCCTTTGCGTAGCCCGCCGTATAGAGAAACGCCGTCGCGAGGGCTATGGCTAAGGCAAATACACAAGGGCGAACAGTGCCAGGATTACGGATCATGCGCAGCCTCTTCCTTGGTCGGGGGAATCGCCAACCGCCCAATGATCAATGCCACAATCAGTTTGTCAAAGAAATTCAGCCTCGCGGGTCAAGCTCCAGGGCATTTATCGGTGCCCGGTTGGAGATACAAGCTGCCGCTAACGAGCTTCGGACTTGGGTCGTAACCGAGTGGAATGAGGATTCAGGTCTTGAGCGTGCCCGCCCGCCACTTATTGCACAAAGCGAATCGACGCCCTCCAGCAAGCAGATTCACGAGATTATGCGATTCATGTTAATGAATATGTCAATCGTAACACCGTAGAAAATCCATAGCTGAATAACTGGCCGATGCAGTGCTGTCGCGCGATGCAATTTTCAGCAGAAGCTCATCGCCGGGCATGGAACAAGTTACGTCGACCCAGTTTGTTCGAAACCGCGACGGAGTAGTCCGATGAAGGTCGCCGATTGCATGACCCCGGAGCCGACGTGTGTGGAGCCCGACGACACACTGACGAAAGCCACTGCCTTGATGCAAGCGGGCGACTTCCGCAGTTTGCCGGTAACAAGGAGTGGGAAGCTCGTTGGAATAATCACGGACCGAGACATCCGCAAGCACTGGGAACGTTCCGATAACACCAGAGTTGGCACCGTTATGACCGAACATCCGATTTGCGTCTCACCCGATGACAGTATGACCGAAGCCGTTCGGAAACTGCTCGCTCACAAGATTGGGGCCCTCCCAGTTATCAAGCAACATAGACTGCTTGGCATTATTAGTACTTCTGACGTCCTGAAAGCGGTGTTGGGCCTGCCACAGCTGGACAAGTGATAAGGGCGAGAATCTGAACTTTGCTCGTTAGAATGAGAGATACGCATTGCGCGAGGGGACGATCGATCGTTCTCAACCACTTATCTTTCCGTCGATGCCAAACGGGGTTTCTCGTGCTCCGCAAAAGCCGCCACCGCATCGTGCAGGTGGTTGTAAATGCGGTCCGCACCGACAACCTCGATAAGGCGATGGCGAATCAGATCAGAACGCAGGGAGCTGGCCACTCGCGCGACGGCAAATACCACCCCGCGCTGTACCAGATGATCGTGAAGCTGCCGGACCATCCGCGCCGCTGAGTAATCGACATTGGTAATCGCTTCCGCATCGACTACCAGCCAATGCACCTGCGAGGGATTTGCTCTGACAAGCTCGCGAACCTCCTGTGAAAAGCGATCCGCGTTGGCATAAAAGAGTGGCGCCCCGAAGCGATAGACGATAAGGCCCGGCTGAGTCTGGGCGCCTGCCACGAGGGGTCGCATCTCCGACCAGCCGTGCTCGGTTGCGACGAGCACACCAGTCTGAGGACGGTAGCTGTGCTGCAGGACACGGAGCAGAGACAGTACCATCGCCAGCACGATCGCCTGTTCGACTCCGACGAGCACTACTACCGCCGCGGTCAATAACGCCAGCGCATGTTCGCCAGGACTTTCGCGGCGGATGTCGCGCAGACCTGGAAGGTCAACCAGGCGGATGGCGATGACGAAGACTACGGCGCCTAATACGCAGCGCGGGAGATATTGTAGTGGTCCGGTCAGAAAGAGCAGCACCAGGGCCACCACACCCGCCGTGGTCATTTGCGCTAACTGGCTCTGCCCACCCGAGCTTTCAACCATGGCGGTCTGGGTCGGACTGCCATCTACAACAAATGTCCCGGTTAAAGCAGCCGCGGCGTTAGCTGCGCACAGCCCGATCAGGTCGGCGTCTTCGTCCAGGCGCTGCTCGTGACGGACCGCGTAAAAACGGGCCGTAGCCGAGCTTTGGGCCACAATCATGACAAAGCACGACACCGAGATTGGGATCAAAGGTTCGATTTCACGCCAGCCGATAGCCGGCAACACCAAATGAGGCAGACCACTCGCAACGGGACCGACGATCACCACGCCGCGATCGGCGAGATGCCAAAGCGCGCTAGCGGCGGTCGCAGTGGCGACCGCGATTAGAGAGCCGGGCACTTTGGGGGCACATCGGTGGAATATAAGAACCGAGACTACCACCAGGACCGAGAGAGCGGCGGTCAGAACATGTACTCGCGGCAGGTTGCCGAAAATCTCCGCTAGCTGGCCGGTCGTCCGGCCTGAGTGAACCTCTATCCCCAACATCTCCCCTAGCACAGCGATTCCCACCTGGATCCCAACCCCGGTAAGGAATCCAACCAGCACCGTCTGCGAAAGAAAGTCGGCTAGAAATCCCAGTTTCAGCAGCCGCGCAATCAGCAACAATCCCGCCGTCAGCGCGGCAACCGTCACAGCGAGCGTCATGTATTGCGCACTCGCGACGGGCGCCATAGCAACGAGTCCGCCCGCCAGGATAGCGGCGGTCGCGGAGTCAGCCGCGACAACCAGATAGCGGGATGAACCGAACAGCGCAAAAGCCAGTTCCGGCAATAGCAGGGTATATAATCCAGCGACGACCGGCGTCCCGGCGATCTTCGCGTAGCCGAGCGCTTGAGGAATGTTCATCGCCGCCAGTTGAAGCCCCGCGAGCGCATCGCGAACAACTCTCTCCAGGGTCACTGGCCGTACAGCAGTGAAGAGCTGGAAGTTGCGGGAGTTGGCGCGGCTGTGGGTTGTCATCGGCGTAAAGGTACGGCACCAGCCCTCACAACGCGATAGCCGGGTATAGGGAGATGGCGTCTCTCGTCCACTTCCGAGAGATAGAGAGCACGATCGCGCCTCTTCCAGCTGGGCGAGTGGCGATCTCACAAGAGGGCAAACGCTGCGGCCAGCTTCAATGCGAACGAAGCCCTATACTGGCTTTCCCGGAATTCAGCGCTCAGGCGACTTGATTCGATTCGCTGCGGCCCGGGCTCCACTTCGGGGACGCTTTTCATCGCGCTCTTTGCCATCCAGCCAGGTATGCATCTTCGACAGGGCAGAACGCATATGCTGGGAGTATTCATTCAAGGTCCAACGCCAGTCCTCAGGAAGAGTTTCGCTGGCCTCGTCAAAGGCATTGATTGCTCTCTCTTGCGCTTCGTAACAGGCTTCGATAACTGAACGAGCGTTAGTCTCGTGCCCAGTGGGTTGGGTCCATCCTTCGCTTGGAGGCGCAGTCAGAATCCTGGGAGTAAGGCGCTTACCAGCTTCCAGCAATTTGCTTTCGAGAGTATTAGCGGCAAGCAGGCGGTTTTCCGCGATCTCTTCAAAAAAGTGGCTGACGTCGGGCTCTCCGATAAATATCTCGGCGGCGCGCCCATAGCTATCAGCGTTCTCGCGGCAAATGGCTATTAGGGAAGTAACTTTATCTTCGAGTGTCATCGCTCCTCTCTTTCACGCCTACAATGTTATCTTCGGGCGATGGATACTGCGCACAGAGACAGCTGTGCTGCAGCATTCCCGTTGATCAACAGAGCAAGCCAAATGCCTCATTTCGCACGCTGATGTGAGGAGCACTTGAAGAACTTGAGTACACCTTGCGACCGGTGAGTTCCTAAAAGATATAAGCGAGCGCTTTCCCCGTTTGCCCAGGAAAACAGGAAAAAGGGTAGAACGTTTAGACACATGAGAAGTTCCGGGTCATCAACGAACAATGGAGAACGATTGTGGATAAAGCTGGCGCGCAAAACAGGCCCTGGTCTGGACCGCTGAACGCCACAATCATAAGGTGACAGTGGGAGTTGGGCGGCTGGGTGGTCTGTGGCTGCCTGTCAAACCAAACTTACCGGGGGCGCTTTCCTCCTGCGGATTTTAGGCGCCCGCCAAGAGCGGCTGTTTTCGGATTACGCGACTGTTGGCTTCGGCGACGCTAAGGCGCGTCGCAGCGCCGATGCAGCCTGGAATGGCGGCTATGTCGAACTGGTGAGATGGCTTGGCAGAGACGCAGCCGGGCAGTGGAAACAAATCGGTCGGAATGTTCTTTTGGCGAGCCACGCGGCTCATTACCAAACCCCGACGCGATGCCATGCGCGGAGGCGGCTGCGGAGGTGAATCATGGTCGACGTGATCGAGAATGAGCCTGGAGCCCGGATCAAGGTGATTGGAGCGGGAGGCTGCGGCGGTAACGCGATCAACCATATGATCGCCTCGGGCCTGCGCGCCATCGACTTTGTCTCGGTCAATACCGACTCTCAGGCACTGCTGAACAATTCAGCGCCGAGCCGGCTGCAGATTGGACAGATGCTGACGCGCGGCCGCGGCACCGGCGGCAATCCGGAAATCGGCCGCAAGGCGGCGCTCGAAGACGAGGAACGCCTGCGCCAATTGTTGGCCGAAGCCGAGATGGTGTTCGTCACCGCCGGAATGGGCGGGGGCACTGGCACCGGGTCAGCCCCGGTCATCGCACGCTTTGCGCGCGAGAGTGGCGCGCTTACGGTGGGGGTGGTCACCAAGCCCTTCCAATTCGAAGGACGCAAGCGCCGCAGCCAGGCCGACGAAGGCTTGCGCGAATTGAAGGATGCAGTTGATACGCTTATTACCATTCCCAATGACCGCTTGTTGTCAGTCGCAAACCGCACCACAACCCTGAAGGAAGCTTTTCAACGGGCTGATGATATTCTACAACAGGCAGTCCGCGGCATTTCTGAACTGGTCACGGTGCACGGACTGATCAATCTCGACTTCGCCGACGTCCGTTCGATCATGGCCGATATGGGCCTGGCAATGATGGGTACCGCGCGAGCATCTGGTGAGAATCGGGCGGCGGAAGCGGCCCAGCGCGCAATTTCCAGTCCGCTCCTCGAGGACACATCGATAAAGGGTGCACGCGGCTTGCTGCTCAATATTACCGGTGGCCCGGACATGTCGCTCTATGAAGTTAATGAGGCGGCCAGTCTGGTCCAGGAAGAGGCACACGAGGACGCCAATATCATCTTCGGCGCGGTAATCGATGAAGCACTTGCCGATGAGATCCGCGTGACGGTCATCGCCACTGGCTTCGGTGAGTACGGCCGCGAACGCGACCGCCGCAATTCACGCCATTCGCCCGCCTCAGCGCCAACAGCAGCGCCGGTGCAGGACATTGCGGCGCAGCCGCCCGAACTCCCGCCACCCCCAAAGCGTCCTATATCACAGCCGGCATCACTCCCGCCCGCCTCGCCGGACAATTCGTTCAATGGCAGCGGGAAACCGGTTCGGCGCCTGGGCCTCATCGACGATACCAGCCTTGATGTGCCGGTATTCAAACGCCATAACGGCGGTCAGCCCGTGGCGAATCATAACGGACAAAATGGCTTCCAACGGAATGAAGAACCTGGGTGATCGAGCCTTCCAGCGGATTGAAGCAAGAACCGCCCACTTCGTACCGGGAGGCAGGCACTTCCAGCAGAACTAAACGATAAGGGCGTAAAAGCCTCCACGTTTCAGGGAGAGGGTCCGACAGAAGAAGCCAGGACCCTCTCTCGTGCAGCCCTTAGCTGAACGTTAGCACCGTGCGCGTTACCTCCCCGGCTTCCATTGCGCGGAAAGCTTCATTCACGCCTTCGAGGCGCCCATGGCGGGTCACCATATCATCGAGGTTCAGACGTCCTTGTCGGTAAAGGTCGAGATACCTGGGCATATCGATATGGAACCGGTTCGAACCCATGAAGCAACCGCGGATTTGCTTTTCGATGTAAAAATGACCGGCGATGAGTTCGATCTTCTGCCCGGTAGGAATCGCTCCCACCAGCGTACAGATGCCTCTCGGCGCAAGGCAATAGAAAGCTTGTTCGAGGACCTTGCTGCTGCCGATCGCTTCGAATGAATAATCGACACCCCCGCCGCTGAGCGCCTTGATCTCCCTGACCGGATCAAGTTTGGCGGCGTTGATGGTATCGGTCGCACCGAAATGCCGTGCTGTTTCCAATTTGCTGTCGAGTAGATCGACCGCGATTATCTGCCGGGCGCCAGCAATCCGCGCTCCCTGGATTATGGATGTGCCGACGCCGCCGGTGCCGAATACCGCGACTGATGAACCCGGGCGCACCTCGGCCGTATTCAGCGCGGCGCCGACTCCAGTCGTGACCGCGCATCCGAGCAGCGCGGCGCGGTCGAGTGGTATATCGTCACTGATTTTGATTACCGCCCGTTCGTGCAGCAGCATCTTTTCGGCAAAGGCCGCCAAGTCTGCAAACTGATCGATTGGGGCACCATTTTGCGACAGTCGCGGTCGCGCCCCACGCCCCCGGCGGCATGCTGCGCGATTGACACATAGATGTGGACGCCCGGACAAGCATTGAACGCAATCGCCGCAGTAGATGGACGTGCAGGCGATTACATGGTCGCCTGGCTTAACCGTGGTCACCTCGTTGCCCGCCGCTTCGACAACGCCGGCTGGCTCATGGCCAAGGATCGCTGGCATGCGGGTGGGCAACGCACCATGCAGGCAGTGCAAATCGCTATGACAGACACCGCTGGCGACGCTTTGTACCAGCACCTCATGAGGGCCCGGTTCATCAATCTCGACATCCTCTACGGTGAGCGGCCGATTCACCTCGCGCAAAATGGCAGCTTTGATTCGCACATCAGTCTCCTGTCATGAAAGCTGTCCTTGTATACCCCGCGCTAAAGGTGAGCGCCAGATTGCGAGAGATTCAGAAGGCCGAGATGGCTACGAACGGATCTCTGATGCAGGTTGAGATAACGGCGGGACAAGGGGTTCCAAAGGCAGTAATTGTAACTGGCCATTGCCGGCATCGAGGTACTCCTGGGCGATGCGGTCTTCCTCGCGCTCAACCTTTTCTTCCTGATCGAGCAGCGCCGCCATGCCGTCCAGATGACGCCGTACCTCGGCGGCCAATTCACGGTTAAGTCCCTTGACCAGCGCCAATTGCTCAACCGAGGCCTCTCGGATGCGCCGCAGACTGCCGAAATGACGCAGCAGTGCGCGGCGACGAACCGGGCCGATGCCTTCAACGTCGTCGAGTACTGAGCGCAGCCGCGCGCGGCGCCGGAGTTCGCGATTGTAAGTGATCGCAAAGCGATGGGCCTCATCGCGTACCCGCACCATCAGGAACAAAGCAGTCGAGTTTTTCGGCAGTACGATGGGGTCCTTGCGATTCGGCAGGAAGATCCGCTCTTCGGATTTTTCCACCATCCGCTCGCGCGGATCGTTCAGCACGTGCTGCTTGGCAATTGAGACGACATCGATCTGATCGAACAATTCCGCCTCTTTGAGGGCTTCGACTGCCACGTTAAGTTGACCCTTACCGCCATCGATGACCCATAAATCGGGGAACTCGTTTTCTTCCCGCGCACGCCGCAGCCGCCGGCTCAACACTTCGTACATACTAGCGAAGTCATCCTGGCCTTCGACGGTGCGGATCCGGTAACGGCGGTAAAGGGCCTTTTGCGGCTCGCCCTCATCAAAGGTAACTTGCGACGCGACCACCATCGAACCCTGCAGGTTCGAGATGTCATAGCATTCGATGCGCTTGGGAGAATTGCGGAGATGGAGCTTCGTGCGTACTTCCTCCAGCATTTTCTCCCGCGTATTTTCGTTGTCGCGACGGGAATGGAAGCTCTGGCGGGCATTCTCGATTGCCATTTCGAGCAGGCGCCACTTCTCGCCGCGCTGCGGCACGACGAACTCCACCTTGCGTCCGCGCCGCTCGGACAGAAGTTCCGCACGCACGTCCGCGTCTTCAATTGTGACCGGCACGATCACGTCATCGGGCAGAAAGCGTACGCCTGAATAATACTGTGTCAGGAGATCCGCCAGTACTTCCTCATCCGGAAATTCCAGATCCTGAAAACTCCAGCTCTGGGTGCTGGTCAACTTGCCATTGCGAATCATCAGCACCAACGCCTCAATGAAACCTCCCTCGCGATAGAGGCCGAAGACGTCCTGGTCGCCGCCCCAGTGATGGAGGACCGTTTGACGCTCGACGGTTTTTTCGATTGCGCGCACGCGATCTCGCACTCTCGCCGCCTCTTCAAATTCCAACCGCTCGGCGTGCGCCCTCATCCGCTCGCGCATTTCCTTGAGCAGTTCCAGGTTCTTGCCTTCCAGGAGCATCTGCGCCGCCCGCAAGTGGCGTTCATACTCGGCGCGCTCAACCGCCAGACAACATGGCCCGAGACATCGTTTGATCTGGTATTCGATGCATGGCCGGGAGCGATTTCTGAACACCCCGTCGGAACAGGTGCGCAGCGGGAAAACCTTACGGATCACATCTATCGTTTCGCGCAACCCGTCGGCGGAGCCGAACGGGCCTATATAGCGCCCACCATCCTTAACGATCCGCCGGGTGACGGTAATGCGCGGCCAGTCGTGATGAGTGATTTTGGCGCTAAGGTAGGATTTGTCATCCTTGAGGCGAATATTGTAGCGAGGCTTGTATTGCTTGATCAGGTTGTTTTCGAGGATTAGCGCTTCCTTTTCGCTGCGCGCGAGCAGGGTATCGAAATCGCGCACGCGCTTCATCAGGTAGCGCACCTGCATGCGTCCGTCGCCATTCTCGCGGAAATAGGCGCGCACCCGGGCACGAAGTGATTTGGCCTTGCCGACATACAGGACCTTGCCGCTACGATCCTTGAGCAGGTAAACGCCCGGCTCGACGGGAATGCCCTCGAGTTTTCGCGCCAATGGGTCGTCGCGAGGCTCGGGGGACGCCGCGTGCACTTCATCACTGGGCAGCGACGGATAAACCACGAGCGAATCGAATCGCGAAGCGACTTCTCCGACCGCTGGCAACGGCAAATCGCCCTGTACGGCTGACGCTGGCGCTTTCGGCTCTGAAGGTTGCGCACCGCTTTGCTGAGCTTCCGAGGTCAAGCCCAGCTCCTGATCGTTGCTGGACTTCCGGCTATCTGCCGGCAAAAGCGCCTCTTCGCTTGAACCATGCTTCGCGGCGGCCGGTTTACCGGTACTTGATGCGCTGTCGGCCATGACTGTCGAGTATAGCACTGTCCGGCAGGGTCGGTGTTTAAGGACAAGCCTCTTTACAGGAGCCAAAAAGACTAATAGGAGAGGTTTTTCGACCGGCGCGATCATAGACAGCTCGTTCGCATGCCCATACGCATCAGCCGCGCCGTGAGTTGAAGCCTCGGTTTGCTGCCGTCTCGAGCAAACCCCGGGAACCGCGGAGAGGATTTGCGAGGCGCACAAATTTAAGTCGCGAGGCTTCTTTAATGGGACGACTCGACAAGAAGGTCGCAGTAAATCACCGGCTTTGCCAGTTGGAATGGGCCGCACCACGGCGATTCGCTGCGCCGGTGAGAGCGCCGCGGTAGTTGTCGCCTTCGACTGCGGGTTCGTCGCGCGCGGCAACGCGTTTGCGCAACAGTCAGCATTCGAGCTGCCCTGCAAATGGTCAGGCCGAGTTTCGCGAAGAATTAGCACCATTAGGTCTCGTTGACAGACATCGCAGGGACGGACTTTCCAATGAGCCAAAAAGTGCACGAAATTCGGCTGGACAAAACCCAACGGCTCGCCGCGCAACCTGGCAAGGGCCATAACCGCTGGCATCCTGATATCCCACCGATACTGAGAGTCGAACCCGGCGACGAGGTCGTGATCGATACGCTGGATGCGGTCGATCGGCAGATTTCGTCGAGCACAACGTTGGAGGATGTAGCCAAATGTGATCTCAATCTGGCCCATCCATTGACCGGTCCTGTCTGGATAGACGGTGCAGAAACCGGCGACCTGCTCGAGGTGCACATCGTTGATATCGTGGCGGATGGCAGTGGCTGGACCACTCAGTTGCCGGGGTTCGGATTTCTCCGCGATCTTTATCCTGAGCCTCATTTGGTGCGATGGCGGCTGAGCGCCGGTTTTGCCGAATCTCCCGACCTGCCGGGCGTCCGGATTCCCGAGGCATCGTTTCCAGGAGTTATCGGCCTGGCACCTTCGCGCGCCCAACTTCAGCAGATAATCGCGCGGGAACGCGCCACCGCCGAGCGTGGCGGCTTCGTGCTACCCCCTGAGCGACACTCTGCGCTCCCTGCTACCGAACCGATCGCCTCTGAGGGCTTGCGTACGATCCCGCCCCGGGAAACCGGCGGCAACCTCGACGTGAAGCAACTCCTTACGGGTACAAAGGTTTACCTTCCGGTATCGGCTAGCGGTGCGCTGTTTTCGATCGGCGACGCTCATTTTGCGCAAGGCGATGGCGAAGTATGTGGCACTGCCATCGAAATGGCCGCGACGTTTCATCTTCGGTTCGATCTGCACAAGCGGGCGGCACGCGAACGCGGAATTAAATCAGTTCAATTCAGCGGCGCCTACGAACCGAGGGAGCGGCGGCAGTATTACGCCACAACTGGGCTCTCGATGGCGGGAGACGTGCAGCAATCGGAAGACGCAACGCTAGCCGCGCGCAACGCGCTACTCGCGATGATAGATAATCTGCAGCAACGCGGCTTCAATCGGCAACAAGCCTACGCCATTTGCAGCGTGGCAGTGGATCTGCGTATCAGCGAGTTAGTTGACGTTCCCAACTTCGTTGTCACTGCATTCCTGCCGCTCGACATTTTCGTTACATGCTAAGAACGCGGCACATCGATGTGAATATTCTCCCGGATGCAGGACTCCATCTCTCTTCTACGGGAAGACTCTCTGAGAGGCCACGGGGTGTCGCATGACCACAACATATACCACTTCAGAAATTGCCGAGTTGCTGCAGAGAGTAAGCAACTGGGGCCGCTGGGGCACCAATGACCAGCGCGGCGCGCTGAATTACATTTCCAACGAAAAGCGGGCCGCAGCCGCGCGGCTGGTCAGCACCGGCGAGACGGTATCGCTCGCTCTGCCTCTGGCGACTCGTCCGTCGCGCGACAATCCGGCTCCCGTCACCCATCTTATGATTCGCTCGGGCGATGTAGGTCATCCGCTCGGATCGTGGGGATGCGCCGACTATTTTGCCATCGAACCTCATGGGCTGGCCACTACCCATCTCGATGCGCTCTGCCATCATTTTTACCAGGGCAAGATGTATAACGGCTTCGATTACACGGAGGTCGATTTCCAGGGCGCGCACAAATGCGCAATTGATGTCGCGCGCGACGGCATAATCAGCCGCGGCGTTCTGATGGATATTCCGCGGTTACGGCAAATGGAATGGCTCGAACCGGGCGAGGCGATCTCTCCCGCTGATCTCGAGGCGGCCGAGCGCGCTCAGCATGTTGAACTCCGCGAGGGCGACGTGATGCTCTTGCGCACAGGCCGTTTCAAGCTGCGCCGCACCAAAGGAGTGGGTGCTTTTGGGGGCATGAAGATGCCCGGGTTGCACGCGTCATGTCTCGAATGGCTCTATGAGCGCCAAATTGCGGTGCTCGGCTCTGATGCGGTCAGCGACGTCTTGCCGACCCCTTACGAACCGCCGCTCCGGATGCCGATTCATACCGGAACATTGGTTATGATGGGGGTGCATCTGATCGACAACGCCGACCTGGAAGCATTGGCCGACAAATGTGCGCTCGAACACCGCTACGAATTCATGTTCAGCCTGTTGCCATTGATCCTCGAACGCGGGACCGCCTCCCCCGCTAACCCGGTGGCGTTGTTCTAAGGGCATGGGAATGCGAGCTGGGTCGGCTTGTTCCAGCTTGGCTCGCTGATGCCGCCAATGCTAGCCTTCCCGTATTCCGCGCACGTCGCCGGCCGAGGTCTGCGCATGCAAAACCAGCATCAGCCACGCGGCAAAATTTGGCTTACCACAATCGCCATAATCACCATGATTCTGAGTCTTGTGGCGATTGAGAGGCGAGCGAGTGCGCAGTCTGCGTTAGTGGACGATTCACCGCCGGCTGCAGCGAATACTTCGACCGAGGACAATCTCACCTCCGCTCCGGAACCGGCGGGCAGCGAAACCACACCGCCGCCCGTTGCTGACGATGCGCCAATCGCAGCGGGGATCGACGATTCGGCGCCTGTGAGCGATTCCGATACGGTCGAATCATCGCCTCCCGAATACGCTCCTGCTTCGAACGACGAATCGGCTTCCGGTTCGCAAGACAGCGCAGTGCTGGAGATTCCGCAGGTAGTTAACCTGACAAACGGCGGTGCCAGCGATCAACAGGCCGCTATCGACGGCTCAGCCTCGGATGCACAAGCGAGCTCGGATGGCACCGCACAATCCGCCCAAGGCGAGGAGCAGGCCGCTCAGACAAATAGTCTGGCCGGGGCCGCCGGCCAGGTAGGTACATTGCAAGATTACGAGGAACATGCGAACGATCCACCGCCGGGGCCTATCTTCTTCGGTCCTGGAATCGCAGTGGCACGCTTCCCGCGACCGCCGCTGTTCACGCTCCCGCGACAGCGGCTGATCGGTGTTCCACTAGCGCCTCCTATTATACTGCCGCCAACGAGCACCGGTCCGTTTCCCTCTACCAGCCCGATGCTGATGCCGCCGCGCATTGGAGTCATGGGCTCGTTCCCCAGGGGAGGCATGATGAGGTTTCGACGGTAACCGTCGTCGATTACTTCGCGCGACAGGCATGCTGGGATTAGGGTCAGTTTGGAAACAGGGCAGAAGGGGATATCGATGTTGGTTACGATCGACGTCGGAAATACGCACACCGTCATCGGCATTTACGAAGGCGAGCGTCTGACGCACCATTGGCGGATTTCCACTGATGCGGAGCGCACCGCCGATGAATACGGAGTAATGCTCCAGGTGCTGTTGCAAAGCGCCGGATTACCGATGCCCTTCCGTCCTGAGGGCGTCGTCGTGGCATGCGTGGTGCCTCCCCTGAACCATGTGATTGAGCAATTGTGCGACCGCTACTTTCATTGCCAGCCACTGATCGTTGGCCCGGGTATTAAAACCGGCATGCCTATCCTCTACGAGAACCCCAAAGAGGTCGGCGCCGACCGTATCGTCGACGCGGTTGCAGCCTATGAGCGCTACGCCTCGGCAGTAATCGTGGTGGATTTCAGCACCGCCACAGCGTTCGATTATGTGACCGGGCGAGGTGAGTACGTCGGCGGCGCGATCGCACCGGGATTGGAAATCTCTATGAACGCGCTGGTCGAGCACGCCGCCAAACTTTATCGGGTGGAACTGATTCGACCGCGCGATGTGGTCGGCCGGACCACGGTTGGCGCGATTCAATCAGGGCTGATCTATGGCTATACAGCGCTGGTGGACGGCCTGATCGAACGCATCATCCACGAACGTGGGGAAAATACCCATGTGATTGCAACTGGGGGATTTGCCGAATTAATCGCGCCCGAATCGGAAATGATCGAAGATGTGGACGAATTCCTGACCCTAAAGGGTCTGCGGCTGATCTTTGAACGCAACCGCCGCCTGTGAAATAAACATCGCTATAAGGAAGCTCCGATGCCAGAACCCCAACGAGTCGTAACCGACACGATGCTCGGTCTCAAGCTGCCGGACTATGCCCGGCTCTCACCCCTGGTTGCGACCGTACTGGGGCATAACCCCGGTCCGTTCACAGGGCCCGGCACTAATACCTACATTATCGGGACGGGCCGCCGTCCCCTTTTGCTGGATACCGGCATAGGGGTGGCGAAATGGGCCGAGAACTTGCCGCTCGGATTGCGCGAACTCGCTGGCACTGACGCGCTCGGGCGTGTCGTCCTGACCCATGCACATCAGGATCATATCGGGGGAATGAAGGACGTAACGCGAATTTTCGGTCGATTGGAGGTGATGAAGAAGCCTTGGCCCAAACCTGGCCCCGATGATGCCGCTGGTGTGCCAGTTACTGCCATCGACCACGGTGCGGTTGTTGCTACTGAGGGTGCAACGCTGAGCGCAGTCTTTACGCCCGGTCACGCGCCGGACCATCTATGCTACTATCTCTCGGAAGAAAAGGCCTTATTTACCGGAGACGTAATCCTGGGGGCGGGGACGACGGTAATTCCCGATGAAACCGGCGACCTCGGCCAGTACATGGATTCCTTGCGGCGGTTGTTGGCGCTTGATGTCGAGAAGATCTACCCGGCCCATGGACCGGTGATCCATAATGCACGGCAGAAGATCGGCGAATATATCGCCCATCGTGAACTCCGGGAACGACAGATTACCGGAGCTTTAAGCAACGGCCCACTGGAAGTCATGGCTATAGTAAAGCGCATTTATACCGACGTGCCCGAGTTCCTTCATCCCGCGGCGGCGCAGTCGGTGCGCTCCCATTTGCGCAAGCTGCTCAACGAAGGACGCGTGGAAGAGCATGAAAAGGTGTGGTCGCTCAAATAGTGCCGCCAGGTTAGCCTGCTCGTGGCAGCGGCTCCTAAGCTCATCCCGGTTGATTCAGAGTTGTAGGCTTACTGCAGCGGTTGCTTGCGCACTATCCGTTATAACTCTTAGCTCCCCCGCCTTACCCGCAGCTTACAGTGAGAATTCATTTTCACGGCCATCCTCGGAGCCGCCCGTCAGCACCGCTTGCGAGGGCGTTTTGCTCGACTCCTCGGCAGATGCTTCATGTCGCCCTCCCGAGGCTGCCCTTTTAGCATTTGAGCCCGGCGAACAGGACACGAACGCACCTGCGACTACCACTGAGATACCACCGGCTGTACCAGGAACGACTCCAGTTGACTCACAATCTTCGCCTGGTGATGCAGCGGCTCCTGTCCAGCAAACTGGAACGGCCGACTACGACGACGGGATCATCCGCTACGAACACGCCAAAAATGGCGAGATAAGCGGCCCACCAGTTGGCTCGTTGGATGACTTCATGAGCGAGGGCGACATTACTTCGCCACTCGGATTCGAAGTTCGCGAGGACAAGCGCCGCGTTAAAAAAGGGGCGGAGGCGCAGGGACTGTTGATCATGGAGGTTTTCGCCGGCACTCCGGCCGCGCGTGCGGGTCTGCATCCTTACCATCGGGCGGTGCGCGACGTGCTCGAGACTGCCGCCGTGGCTGGCGCCATGTTTGTTCCGCCGGTAGTCCTCCTCGTGCCGGTATTCGACCAGGTCCGTGTGGGCGAGAGTTATGATTTGATAATCGGAGTCGACGGCTCGCGAGTGACCA
This sequence comes from Candidatus Binataceae bacterium, assembly GCA_024281015.1. GTDB lineage: Bacteria > Desulfobacterota > Binatia > Binatales > Binataceae > JAMXLL01. The sequence continues at coordinate 32,692 of JAMXLL010000182.1, forward strand.
ATTTCCTCGATTTCCAGGATCGGTTGCGTGATGTGCAGCCAGGTGAAATCGTCTATTTCAGCATCATACGCAACGGCGAGCGGATGCAGATTCCTGTACCTGTGCCGGAAAACTTCACTAATCCCCCATTTTAACGGGGCGGGATTGACCGGGAGTTAAACGATTCCGACTTTCCGCAAAGCGTATCGGGCATTCGCCGGTGAACTGGATGAGTGGAAGGAGGGACGGTTGCAACCATGCCTGATTCTTACACCAAATTGCGGCTTACGGCCGAAATGCACAGTAAGATCAACAACGCCCTTGGAGAGGGCCACCCGCTCGTTTTGGCTGTGGTGGACCCGGAGGGCCAACCGGTGTTGTCATTCCGGGGTTCACTTCAGACCTACAGCGATACGCAACTCGGCTTTTGGCTCCGCATTCCGCAGGGGCGGACTCTCACCTCAATTCGCCACAATCCTAAGGTCGCCCTGATCTACCGTTCGCCCACCACTCCGCTGTTGCAGTTCCATGGCCGCGCGCGAATTGCGTCCGATGATGCAGAACGGGAGCGGGTATTCGCGGCCGCACCGGAGCCAGAGCGCAAGGCCGATCCTGAGAAGAAGGGAGTGGCTATCGTTATTGATCTGACCTTGGTCGAAGGCGTCCTGGCAATGGGACCGGATGGGCCGGTCTGGTGTCGCATGGCTGCGGACGCGGCGTGACCGGACGCAGAGCACTATCCTGGAGCGCCCCGCAGTTACCTCGGCCGATACGGAGGACCCTCTGAAAGGCAGGCCAAATGGCGCCTGCGCTTGGCGTTAGCCTTAGCAGCGTGAACATCCGATGAAACCACAACCACGAGGTCTTAACCGGCGCCGCGTGGAGCAACTTTTGTCGGAAGCGCAGGATGAGGATTCTGTGGGCGGGCGGATTCAGGTTGTGTCGCGGCACTTCCTCGGCTATCCCTACAAAGCCAATCCGCTGGCCGGCTCGGCCGACTCAGCAGAAGTATTCACAGCCTCTTTAGAGGGATTCGACTGCGTAACGTACATCGAAACGGTTCTGGCGCTCGCCCGCGCTTCCACCGTCAATAAATTCGCGGAAGCTCTGCGTCAAATCCGGTATCAAGAAGGCGATATTCAATGGCAACGGCGCAATCACTACATGACGCTGTGGATTCGCAATAATATCCGCAACGGAATAGTCAGCCGGCTGTCCGTGCCTGCTATCCCGGAGATTAGCCATGAACGCGTTCTGAACGTAGTACCAGGACTTGCCGCGCAGCGAACAGTCGTCAAATGCGTGCCGAAACAAGCAATGCCCAAGCTCGCGACCCATTTGCAAAACGGCGACCTGATCTTTTTTGTTTCGACCCGCAAGAATCTTGATGTCTTTCATACCGGAATCATCGTGTTTCCGGGGGCAACTGTACTCCTGCGCCACGCTTCGCGCAGCCGCGGGTTTGTGGTGGAACAGAGACTGAGCGAGTTTCTCAAGGCTAATCGGATGTCGGGGGTGCTCGTCGTGCGGCCCCAAACGGCGCGGCCGTCTACTCAATTCCCTATGAAGGAAACTCGCACCACGCCAGCAGTCAGGCCGACACAGCGGATTGGAATGTGAAAATCGCGTATCCGCAGGACTACTCATCCACGAGCATTCAGCGGCTGATCGAGGCGGCTAATTCCGATGTTCTCTTTGTCGGCGATTCGCGCGCCAACATCGATCCAGGACCGCGCATGTTCGACCGCATGGCAGAGGTTTTGAGTGAAAGCGGGGCCGGATGGGTTTATGCCGACGCAGTCGGACATCCCCATATCGATTATCAGAGCGGCAGCATCCGCGACGGTTTCGATTTCGGTCCGGTAATTGCCCTCTCGGCACAGGCTGCCCGCCGTATAGGAATCGAAAACGGCTGGAAATGGGGAGGGCTTTACGACCTGCGCTTAAGGATTTCCGAGCACCACCCCGTCATGCGTATTCCCGAACCGTTGTACAGTACATCGAGAATTGATGCGAAGCCCGCCGCTCTAAATCACTTCGATTATCTCGATCCGCGCAATCGCGAGTACCAGGTCGAAATGGAGCGCATAGCAACCGCACACCTGAAACGCATCGGCGCCTGGTTGCCGCCGCACTTCGCAAAAGTTCCGATCCCCGCCGAAACCTTCCCGGTGCACGCGAGCATTGTCATCCCGGTTCGCAACCGCGAGCGGACAATCCTTGATGCGGTTCGAAGCGCGCTCGCCCAGCAAACTGATTTCAAATTCAACGTGATCGTGGTCGATAACCATTCGGCCGATGGGACCGGCGACGTTCTGCGCAGGATCGGCGATTCACGCGTAAAATGCATCTTTCCCCAACGCGACGATCTTGGAATCGGCGGATGTTGGAACGAGGCAATCTACTCCGAGCTTTGCGGGCGTTACGCCGTCCAGCTCGATTCCGACGACCTGTACCTCAATGAGGGCGTCTTGCGCCGTATCGTCGCCGAACTTGAAGCTGGACCCTATGCAATGGTGATCGGTTCCTACAGTACGGTCGATTTTTCGCTGAAGCCGATTCCGCCAGGCCTCATCGATCACCGCGAGTGGACTCGCGAAAATGGAAAGAATAATGCCCTGCGCGTTAATGGCCTTGGTGCACCTCGCGCCTTCGATACCGCGGTACTGCGCAGGATCGGGTTCCCGAACGTTAGCTATGGCGAGGACTACGCAGTGGCGCTGCGCATCAGCCGCGATTATGAAATAGGCCGGATTTACGATTCCGTTTATCTATGCCGCCGCTGGGAGGGTAACAGCGACAGCGCGCTGCCAGTGGACGTCGCAAATCGGCACGATTTGTACAAGGATTGGCTCCGAACTATCGAGATCCAGGCTCGCAGGGGCATGGGCGAAGCACAGCACTTCGCTAATGAGCCGGGAGGCTGACCCAGACCAGAGGACCAGCGACTGAATCGGGAAGCATTGTGCGACGCACACCTACACCGGTCATGGTGAACGAAATCGAAGAACTGCGGAAACGACAGATTCGAGCATGGCCGCAACTCGCACAAGGTATCGAAGGACTTGCCCGCGCCAGGACCCGCCGCTTGCGCATCGACTGGTTCGACATCTTCGTGCGCCATATTCCCCACCGTGCGGCTAGTACGACGGCGGCTGTCGACCGTGAGTCGATAGCGAAGCGGCCCTGCTTCCTATGTGTGGGAAATCTGCCGGCTGAGGAGGAGGGGGTGCCGTTTGGTGACAACTTCACCTTGTACCTCAATCCATTTCCGATCGTCGATTGTCATCTCACCATCGTGCACCGCCATCACCGCTTGCAGCGCATCGCTTACGAATTAGGGAACATGCTCGATTTCGCTGCGGCTTTGACCGGATATTTTATTATTTACAATGGCGCAGAATGTGGAGCATCGGCACCCGACCACCTGCATTTTCAGGCAGGCTCACGGGTATTATTTCCCATTGAGAAGGACACCTCGGCGCTGACGGGCCCCACTGTCCCGAACTACCTAAGGAAGGTGTTCCTGTTTCGGGGAAGTGATCGGGCCGCTTTAATCGACCGAATGGAACATGCCATCGGGCTGCTGGCGGAAACGACCGGTAGACGAGAAGAGCCGTTGGTCAATATTGCGGCGTTTCAGGAGAACGGAGAGTGGACCGTTTATCTCTTTCCGCGGGCGAAACATCGGCCCGATGTTTTTTATACTCGCGAGCTGACGGTCAGCCCTGCCGCTATTGACCTGTGCGGAATCTTTGTCCTGCCCTTGGCGGATGATTTCGCCAAGGTCACCGGTGACGCGATAGCCGCACTTTTTCGAGAGGTCACCTTACCTGAGGCTCAGTTCTGCGAAGTCGTCGACCAGCTGGAGAGGGAGCGTTGAACGTATCGGTCGGGTTGATTCAGGGACGGTCGGCCGTTGAAGTGGAATTGACGGGTGGCGTGTTTTTAGACAGCTCAGGGAAACCTTACTCTCCTGCGCGTTATAGATTTACCTCCGAAGTCGCCCTTACTCCCTCGGATTTGGCCCGATGTGCGTTTGCCCTGGACGACGTAACGATCGGAATCGGGTTTCATTGGCAGCGCAAGGAGCGCCAGGTATTCCGCGGGGCCTTTCGCCTTGCCAAGAGGGACGCAGGGCTGACGGCCATTAACGATGTTCCGCTTGAAGAATACGTCACCAGCGTGATCTCTTCGGAAATGAGCGCGTCATGTCCGATTGAACTGCTCAAAGCTCACGCGGTGATCTCGCGCAGTTGGCTGCGCTGTGCGAGTGGCATTACCTCTCCGGTGCCGATAAGGCCCCGCGCCAGGCTTAACTCTCATGAAATCATCCGCTGGTATACGCGGGAAGCTCATGTTGATTTTGATGTCTGCGCCGACGACCATTGCCAGCGCTATCAGGGCATTACGAAAAGCTTTTCCCCCGCAGCAGCCGAGGCGGTGCGGACAACGACCGGCGCGTTTCTCCTTCATAACGGCGCTGTCTGCGATGCGCGCTTCTC
>JAMXLL010000183.1 GCA_024281015.1 Candidatus Binataceae bacterium
GGGCTCAACGGCGAGGACGTCACCCAGAATATCCGAACGATCAAGAGCATTCCGTTGCGCCTGATACAGCATGGCAATGCCGTGCCCAGGCTAGTGGAGGTCCGTGGCGAAGTAATTCTCCCACGGCGCGCGTTTGAACGGCTCAACGAGGAGCGGCTAAAAGCCGGAGAGCCGCCCTTCGCCAATCCGCGCAATGCGGCTGCCGGGTCTTTAAGGCAATTGGATCCGCGCATCACAGCCTCGCGCCCTCTCGATATTTTTTGCCACTCGCATGGAATTGTCGAAGGAGTTCAATTCAAAAGCCAATGGGAGTTCCTGAACGGGATTAAGCGGCTTGGTCTCCGGACGAATTCGCTCTCCAGGCTTTGCCGCAATGTCGAGGAGGTGCTGGGCTACTGGAATGATCTCACCGGGCGGCGCTACGAGCTTGATTACGAAGCTGACGGTGTCGTGGCAAAGGTCAATTCGTTTGAACTGCAAGAGCGGCTCGGCGAGGTGTCACGCTCGCCGCGATGGGCTATCGCCTACAAATTCAAGGCGCAGCAGGCCGAAACCAGGGTATGCGAGATCAACGTCTACGTCGGCCGGATTGGTTCGTTAACACCGGTCGCAAAGCTGGAGCCGGTGCAACTCGCCGGCGTTACTATCTCCAACGCCTCCTTGCACAATCTTGACGAGATTCGGCGCAAAGACGTTCGTGAGGGCGATACCGTCCTTATCGAGCGCGCTGGCGACGTAATCCCGTACGTCGTCCGCGTGACCGCTCAAGGCGAACCACGCGCCGCCCCATTTCAGATGCCTGAGCGATGTCCGGAGTGCGGCGGTATCATCGTCCACGAGGAGGGCGAAGTTGCCTATGTGTGTGTGAACGTAAACTGCCCGGCCCGCATGCGCGAGTCGATTCGGCATTTCGCTTCAAAGAACGCACTGGATATCGATGGGCTCGGGGATAAGCTGGTAATGCAACTCGTCGCCACCGGTTTGGTTCGCGAATTGGACGATCTCTACAGGCTGAAGAAGACCGATTTGCTAGGACTCGAGCGGATGGCCGACAAGAGCGCGCAGAACGTGCTCGATGCAATCGCGCACTCGCGCGATGTTGCGCTGGAGCGCCTGATCAACGGACTCGGCATACGCCACGTCGGTGAGCATACCGCACGACAGCTGGCGCTGCGGTTCGGCAGCCTTGAGGCGCTGATGAAAGCGGATGAGGAGGAGTTACGCGCAGTACGCGATATTGGACCCGAAGTCGCGCGCAGTATTCGCCAATACTTTGATGAACCGCGTAACACTCATGCGGTAGAGCGGCTGAACCGCGAACTCAGGATCCTGATGCCGACGGCCAGCACTGACGGCCGAAGCAGCTTGCGTGATCGCAGTTTTGTGCTCACCGGAACCCTCTCGGCGATGACGCGTGAGGAGGCCGAGGAAAAGATCCTGGCAGCAGGCGGACGCGTTACCTCGTCGGTCAGTCGCAAAACCGATTTCGTGGTGGCAGGAGCGGAACCGGGCTCGAAACTGCGCAGAGCACGCGAACTTGGAGTGAAAGTGGTTGACGAGCAGGAATTCGTCAAGCTGCTCGAAATCTGATGGAGCTTCGCCATGAACACCGGCGAAACTGCCCGCCTTCGCATAATCGTCACCGGCCGCGTTCAAGGCGTCTTCTTCCGGCACGCCACCGCTGAGCAGGCGCGCGCTATGGGCGTTACCGGATGGGTGCGCAACCTTGACGACGGCTCCGTTGAAATTATCGGCGAGGGTAAACGCCGCAATCTTGCAGCATTATTAGGGTGGGCACGTAAGGGGCCGCCGCACGCGCGGGTCGACGGGGTGCGAGCGGAATGGGAGCAGGGTAGACACGAATTCACGCATTTCCAGGTGCGCTAGAGCGCCATCATGCAGACCCTTTCGTTCCATAAGGTCATTAGCTATACTTCTGTACGTTCGCTTGATTTATTGATGCGGCTTGCAGAAGCGGAGAAGTGGAAGTTGCAACTCTCTAGCATTAAGGAGTGGTGATCGAAATGGCCCTACCACCTGAGGCGGCGGGACAAGCCGCCCAGTCCTCGGCGCTCGGCGGCGCGATGCGCAAAAGTGGTGAACGCCGCGACAGCGTCGTAATCAGGTTTGCCGGCGATTCGGGCGACGGGATGCAGCTTGCGGGAATGCAATTTACTGCAGAATCCGCGCTTGCCGGCAACGATATCGCAACCTTGCCCGATTTTCCGGCAGAGATCCGCGCCCCAGCCGGGACCATCGCGGGAGTCAGCGGCTTTCAAATAAATTTCTCGAGCGGCGAGGTATTCACCGCGGGCGACGAACCCAACGTGTTGGTCGCGATGAATCCAGCGGCGCTCAAAGCCAATATCGATGATGTCCCGCCCAACGGGGTTATTATCATCGACCGCGAGGCCTTCACCGAGGCCAACCTCAAGCGCGCCGGCTACACGGCAAATCCTGTCAGTGACCATTCACTGGACAAGTTCCAGGTGATTCAGGTCGATGTGACCAAGCTGACCACCCGTGCCTTGCACGACAGCGGCCTGAACAATCGCGCGGTCTTCCGCTGCCGCAACATGTTCGTGCTCGGGATGATCTCGTGGCTATATCAGCGGCCGGTGGAGAGCACTATCAAGTGGTTGGAAGGCCGTTTTAAGCGGACTCCCGACGTTTTGAACGCGAACCTCAAGGCCTTAAAGGCCGGCTATAATTACGGCGAGACCACCGAAATGTTTGCCAGTTCCTATGAGGTTCCAGCCGCGCGGATCCTGCCTGGCACCTATCGCAACATCACCGGTAACAGCGCTACCGCGTTGGGCTTTGTCGCTGCGGCAGTAAAGGCCGGCCGCCCGCTTTTCCTCGGCTCATATCCAATCACCCCGGCCAGCGACGTTCTGCATGAGCTTGCCGGCTACAAGAATTTCCCCGTCTATACATTCCAGGCCGAGGATGAGATTGCCGGGGTCTCGGCAGCAATTGGCGCAGCGTTTGGCGGCGCCATCGGTATTACGACTACCTCCGGCCCGGGGATGAATCTGAAGGCGGAGGCCATTGGCCTGGCCGCCAAAACTGAGCTACCGATCGTCGTCACTGATATCCAGCGCGCGGGTCCCTCAACCGGGATGCCGACCAAGCCGGAGCAGGCTGATTTGCTGATGGCCATGTATGGACGCCATGGCGAGTCGCCAATTCCGATTCTCGCCGCCACGACTCCGGGCGATTGCTTCGAATGCGCGTACGAAGCGGTTCGGATCGCTGTCAAGTACATGACGCCGGTAATTCTGCTGACTGACGGTCAACTCGCCAATGGCGCTGAACCGTGGTTGCTGCCTGACACCAGCAAACTGCCTGAAATCAAAGTTGAGTTTCGCACCGATGCGGATGGCTTTATGCCGTACATCCGAGATCCCGAGACTCTCTCGCGTCCGTGGGCGATTCCAGGCACACCTGGTCTTGAACATCGGATTGGGGGGTTGTCCAGCGAAGATGTGACAGGCAATGTCAGCTACTCGCCCGCTAATAATGAGTTGATGGTTAGAACTCGCGCCCGCAAAGTCGCGGGTATCGCGCGCGAAATTCCGCCCTGCGAGATTTTTGGCGACGAGCAGGGTGGACCATTGGTGGTACTCGGCTGGGGCTCAACTTTTGGCTCGATCCGCGAAGCGGTCAAGCAATTGCGGGAAAAAGGTAAGCGCGTTTCCCACATTCACCTCCGTTACCTGAACCCGCTGCCCGGCGATTTGGCCGAAAAGCTGCGTCGCTTCGGCAAGGTGGTCGTTGCAGAGATGAATATGGGCCAGCTTTTGAAGCTGGTGCGCGCAGATTATCTGATTGACGCCGTAGGCTGTAACAAAATCCAGGGACGTCCGTTCAAAGTGAGCGAACTGACCAATCGGATTTCCCGCGCCCTGGAGGGTTGAGAACCAATGGCTACTGCACTTACTCGCAAGGATTTTGTTTCCGACCAGGAAGTACGCTGGTGTCCGGGATGCGGTGACTACGCCATCCTGGCACAGGTCCAAAGGATCATGCCGGAATTCGGCATTCCGCGCGAAAATATCGTATTCATCTCGGGTATCGGCTGCGCGAGCCGGTTCCCGTATTACATGAATACGTATGGATTCCATACGATCCATGGACGCGCTCCGGCTATTGCCACCGGGCTGAAGGTCACCCGGCCGGAATTGGACGTGTGGGTCGTAACCGGTGATGGAGACGGGCTGTCGATCGGCGGCAATCACCTGATTCATTGTTTGCGCCGCAACGTCGACATGAAGATCCTGCTTTTTAACAACCGGATTTATGGGCTGACGAAGGGTCAGTACTCACCCACTTCGGAAGTGGGCAAGGTGACGAAATCAACCCCGGCTGGCTCGGTGGATTTTCCTTTCAACCCGATCACCATCGCGCTAGGGGCTCACGGCAGCTTTGTTTGCCGGACCGTGGATGTCGAGCAGAAGCATCTGGGTGATATGCTCAAACGCGCGCACGCTCACCGCGGGGCTGCGTACATGGAGATTCTGCAGAACTGCAATATCTTCAATGACGGCGCCTTCAACGAGCTCAGCGACAAGCAAATCAAAGCAGACCACCAGCTCGTCCTCGAGCATGGAAAGCCGCTTATTTTCGGCAAGAACAAAGACCGCGGTATTCGGATGAATGGTCAACGGCCCGAGGTCGTCCAGCTTGGTGATGGTGTCAACGCGAGCGACCTGGTGGTCCATGACGAGACCAACCTCGCATTGGCGTTCATGTTAGCGAACTTCGAGCCGCCACTACCCACTCCGATAGGCGTTTTTTATGCAGCACCGCGGCCTACTTTCGACGAGGCGGTCAATAACCAGCTCACCGAAGCAAAGACCAAGCAGGGTCCAGGCGACCTGCAGTCGCTACTCAACCGCGGCGACACCTGGGTCGTGAATTAGCACCTTCACCGTAAGTACCTGAAAAACCAGACAGGTTGAAAAGCCCGGTGAGCGGAACCTGCTCCCGGGCTTTTTGTTACGTGGCGCGAGCGTGGCGCTTATAAAGTGGCAGCGTCGCATATCACTGAGGACATTAACAGTGAGCCGCACGTGAGTGATGGTGAAGGAATCCGCTTGGAGTTGAGCACTTTCTTCGCTCCGTTGAAAGAAAAAAATCCTTCCTGACGCATTCTTCCTGTCAATCCGATCAACCCCGGGAGAATGCCTCCGAGTCCACAATGGCCGTCGTGGCGGGACGCCATCCCGAACTCCCTGCCGGGGCGCTCGCGTAGTCGTCGCTAGGATAATCGATAAATTTCGAGTTATACTTCGGCGCCTGTAACAAAGTGCATTTCTGGCTTTCGGCAAAACTCAACGGCCGACATTATTGAAGGCAGTGATCCGGAAGGCCTATTGGATTAACACTGACTGGAGGCTTCAACGATGGTTTCGCGCAAGCAACGAATCCCATTTTGCGATTTATCCAAACTGGATGACGAGGGCCGGCAAATGGCTGAGCGGGCCACGGTGGACGGCCAGGTGCTGAATATCTTCAAAGTTTTGTTGAATCACCCCAGGCTGGTTCGCAACTGGGGCCGCTTCGGCAATTACATCCTGCAGGGTTCAACCCTCTCGGCTCGCGAGCGCGAAATCGCCATTCTGCGTATTGGCTGGCTCAACCAGGCCCAGTATGAATGGGAACAGCATGTCCTGGTCGGCAAGCGGGCCGGCCTCAACGATGCCGAGATCGAGCAGATCAAGAAAGGACCACAAGCTGGATGGAATCGGCACGATGCCGCTCTGGTCCAGGCGGCTGATGACCTCTTCGAAAATTCCGTAGTTTCTGATGACACCTGGAAAACATTGTCTGAAACCTACAACACCCAACAGATAATGGATTTGGTATTTTCGATCGGTCAATACAACCTGGTCTCGTGGGCGTTGAACAGCTTCGGGGTGCCGCTTGATGACTTTTTGCCGGGTGCTCAAAAACACTAGGCAAACAGCACGCATCGCCCGACGGCACGAGCAAGCGAAGTCCGACCCTCACGGACCAGTGGGGGCCGTTGCTGCGGGCCCGCGCTGACTGTGAGCATAGAGGGGAGGAAACAAGCGATGATCGTACTCGTCGCGGCCTTTCTGGCCTCGATCGCCACGTTCGCTCAGGCAGCTCCTACGACGCTCCAGCCCCTTGCTCCACTCTCACAGCAGGAATTGTTGACCGCGGTTGCGGTTCTGAAAGGAGCGGGTCACGTCGATGGTAACACTCGATTCGTGTTCCTCGCTCTGCGCGAACCCGACAAGAGCGCAGTCCTGGACTGGAGACCCGGCCAGCCCATCTCGCGCGAGGCATTCGTCATAATCAAGCAAGGAAGCCGAACTTTCGAGGCAACGGTTGACGTCGCCGGTCGTAAGCTCGAAACGTGGCGCGAGGTCAAAGGAGTGCAGCCGGCCCTGCTTATCGACGAAATTGACCGCCTCAACGGGATCTTGAGGTCCGATGCCGGGTGGCAAGCCTCAATGCGAAAACGCGGTTTTCAACAATTCGACAAGATCGAATGCATGCCGTTTTCCGCGGGTTACTTCGGAAATTCCGCCGAGCAAGACCATCGGCTGGTGCGCGCCGAATGCTACGACGCGGCTTCGGCAAACAATTTTTGGGGACGTCCTATCGAGGGTCTGGTTGCAACCGTGGACCTGAACGAAAAGCGCGTCCTGAAGCTGGTGGACTCAGGAGTAGTGCCCGTGCCGAAAGAACCAGCCGACTACGATCCGAAATCGGTCGCAACTTCGCGCCGGCCACTAAATCCCGTTGTCGTCGAGGAACCCCAGGGACCCGACTTTGTGGTCATAGGTTCTCATGTGGATTGGGACAAATGGCACTTTGGAATACGAATGGACCCGCGGCTCGGGCTGGTCGTCTCGACAGTGATGTTTGATGATGCAGGCCGCCGCAGGTCGATAATGTATGAAGGCCATCTCTCGGAGATTTTCGTGCCGTATATGGATCCTGCGCCAGGTTGGTATTTCAGATCGTATATGGATGCCGGCGAGTACGGTGCGGGGAAGCTCGCTTCCAGCCTGTTACCCGGGAGCGATTGTCCGGCAAACTCACACTTCTTCAATGACTGGATCGTAGACGAGCGTGGCATTCCGCGGCAACGTAACAAAATAGCCTGCCTTTTTGAGCGGGGCGACGGTCAGATAGCCTGGCGTCATTGGGAATTGATAACGAACCAGACGCAAAGCCGGGCAGCGCGAGAGCTGGTACTGCGATGGATAGCCACGGTTGGCAACTACGATTATATATTCGACTGGACCTTTCAGCAGGACGGCACCATCAGGATAGCGGTTGGTTCCACTGGCATCGACGAGGTAAAGGGCGTCGCGAGCAAAAATGCTTTGAACCGGCGCGGGACCGACGGTGATTATGGAACCTTCATCGCGGACCATTTGATTGGGGTCAACCATGATCACTTCTTCTGCTTCAAACTCGACCTTGATGTTGATGGCGTCAGGAATAGTTTCGAAACGATACGTCTCAAAAAGGTTCGGCTGGGTGGCGAGAGCGCCCGGAAAAGCCTATGGATTGCGCAACCGAAAATCGCAGAAGTCGAATCTCAGGCCAAGCTTAACGAGGACATGCGCGAGCCAGCCCTGTGGCGAGTAATCAACCCCAACGTGACTAACGCGATGGGTGATCCGATCGGCTACGAGTTGATTCCGGAGCACAACATAAGTGACTTGCTCGATGCTGACGATTATCCCCGTATGCGGGCCGGGTTCGCTGATTACCAGCTATGGGTAACGCCATATACCCGACAACAGGCGGCTGCCGGAGTTTATCCTAATCAGAGCAGGGGAGGTGACGGCTTGCCGGCCTGGACCAGGCAAAACCGCTCTCTTGAGAACACAGATCTGGTTCTTTGGTATACGGTGGGATTCCATCATACGCCGGTTGCGGAAGACTGGCCGGTCTTACCAACCATGTGGCACGAGTTCTATTTACGCCCGCGCGGATTTTTCTCGAAAAGCCCCGTGCTCGACCTGCCAGCACCCAAGTAGCACGTGCGAAAAGGCGGGAATGACGCCCGTGAATCCTCCGTTCAACGAAGAGCTCGCGCGCCCAGAGCCTGACCCCGGACATAGCCGGTCGAATGAGCGAGTTTCCGAGTTTTGGGCAGCATTCCCGCGCGGAGGTTCTATTGCGGGATAGCTGATTCAGATTGCTTCCGCATCGCGGAGCGCACCGATTTCCTCCCAGGTGTAGCCGGCTTCGAGTAGAATCTCCTCGGTATGCTGGCCATGTTCGGCGACCGGTTTTGCTTCGTGCGTAGTCTCGCCATTGAGCGTAATCGGGCATCCGGTCACCGTCATGTGGCCGACCATTGGATGGTCGAGGTTCATCAGGTAGCCGTTGAGGCGCGCCTGCTCGCTCGCCAATACCTGTTGATGGGAGGCGACCTCCGTAACCAAAATGTCGGCCTCGTTCAATTCCTTCAACCATTCGGCGGTGGATTTTTTCGGAAAGATCCCGTCGAGAATTGCTTCTATTCTATTTCCGTGAAAATTACGCGTCGCGTTGTCACCGCACTCCGGATCGTTCTGAACATGTTCGATACCCATGATCTGGCAAAAGCGAGGCCAGCGCTGATCGTCCACTCCAGCAATGCAAACGTAGCCGTCGCTGGTGCGGAATGCGCCCCAGACACCGTGCAGAAATGGATGGCCGCGACCGGCGCGTTCCGATTCCTCACCGGTCATCGAAGCATAGTTCAACTCAAACCCCTGAATCGCGATCATAGTGCCATAGATCGATGCGTCGACCCGCTGTCCTTCGCCGGTTCGTTCGCGCGCGTACAACGCCGCCAACACCCCGCCAGCCAGGGTTAATGCGCCGGCCTGGTCGGCCACCGCAGCCCCGGCGGCAAGCGGAGGATCACCAGGCATGCCGGTTTTTGACATGAGACCGCTGGCGGCTTGGGCGAGAGTGTCGCGGCTCGGGCGCATCGTCCACGGGCCCTTCGGTCCCCATGAGCTCGCTTGGGCGTAAATCAGCCGTGGGTTAACTTGGCGCAATTCTTCGAAGCCGAGGCCGAGCCGGTCGAGTACACCTGGCCGATAATTCGTCAGGAGCACGTCATGAGTCTTGACGAGGCGGCGAACCACGTCTATGGCAGCGCTTTTTTTCAGGTCGAGCGTAATGCTGCGCTTACCGCGGTTCATCGCAATGTAATAATGGGAAACCTTGGCATTCTTGACCTTGGGGCCGCCGATGAGTTCGGCGGTCAGCCAGCGGCTCAAGTCCCCGGTCTCCCGGTTTTCAACCTTGGTGATTTCAGCACCAAGGTCGCTAAGAAACAGCGAAGCAAACGGGCCCTGAATCTCTTGCGCAATTTCGATTATCTTGATGCCCTCAAGTGGTTTACTCATTCGTTAGACTCCTGGAAGGGTGGCTTTATCACGATCCCCTGACCATTGTGCCATGACGCCACCTGCCTCGAATAGCCAATTGTTTGAGGTGTAGTCTTGACGCGATTCCGGGTTTGCCAACACCGCTCCCAGTAGCAGGACATTTTTATGGACTGGCGTGATATGGGCTGAATTCATATAATCACGCGGTTACTGATTGGCGCGTCGGCCGCCGCCGATGCGGGGGAGGGGGCGTGATTCCAGTCAAGTACAACCTTCGCAGCCTGTTGGTTCGGCGGGTTACCTCACTGACTACCGCCCTGGTAATCTCGCTGGTGGTCATGATCCTCTTTATTCTGTCCGGCTTCACGGCTGGTTTGCGCACCACTGTCCTGCGCAGCGCCGGCGATGGCGATTGGATAATCTTGAGCCGGGGCACGACCAGCGAGCCAGCCAGTTTTATAACTCGCGAGCAATACGAGATCCTGCGAACCCGTCCCGAGATCGCCCAGAATTCGAAAGGAAGCCAGCTCATCTCGCCCGAGATCATAACCGGCTTTAACCCGGCGCCTGAGCAGGCTTATACCCAAGTGATCTTCTCGTACCTGCGCGGCATTTATCCAGTCGCCTACGAGGTCCACCGCGAGATGAAGCTCGAGCAGGGACGATGGCCCGTGCCGGGTGCGGCTGAGTTGGCAATCGGCCGCAAGTTAGCGGCACGCTTTCCAAATCTGCAGGTCGGCAGCCGGTTCCGCTTTGGGCGGCGCTGGTGGGCAATTGTAGGTACATTTTCAGACGGCGATAGTGCACGTGAATCGGAAGTTATTACCAATCTGGACGTCCTGGCGCAGGATGTCCATTACGCAAATGGGTTCGCCACCATTCACGTAAGATTGCGTCCTGGTTCCGTTGCCAGTTTCACAAAATCATTGACCACCGATGCGCGGCTGCGAGTCGACGCGATCTCAGAAATTGATTTCTATGTGACGCAGACCAGGTTTGTGGACCAATTGCGGATGCTCGGTTTGGCGGTTGCAATGCTGCTTGCGATTGGCACTGTATTCGGAGCGATGAACACGATGTACTCCGCAGTCGCGAGAAGGACCGGAGAGATCGGCGTGTTACGGTCCCTTGGATTCGGTCGCTTCGATGTCCTGATCAGCTTTCTAACCGAGAGTATGTTGTTGGGCCTTGCCGGTGGGGTTCTGGGCGAAATACTCGGGCTGACAGCCGCTTATCTGATTGGCTTGCGCAGTCAGCTGATGAACGTCGGAGCATTCATTTTTGCTTTCCGGATCACCACTTCGGCCTTTATTTCGGGACTGCTGGCCGCAATCGCAATAGGCGCTGCAGGCGGTATCCTGCCAGCATGGCGCGCCACCCGCATAAGTGTAATCGAAGCGCTCCATGCCGTATGAACTCGGGGCGGCCGCATGCTGAAGGTCCTTAAGTTGGTCGAGCGCAATATGCGCCGCAATCTGCGCCGGACAATCCTGACAGCACTGACGATCGCGCTTGCAACATTCATCTTTACTATTCTGATCTCAGTGCCCGCATCGATGGATCGTTTAGTCACCGATGCGGGCACCGGTCTGCGCCTGGTGGTGAATAACAAGACGGCCCCATGGGAGGACCTTCCAGCACGGTACTGCACCGAGATTCGCAAAATGCCGGGTGTGGTCGCTTGCGTCGCGATGACTGGCTGGTTCGCCAACTATCGTGACGTAAGCGAAACGATTCAGGTGTTTGCGGTCGGACCTGAAGAACCCGATGTGTTTCCGGATTACGATCCGACCGGCACATTACGCGCCGCAGCGCTGAAAGACCGCCGTGCAGCTTTTGTTGGTACGGTATTGATGAAGAAGGAAGGCTGGAAGATCGGTCAGTTCATAACGCTCCATGGGAACGATGCGGCCCATCTCAATCTCAATTTCGTGATCCTCGGTACTATCAAATCGAAGCACTATCCCAATGCATTCGTAATCCGGCGCGCCTACCTGATGGAGGCCGAAAAGAGTGCGGGTTATCCGGACAATGATGGCGCATGGTCGCTGGTGGTACGTACAGACAGTGCAGAGCGGTTGAGCGGGCTTGCCCGGCAGATTGACGACCATTTCAATAATTCCGACTACCAGACCCGCACGGTTACGGAGAGTGACGCCCTGGCCGCTAACTTATCGGCCGTGGGTAATATCAGGACGATTGTCGTGGCGCTCGGCATCATCGTAATCCTCACGGTGCTCCTGATAGCTGCCAATTCTGCTGCGATGACAGTGCGGGAGCAGAGCGGGCAGGTGGCAATCATCCGAGCCTTGGGGTTCAGCCGCGGCATTACCGCACAATTACTTTTCGGTGAATGTGCGGCAATCGGATTGATCGGTGGTTTGGCCGGCGCGCTCTGCGCCTGGCGGCTTTGTTCAGATGGGTTGACACTCGGTGCAGCGCTCAACGGCAATGGCGCACTATGGGTCACGCGGTCGCAAACCTTGGCGGCTTTGGCCACTGCAATGATGGTCAGTCTTTTGAGTGGTCTAGTCCCGATCCTTGAAGTGTTAAGAATTCCGCCGGCAGCAGCGTTCCGCAAAATCGTTTGATGAACGTCTAATGAGCTGGTGGGCAGCGCGATAAATCATTGGGGGAGCGATGTTCCTAGATGGATGATCGGAATGCTGTCGAACTAGAGCACGTAACTCGGATATACAAACGCGAGGAGTTCGAGATTCGCGCGCTGGACGACGTTACCATCAAGGTGGTCGAAGGCCGCTTCGTCGGTATTATGGGCCCCTCCGGTTCGGGGAAAACGACGATGCTGAATCTGATTGCAGGCATCGACCATCCGACGCGCGGGCGCGTAGCTGTGGGTGGCGAAGAAATCACCGGCATGAAAGAGGGTCAACTGGCGGGCTGGCGCGCGCGGCATATCGGGCTGGTTTTCCAGTTTTACAACCTGATTCCTGTCCTCACCGCGTTCGAAAACGTCGAATTGCCGCTCCTGCTCACCTCGTTGCGCAAGGCTGAGCGACGCACGCATGTGGAAACCGCCCTCAATGCCGTCGGATTGGCCGATCGTATGAACCATTATCCACGTCAGCTCTCGGGCGGGCAGGAGCAGCGCGTGGCGATCGCCCGCGCAATTGTCACAGATCCAACCATCCTCGTCGCCGACGAGCCGACCGGCGATCTCGATGCGCAATCGGCCGATGACATTTTGACGCTCCTTACTGAATTGAACCGGCGCTTCAACAAGACCATCGTAATGGTCACCCACGATGCGCGCGCTGAGCGATATGTCGACACGATTTTCAGGCTCGACAAGGGGCTGCTGGTGGGAGTTGAATCAGGCCGGACACCGGGAGCGGTAGCGGCTAACAGCAATTAAACCGCATCACCTTGCGCTTCAATGAAGTGGTTCGTTCTCATCCTTAAGAATTTGCGCAGGAGCCAGCGACGTTCGATCCTGACCGTGCTCTCGATTACCGTCTCATTGTTCATCTTCTGCGCATTGGCGAGCGTGCCGGTGGTCGCCAATCAGATCCTGGCCGACAGCGCTTCGTCGCTGCGCGTCGCTTGTCATCACAAAGCGGGCCTGGCGTACGCGCTGCCGCAGGCCTACAAGCGTGCGATTGCGGGCACGCCGCACGTGGTTGCGGTCGAGCCGGAGAGCTGGTTTGGCGGTGTTTATCATGACGTTAAGGACCAGTTTCCGAACCTGGCGGTCGACCCGGAGCAGATTGAGCTGATGTGGCCAGACTGGGGAATGTCGAAAGAAGCAGTGGAGCAATTCAAAGAACTGCGCACCGCCTGCCTGGTGGGACCAGCGACCATGAAGCGATTCAAATGGCACGTTGGCCAGCAGATAATGCTGCGCGGTACCATTTACCAATTCAATCTGTCACTGAACATCGTGGGAGTGCTGAGCAGCAAGGCGCCGCCCAGTTTCCTGCTGTTCCGGCGCGACTACCTTGAGCAAGCAGCCCGAGAACCCGGCTTTGTCGATAACTATTGGGTAAGAGTGGACCAGAGCTCGTCGGTGCCCAGGGTTATTAAGGCGCTCGACGCCCGATTCGCAAACTCCTCCGCAGAGACTCTGACCGAGTCCGAGGCGGCATTTTACGGCTCGTTCCTGAACAACTACCGGCTTTTCTTTCAGGTCGCCGAAGTGCTCGGTCTTATTGTCGTACTTACTATAGGGCTGGTCGCAGCCAACACCGCGGCAATGTCAATTCGCGAACGCCGCACAGAAATTGCCGTGATGCGAGCGTTGGGTTTCCAATCACGCGCAATCTTGTTGATGATCATGGCGGAATCCGTATCGATGGCGCTGATGGGCGGCGCACTGGGATGCGGCGCGGCGTATCTGACTTTCAAGCTGTTTACTATCGGCAATAACGCACTGGGTCCCTTATCGAACATTCATGTTTCTCCTCAGATAGTCGGCGAGACTATGTTGATCGCGGGACTGCTGGGGATTGTGAGCGCGCTGGTGCCCGCATACGCCGCCGTGCAGAAGAATATAGTCGATGCCCTCAGGCTGGTCAGTTGATGGCCATCCCGTTGAAATACAATGTTCGCAGCCTGTTGGTCCGCCGCATATCAACCGCTATGACCGCGGGCGGTATCGCGCTAGTGGTCGCCGTGTTCGTCATCGTGATGGCGATGGTCACGGGGATCGGAGCCACGATCACGGATACCGGCGCTCCCAATAATATGGTCGTGGTGCGCCGTGGGGCGACCACGGAAACCTACTCGCTGATAACCCTTGATCAATTCGATGCACTCAGG
The DNA here is from genome assembly GCA_024281015.1 of Candidatus Binataceae bacterium. Taxonomy (GTDB): domain Bacteria; phylum Desulfobacterota; class Binatia; order Binatales; family Binataceae; genus JAMXLL01. The sequence goes on from JAMXLL010000183.1 coordinate 14,160, forward strand.
TTTCTGCCGGGAATTCAGCACGACACCGCGGGCAATCCTCTAGTATCTCCGGAATTGCCAGTGCAAACTGCACTGGAGCGCGCCGGCGGCGGCAGTGACTATGTAGTCTTTCGCGGCGTCCTACCGGTGGCACTTGAGGTACATGATCAAGTCCACCTTATTGCGGGGCGGATGTTTCGCACCGGCCTGAATGAAGTAATAGTTGGTAAAGGTGTTGCCGGCCGATATGCGAATTGCGCGCCCGGCGCGACTCTGCACTTCGGACGCGGTAGCTGGCGTGTGGTGGGCGTATTCGAAGCCGACGGGAGTTCATTCGAGTCTGAAATCTGGGGCGATATTCATCACGTTCAAGACGAAGCCCAGCGGGGAGCCTATTATGGCTCTGCTCGTATCAAGCTGACGCCAGGTGTGGACGCGAAAGCGCTTATTCAGCGTATCGCGGATGATCCCCGCATCAATCTCGAAGCTCAGAGCGAGTCTGACTATTACAGTGACGAGGCCACGGTCGCCAATCAGTTGCGCAGACTGGTTTTGCTGGTTGCGGTGATCATGGGTGTAGGTGCGGTTTTCGGCGCCATGAATACCATGTACGCCGCAGTCTCGGCTCGGACAGTGGAGATAGCGACACTGCGCGCACTTGGCTTCCGTCCGGGCTCCGTGATGTTCTCCTTCCTGACGGAATCGATAGTGCTGGCGGCCGGCGCCGGAGTGGTCGGGGTGTTGCTTGCCTTGCCGATGAACGGTTTTTCGACGACTTTCCTGAACTTCCTCACCTTTTCTACGTTGTCCTTCAGCTTTCGCGTGAGCCCCATGATTATCGTCGAAGCATTGCTCTTTGCCGCGTTGATGGGTTTGCTGGGCGGATGGCTGCCCGCTCGTCAGGCGATGCGTTTGACCGTGGTCGACGCTCTTCGACACGTCTAGCCATGGCCTCTGAATCGCCACGCGGGCCGAATATTCGCGAATTGGAATCGCTGCGCATCGTCCGCAAAGATCAACCTTCGCGTTCGCTAATTCCTTACATGATAGTGGCTGCCGTAGCGGGCGCACTTGCATTTGCAGGGTACGAAATCTACCTGCACACGCTGGGACGTCCGCTCGAAGTAGAGACCTCAACCGCGATGCTGATTGCAGCCGAGCAACCCCGGCCACTGCTCACCGGCTCCGGCTACGTGGTGACCCGTGATAAGTACATCACGGTTGGCACCAAGATCCTTGGCCAGATAATTGAAGAGCCGATCGAAGAAGGTAGACATGTCAAAAAGGGCGATTTGCTTGCCCGTATTGACGACCGCGATTACCAGGCTCAGCTTCGGCAATCCTTTGCTGATCGCCAGCTGGCGGCCGCCAACCTGGAGTTGGCGGAAGCAAAAGTGCTGCGGCAGCGAGAGCTTTTTCGTCAGCATGTAATCTCACAAGATCAGCTCGACGTTGCCGAGAATGCGTCATCCGTCGCCCGCGCGAATCTAAATCGTGCCGCAGCAGAAATTGCCTATGCCCGCTTCAATGTCAGCCAGTGCAAGATAATTTCGCCAATCAACGGTGTCGTTCTCAAAAAATATCGCGAACAGGGCGACACGATTAATTACGGCGGCGATATTGAGCCGGGTGGCGGCAGCACCGATATTGTCCAGCTTGCCGACACGGACGATATGCGAGTGGAGGCGGATATCAGCGAAAACGATATAGCAAAGGTTGTCATGGGGATGCCCGCAACGGTCGTGCTCGATGCTTATCCGGATCGAAACTTCGATGCACGGGTCGTCAAGATCTACCCGGAAGCCGACCGGCAGAAGGGAACTCTCAAAATTGAAGTAAAAATACTCAAGCCGAACCTGGCGATAGTGCGGCCTGAGATGAGCGCCAAGATTACGTTCATGGCTGCTGCGGCCGGCTCGCCGCAACAGCCGATAATCGTCATACCGAAGAACACCGCAATAAGGAACGGGCCTGGTACCTTTGTCTGGATAATTCGCGACGGCCTGGCTCGGCGTGTCCCGATAATGACCGGCCGCGAGCTAGAGAGCGGTTTAGAGGTTAGGAGTGGTCTCGCCGGCGGCGAAACCATCATCGTCACTCCGCCCGACAGCCTGCTCGACGGCGAGCCTGTTGCCCGCAAAGCGTCCTAGTCAACAACGAAGATCATCACGGAATCTTCTCACTGAGAGAATCGGGAGCTCCAGACTACCGCCAGACACAATGCCCAAGGCTTCAGCCGGCCGTCCATTTCGGATTGTTAATTGCGAGGTTTTCCGCCAGTGATTGTCTGATATGGTCCCAGAGATTGGGATCGTGCGAGTCGATTCCCGCGCTGCGAATCATTTCGCAGAGCGCATCGTTGAGTGACTCAATTGGGCCATCATCGCCGACCAGGGCCGTGAGGCGATCGCATTCGGCCGATTCGTGGGCGGCCCGAAGCTCCAATTCGCGTCGAACTATGTTCAATACGTTGATGGTCACTCTGGTTTGGAAGCGATGATAGCCTGACAGAGTAGGCATTAAATCCTGCTCAAGATATATGATCGCTGCGCTGAGTAGCGTCGATGCATCAGGTATGCTTCGCGGCATATGCAGTTCCTGCAACCATTAAGAAGCGAATCGGTACCGGGTCTGCTGGCGCGAAGCTGTCCTAGATCTTGCGACTTCGTTCGCGCTGCCCACTTCGCTCAAGATGACAGAGAGCCATGTCGGTGTATAAGGGTTTGTGGGACTGACTAGCCATTTCTTTCAATCAAAGTAAAGAAATCCCATAACGGCTCTTCGATACGACGGCCGATGGCAGAACGTTCGATGCTTCCTTCTTCAATTCCGCGCATTGCCAGCCGTAAACAATCGACTGCCCACTTGACGTTGCCGAACGCTTCCCAAAATCTGACGTGCTTTGCGTCCACCGGGTAACCACTGGCGCGTTCATAGGCCGCATACAAGTCCTCGCGCTCTCCGAAGCCGCCCACCGGCAGCGTACCGGCAAAACGCCAGGTCCTGATGCAAAGCCAGCCGAGGTCCTGCATCGGGTCACCCGTTTGTGCGAGTTCCCAATCCAGCACACACCTGATTCCTTCGTCCCCCGTGACCAGATTCCCGGTACGGAAATCGCCGTGAACCACCGTATGCCGCTCTTGGTGCGGCACATTTTCTTCCGCCCATCGCAAAGCCAGGTCGAGCGCCGGCAATCGCAAGCCATAATGGTCTACTATGCGGCGGTGGGCGGCCACATGGTCTGCCGCATTCTGACTCATCAGAAATGGCACCTCGGCAGGCTCGATCCTATGGATCGCGGCGAGAATCTCACCGCATTGACGCGCCATTACCTTGCGGGGTGCAGCGAAGCGTTCATCGCGGACGATTCGCGGTCCCAGCGTCTCTCCCGCTACACGTTCGGCAATGTAACCTTTTCCGACCATGTCAGCCGGTTGCATGATGGCCAACACCCTGGGCGCCGGCACCCCAGCGCGCTGGGCGGCCAGCATCAGGTGGGCCTGATCGACGGTATCTACTTCGGGCGTTATACCTGCAACAGGGTCACCAACGTCGGTGCCGATTTGCATTACCAATTGAAGCGGCTGCCCTCGCACATCAGCATCGAAGGAAATAGTCGTGCGATTGGCGCCACCCGTCAGGCGCTCGACGCGACTGATTGTGCCGGGTTCACCGATGTGGCGCACGACGGCGGCCTGGAGGCGCTTCAGGAATTCGTCACCGTTCATACAGCCGATGTTAGACAAGCGCTTCAAGCTCTTTGGACGAACAGCACAGCTCAAGTCTGATTCTAGGCGCGGCTGCCGAAGTCGAACATTATCTGGGCGACCCGGCGCATCTGTATTTCTTCGGCACCTTCTGTAATGCGGTAGCGGCGATGATGGCGATAAATGTGCTCGAACGGCTTGTGCCGCGAATAGCCGATACCGCCATGTACCTGCATCGCACGGTCAGCGGCATCACACACCAGCCGGTTCGCGCGATAATTGCACATCGCCACCTTATCCGACAGCCGACGTGCTACCTCCGTTTTAGACATCTGATCCATCTCCCAGGCGGTCTTATAGATCAGGGCCCGGATCATCGCGGCTTCGGTCTGCAACTCGACCAGCGGCCATTGAATCGCCTGGTTCAAGGCCAGGGGGCGCCCGAACGGCTTGCGCTCTTTGGCATACGCTACGCTCTCATTGATGCAGTATTGTGCGGCGCCGAGCGAGGATGCGGCCTGCCGAATCCGGTTCTCATGAACGAAATGCTGGGCAACGGCGAGTCCGTCCTCGGGATCGCCCAGGATCGCGTCTCCTGGAACATACACATCAGTCAGTGAAACTCGCGGATGATCGGTGGGCATATTGAACGTCCAGAGGTACTCCTCGATGTGGAACCCGTCGCTGCCGGTCGGAACGATAAAGCAGGATATGCCCCGGGCACCGCCGTCGCGGCCGCTGGTGCGGGCAAAGACAAAATCATGCGTCGCTATATGCAGGCCGGTGTTCCAGATTTTCGCACCATTAATCCGCCAACCGTCACCGTCGCGGTTTGCCCGGGTTTCCATCCAGGTCGCGTCTGAGCCGTGGTTGGGCTCGGTCAAGCCAAAGGCGACATTAATCGAACCGTCGAGAATTCCAGGGATGAACTTGTCCTTCTGCTCGAGTGTACCGAAGTCCCGAAACATGAGGACAGTCGGAAGATTACCCACGATCGAACTCTCGTTCTGTAAATCATTGTGCAAACCCAGACCCTTGGCCGCCAGATGCTCCCGGATGATGGCCATGGCCAGATTGGAACCATCCTTGCCGCCGTACTCTTTGGGCAATGCATAGCGGTAGTGGCCCGCTCGATCAGCACGCCGGCGCATTTCCCCCAGCAGTGTCTCCCATTCGTGACGCGGCAACCCGCCGCGCTCGAAATCGGTGCGGGCCCATTCTCGCCGGTGGTCAAAGAAGCGAATGTTGTCGTTTTCGCGTTCCAGGGGCTTTATCTCTCGCTCGATGAATTCGTCCAATTCCGCCAGGTAGACCTGGATCTCAGCGGGAACATTAAAGTCCAAAGTGGTTCTCCTGTTGGGGGTAGAAGCTGGCGTCACACTGGGACGAACATGCGCCGGATTGCAAGCGTCACCCGGTGAGAGTTACTCGTGAGCGATTGACCGCCGGCGGGCCACCTTTAGTCCTAGTCTTCAAGATCTGAATGGCTAAACTTTTTTCGAAATGGAAGAGAGCATCTATCAATTTCCTCAAATCTTCCGGCGCGTCCACATGGAGGCGCCCGGGGACATCGAACGCGAGGTTAGTTTCCTCAAACAATTATGGCGCCGTCATTTGAAACGGCCGGTCCGGCGTGTTCTCGATATCGCCTGCGGTGATTCCCCCCATGGCCAGATTCTCGCTCGCGACGGAACCCACGTCGCCGGCATCGATCGATCACCGACCATGATCGCGGCCGGTCGCGCCGCGGCCGCCGGCATCGAGCGCCTGCGCTTTTATCGAAGACGAATCGAGCAGTTCCGGCTTCCGGAGAAACGCTTCGATGCGGCGTTTTTCATGTCCGAGACGTTCCCGATAATGACCCGCAATCGTGACATACTGACACATCTCGAATCGGTCGCAGCACTGCTGATGCGCGGCGGGATCTACTGTATTGATATCGATTATCAGGGAGATATTGAACTGATTAATGCGCGAACACTCTGGCGCGAGCGGACCGCGCAGGCTGGGGATGTACGCGTAGACATCCGTGAGTATCACCGCCCAATAGAATGGCATGAAGCGATGCATTCAATTTACGAGCTTGAATGTACCATTCATTTCGCTGATCGCTCAGTCATCACGCGCGATGTAATCCCTGTACGTTATATTACTCCGCCCCTGATGGATTTGTTCGCACGAGCATCCCGGAAGTTCGAAATGATCGCAGCTTATGCCGACCTTTCGTTTACCCGGCCGATCGCGCAATGCTACGGACGTTGGTTGGCTGTACTGCGCCGGCTCTAAGCCGGTCGCATCGATTTTGTTAGTTCCTTTTGGCAAGCTTACGGAGACCCGCAATGCTAGTTGAGTCATGCGACGTTGGAGACGGAGTACGTACATTAATGCTCAATCGACCGCCGGCGAATGCGATCAATGCCGAATTTCTCAGTGCATTGGCCGCGCAATGTAAGGCCGCGCGTGATGATGAAAATGTGCGGGCGGTAATCGTTCAGGGCAACGGAAGGTTTTTCTCCGGCGGGCTCGATCTGAAAGAGGCCGCCAGTGGCGCCAATCGCGTCGGTAATCTGGCTGGGTCTCGCGACGATGGGTTGTTCTTGCTATGGACGCTGCCCAAGCCAACGGTCGCTATGGTGGATGGCCACGCCATTGCCGGGGGAGTGATCATCGCGCTTGCATGTGATTTTCGGGTCACTCTCGAGGGCAGCCAGCGTTTCGGGCTTAACGAAGTCGCGCTCGGGCTTGCATTTCCACGCGGCGCATTTGAGATCGCCCGGCTGGCGCTTAATAACCAGCAACTTCGATGGGCAATGCTCGAAGCAGGACTGTTCGATGGCCCGCGCGCCCTGGAGATGGGGATTGTGGATGAGATCGTCGAACCGGGACGGCTGGAGGCTCGCTGCATCGAAATCGCCAAACGCCTGGGAGCTAACGGGCGGCTCGCATACGCTCATACAAAGCAGCGAATCCAGGCAGAGGCTGTCACGCGGGTGTTAACTCAGGACAGTGAAGAAGTACGCGAAGTTGGGCGCATCACCCAATCCGATGAAACCCGCGCCTTAATTGCGGCACAGGTCAACACGCTCACACGCTAATAACGACTCCGCGTTCAGCCTCTGCGGGCGATTGCCGCACTCCCTGCAGTGCTGCTTTCAGACAGCGCCGGCATAATCCTGCTCGCCTGCCAGACGGCATCCCTTAGTGGGCCAAATTCGCGGGCTCCGGGACCAATCGCGATGAATACAGCGGCGGCTCGTGCGTCGACGCCATGCGGATTCGACCCGCGGCCTAGATGGTCTAGTATTCGTGAATAGGTGCGGGCGAACTCATGAGCCGCTGCTTGATCATGAAATGCGATGACCCAGAGCAGCGTCAACTCGTTACCCTTCTCCAGTGTAATCAACCGGTCATCGGCCCATCGCGGCAGAATGTCGAAGGCTCGAGAACTCGGAGGCAGATTGCGCTCAAAGATGAGTTTGAGTAGCAATTCCCCGTAGGTATCGTCGTCCACCTGCTTCCATCCGCTCAGCAGGTGCTGGTATCCGGCCAACTGAATGCGTAATGGCAGGGTAGGGTGGTTGAAGTAGAGATCGGGCTGCATGATTTGCTGGCTGGAACGCGGGGGATTGCGATAAAGCTGATCGACCCCTTCCCAGCCGCCGCGCTGCCAGGCCTCCCCGACAAAGCGTGATCCACCGGAATATTCGAACATCATGGGCGCCGAAACCGCCAACGGCACGTTATGCTCGTGGACCAGGGACTTTGCCGGCAAGGTATCCAGCCGGTTGATCAATGCTTTGAGATTGGCAGGCTGTAGACCGCCGGCCAGGTAAGCGAAACCCGCGAGGGTTGCGTCACCTTCTGCCACGCATTTGAGCGCCAGCGTCTGATCATCGTTATCCTTCACCCGCCTCAGCATTTGTTCGATGGCAAAATGCTGGTCCTGGAGCGCATGAGTGAGTTCGTGGGCAAGCACCATCTCCTCTATACCTGGCCCCATTCCGCTAGCAACAGAGGCTCCGTCATGCTGGTGCTGCTGGACCATTACCAATTGCTTGGTATCCGGATTGTAGAAGGCGATTACTTCATCTCTCAGAAGGTCGACAGTCTGGCGCTTCAAATCGATATTTGGCGGATACAGCCCAGTCATTACGCCACTTTGGCCACCGATTCGTAAGTCTTCATCGCTATGATCACGCTTGATTTGCGCTAAGATCGACCTCTGCGCCTGGTCGGGAGTATTGACTGTCACCGGCACCTGTCGCGTGAAGTCAAGTTCACGCAGGCGGGCGACCTTCCCTTGGATTGAGATCACTTGTCCGCGATTGATTTGACCGCGGTGGATCAGGGGATACCCGCAGCCGGTCAGGCTCAGCGCAGCGACTAAGACTTTTGCGAATGACCTGCAAACCCGCGTGCAACCTGCGGCTCTTTTAACCACGCGATTTTGATTCCTGGCGGGGCAACGGTTGATCCCTGAACCAACGCTTGTCGTCAGAATCGAGGCGGCGCCGCCTATTCGGCGATAATCACGGGATGCAAGCCGATGCGCGTAGCCGTTAACGCCCGACGCTCGGCACTGACGCGGTCTGCAAACGTTCCCATCCAGACCCGATAGTAACGATTATCTTCCCACGTAGCTGCACTTACGCGGACATCATGATAGTAGCGGCCGAGCTGCTGCTGAAGCCTCCGAGCATTACCTTCGTCAGCGAAGGAGCCGACCTGGACGAGATAACGCAGACCCAACGCCGGCCCTCCCGGCAGCGTACTTAGCACGTCCATCCGCACACGGGCTGTGCCCGGCTGGACCATACCGAGAACCAGGGCGGCATGGCGAGAGAGATCAAGATCCCGGCCATGAACATATGGGCCGTGGTCGTTTACAACCACATCGACCGTACGGCCATTGGTGAGATTCGTGACCATTAATTCAGTACCAAGCGGAAAGAGTGTCGACGCGGCTGACAGGTCGTCCTGATTGTAAATCGACCCGCTCGAAGTGCGATGGCCGTTGAAGCCGGGTCCGTACCATGAGGCGATGCCGGTCGCTGACAGGCTGCCTGCGCGTCGCGATGGCGCTGGCGGAGGCCAAGCCTGCCGGCTGAAACAGCCTTCGACTAGCAACGCCGCCATTATGACCGCCAAGGCACGCCCGATTGCGCCAATTACCACCATTGCCGCCACCACCGCCGGGGTGCATTATATTCCGAGTACCGTGGAGAAGAATAGCGGCCGATCGTTATCCACATCGCCGCTCGCGCTGTTGAAACAGCCTTAAAGTTGAGCTTCAGGTGGGTCTCTGCCGCATGCTAGATAATAGTGGGCGGTCCCGGCGATAAATCTAATTTAATACTTGAATTAACGCGGAACCGGGCCGCGCGGCCCTCTGGTGGAGTGATTCCTCCGATGTTGCGGTTAAGAGAGGATTGGGAACGGGTTGAAACGCAGACGCTCGCGCCCTATGCGATGCGCTCACTCGATAGCCATGGCAGGTGCTTTGCTGAGAAACCCCATCCAATGCGGACGGCCTTTCAGCGCGATCGCGACCGTGTAATTCACTCGGCTGCTTTTCGCCGGCTGGAATACAAGACCCAGGTTTTCGTGAATCACGAGGGCGACTACTATCGCACGCGGCTGACCCATACCCTCGAAACCGCCCAGATTACGCGTACGGTCGCTCGCATCCTCGGCCTTAATGTCGACCTCGCGGAGGCCGTGGCGCTGGCGCACGACCTCGGTCATCCACCCTTCGGCCATGCCGGCGAGAAGATGCTAAATGAGCTGATGCGCGGGCATGGTGGATTTGATCATAACGCGCAGAGCCTGCGAACCGTCGATTGGATTGAAGTGAGATACCCGGATTTTCGCGGCCTGAATCTCACCTACGAGGTTCGTGAAGGTATCATCAAACATTCAGCCTTCAAGGGGCGTTCCGCTGCGCAGGAATTCGACCCGGCTCTATACCCGTGTCTGGAAGCACAAATTGTAGATCTCGCCGACGAGATCGCCTACCTGGCCCACGATGCCGATGACGGTGTCGAGGCTCAGATGCTTTCCGAGACTGACCTGGAGGGTTCGAAGCTCTATCGCGAAGCGCGTTCGGCAGCAATTAGCGCGCATCCAGAGGATCGTGACAAAGTAGTTCGGTACCAGACCGTCAGGCATATGATTAATAGAATGGTTACCGACCTCGTCACAAACGTTGACCGCGAACTTACAAGTGGCGGGATTTCGAGCGTCGAACAGGTTCGTCAGGCAGGCAGGCCTTTGGCCGCCTTTAGCGCCGAGGTAAGCGAGCGAGTAAAGGAATTAAGGCAAATCATGCGCGACCGCCTCTATCGGCATTATCGTGTCAGCCGCATGACCGAGAAGGCGGGTAGGGTGTTGGCGAGCTTGTTCGAAACATATATGGCCGAACCCCGGCAGATTCCTGAGCATGCTCTGGCACACACCAAGCACGAAACCCTCGCGCGTGTCATTGCAGATTACATTGCCGGCATGACCGATCGGTTCGCGCTCGACGAATATCGCAAATTGTTCGATCCCGACGAGCGCGTGTAAAATTCAATTATCGGAGCCTGTTTCGCACACGGCTGTCGTCATGTTGAGGCCAATGGGTAGCGCGAACGCAGTCGAACCGTCGCGTACAGCAGCTGAGCTGCCGGACTATCCCGTTCGCGATACAATCTCTGCGCGCCAACCATGGCAGCCGCCGCTTATGGAATACTCGAGGCGTTCTCACTTTTGTCCCGGTCATAGCAGCTCAGTGCGGCAGGGTGGGGTATCTTGACACGAGTCCGATACCGGCGGCGGATGGTGTTATTGCGCGACGACCATGTCGGGGATTCGCTTGGCGCCATCTTTCTCGACCCCTCTCCTGAAAGGTCTGACGAAATAATCTCCCGCCTGCGTGATTACCTCGGTGCACGAGTACGCGTGGTCCACGCGGAGCTCACCCCGCAGCGCATTGAAGTGGAAGTTGAAGTGCGAGCGCTGGCCGAGGAAGCCAATCGGCTGGCCGCCGCGGCAGACGACCTCAGCCGCAAGGGCGTGCGGCGCAACGCCATCGCGCTTTATCGGCAAGCATTGGAATTGGACCCGCTCAACCGCGATGCGCGACAGGGACTCGGCCTGTTGCTGGCCGATATGAGTTGCTATGCGGAAGCGCTGGCGATGCTCAGACTGGCACGCGAAAGCGGACCTGAAACCGTCGAGTTGCTACATGCCCTAGGCCGGGTATGCATGCAGGCCAATCGCACGGCTAGTGCGATCAGTTATTTGCAAAAGGGGTTTGAGCTTGATCCTAGCCATTTTGGCGTGCGGCGCTCGCTTACCGAGTTGGGCCGCAAGCCGAAACCCGCGCCACGTTCACAAAACAACTCATCTTCAAGCCCGGGCAAACCGAACCCAAAAAAGCCATAGTGCCATTAGACGAGTGGCGGACCGCGCGCAGCATCTCTATTATAGGCCGCTATGAAATGGACAGCTGTTGCGCTGGGATCTGTAGTGATTTTGGGCTTGAGCATAACGGTGAATGCTCTGAGGAGCACTGGAAAACGGAGCTGGAGCGGAGTCGCGCAATGGTCTGGCCCGGCCGTTCAAGTTCGCATAAGAGATATTATGTCAACTTGGACAACTTGGACGGGGCCCGAGGCGTTAGCCGCCGATTCTCCGCAACCGGTCCGGTCCTCAAATGACAGCGACGCCCAGCTCAAGGCCGCTCTGCAAAAGCGATTGCTGGTTCCCAACCTGGCCGATTTGTCGCTTGGGCCGCCATCATCGGCACCGCTGCCGGGGGTAACTCAACGAACGATCACAGTTAACGGCGGCGATGGACAAAAGTTCCAGGTAGAACTGTTTACCGGTCCATCTGGTGACAAGGGGATTTTGGCGCAGCGCTTCGCGCCATTCAGTGTCTCCGACCCTTGGGAGCGGACCGACATGAAGTTGGTGCATCTCGCCGACCGCCCTACCCTAGGTTCCGCCGATGCTCCCGTACTGATAGTAGAATTCGCCGATTTTGAGTGCCCATACTGTGCGAAGGCCTTCAATGAAATTGAGACGCTTGTCAACACGACCTATAAGGGCAAGGTGCGACTGATCTGGAAAGCGTTTCCTTTGCAGGGCCACACCTGGGCAGAACAAGCGGCGATTGCCGCCGAATGCGTCAGACAACAGAACCCGCAGGCGTTCTGGACCATGGCGGGCGATTTCTACCGGGACCAGAACGAAATCACCCCGCAAAATCTGCGTGATCATATCTACGGCTATGCCAATCCCCTGGGCATCGACCCCAAGGCCCTTAACGCGTGCATTCTCGGCACAAGCGCCGAGACACGCGTCGACCAGGACAAAAAAGACGGGACCGCGGTGCACGTGATGTCGACACCTACGTTCCTGATCAACGGAGTGCCGGTGGTCGGTTTGCCAACCAGCAATGTTTTCGATTTCGTTATTGCGTCACAGCTCCAATCGCATCACGCATCGCGCTAGGACGATGTCTCAGCCCGGATCCTGCACACCGAGGTTCCCTGTCAGCTTAGGTCAGCATCCGTGAGGGCTTGCTGCGATGACCCCCAGATGGCGTCTGCCGATGTCCATCTCTCTCCGGTTGAACCTGTGACCACCGGTAACTACTAGCGAAGAGATGACGCCGGTCGGCGTCAAGGAACTGAAAGCGAGGCTCTCTGAGTACCTGCGTCTCGTGCGAGGCGATGAGACCGTGCTCGTTACTGACCGCGACGAGGTGGTCGCCGAGCTGCGACCGACTCGCAAACAGCCGACCATGGCAGATTCACTCGATGGAATCTTAGATTCGTTAGCCGAACGCGGAGAAGTAACCCGCCCGACCAGTGCTAAAGCGACGCTGGAGGTGGAAGGCAACCGGTTTAGGCCTTGCCGCAGGTTCCGCAATGGCCGTTCTGGACGAAGTCCGGAGCGATCGGTGAAACGCGCGTGCACGCCTGTTCTTATTTCGATCGGCAGTGTTGTGGGCGATTCCGAGAGCAGAACGAGCCCGGACCTTGGCCCCTATGAAATCATTGCGAACGCTTGATGCACTTCGTCTCGCCACTTTGGTGTTGGTAAGAGAAAACTTGATAGCCTTGAAATGATAACCGCCGATAACCGCCTGCAGGCCGCGCTCGAAGCAGTCTGAGTACCGAGGCTGATCGTCCATCGCGACCTCATCACCTGTGAAGAAGTAACGGTTTGAGACCCGCCGCACTGCACTAGCACGAACCCGCTACCCGATGAGGACCGTTTTCCTCTTCCAGTAGGCGTTATAGCCAAGCGGCATCAGCCGTCCTTTTTTCCGCCGCCCGGCGCGAGGTTCTTCTTTACCACCGCGGTGAGTTCGGGCAATGAAAGTTTAAGGACCTCCATCGCTTGCTGAAGCTGCGGCGTTATTACGAGCTGTTGCTGTCCCAGCAGCGACGCGCAATCATCACAATATGTCCGTTGCTCCGGGTTGTCGCTTCCACACTTCGAACATCGCATCAGTTCACCTCTCGAATCGAAATCAACAAATTACAGACAGTCAATTCGCCTGACCGGCTAATGCTTCATTATCCCCAGCTTTGGATTGCGGAGGGAAGCTCACGACGAATTGGTGCGCCACCCATCGCCCCAGTGCTCTCGCCCGGCTCTGAGCTCCCCGGCGATGTGTCAGATTGATCCGCCAGATACCGCCGCACAGGTTTGCCGGAGCGAATTTGGGGCAGAGTCCTTCGGTGCGGCTGACGAAGAAGGCGCCCGGATCAAGGGTGAGCGCCGGTGTTGGGGGCGCCCTTCACAACTGGTGAGCCATTCTCGATTGCGGGGGGCTCTGCAGAGGCGCCCAACAGCGAGAGCGCTTCGATAACTTCGGGTCGCTGCTCGGCGAACGGGTTCGCACGCAAGAACTCGCGGTAAGCGGCGATCGCTGCCCGCTGATCTCCCATTTGAGCCAGCGTCCGGGCGGCGGCAATCTGGGCACGCGCCTTTTGAGGGCCGTTCAACTGAGAGGCATTGAGGTACGCCGCGTGGGCGGCCTGGTAGTTACCGAGATCCTCGCTCGCTACCCCGAGTTGCACCAGCGCCATTTGCCTGAACATACCGTTGGGGCCTTCGGCGAGATAATTCCGAATGGTGTCACTTGCTTTAGCGGGCTGGTTCTGGGCCAGATACGTGTTCGCCAAGTAGAACTCAGCAAGGCGGCCAAGTCTGCTGCCGGCCTTGTGTCGAGCTAACTTGCTGAAGCCCTTTTCCGCGGCTCGGTAGTCTTTATCGCTTAGCGAATTGATTGCACGGTAGAACTGCTCAGATGCGATGCGTTGCCGGTGCTGTGAGTACAGAGAAAAAGCCAAGATTATGGCGATTACAACGAACGAGACTGCTGCGGCGATAATGACACGACCGAGGTTGCGCGCGACCCATTCGCCGAGCCAATCGACGGTTGTGACAAATTCGTCAGGCTGCCGAAGCGTTTTGCGCGAAACCTTTCTGTACGAGGGGACCGCCATAAACGGCTAAGTTCCGGCCGCGAGAAGGCTGGCTTCAGATTATGCGAGCGACGACAGGTGCTCGCCGCGAGTTACATCTTGTACTTGAAATCCTCCGGCGACATCTTCTCCAGGATTTCAGACCATTTATCTCGTGACACTCCCGCGAGGTTCTGATCCGCTGCACTCACTGCTTGCTCGGCGGACTCGCGCAGTTCACTCGAACTTTCAAGCACCGCCTTGGCTACATAGATCGGTGATTTGGTACGCAGCGCGATGGATATTGCGTCGCTTGGCCGTGAGTCGATCTGGACCGCCGCACCTTCGCGGGTTCTCACTTCGATGCGGGCGTAATAGGTGTTCTCACGTAATTCGGTAATCTCGACGGCTTCCACAGTAGCCCCGAGGTCGCCCAACAGATTACGCATCAGGTCGTGGGTCATCGGCCGTGCCGGCCGAATTCCCTCCAATTCCGTCGCCATCGAGGCAGCTTCCAAAGGACCGATCCAGATGGGCAAGTTAAGTTTGTTGTCCGGATCCTTGAGCACTACGATCGGCATCTTGGTGGTCGGGTCGAGCGTGAGTCCTCCGACCATCATCAGGATAAAATCTTCCTTGGGACCCGCCATAAAGCTTCTCTTGTAGGCTAACCTTTGCGCGCCGCCAAGCATCGCGGAAACGCTCTCTGTCCTCTTTTGTATCTTGGACGAAACGGCAGCCAGCGTCAACTTGACGGCCTTAAAAGGCACGCTAATCAGCCATCTCAGCGCGGCACTAACTGATCGATGACCCGATAGAGTTGATTGAGGTTGCGGCACTCCTCCACCAGGTCGCAATGAACCGCGTAGCGCTCCATCTCGCTGTCGCCAAATCCCCACGTGTTGCGGCTCTCCGGGTTGAGCCAAATTATACGACGAGCGCGCTGGCCAATCTCGCGCAGCGCCCAATCGTGTGGCAGATTGTAGTTGTTTCGCGCGTCGCCGAGAACGATAACCGTGGTCCGTTTGTTGACTGCGCCGAGGTGGTCGGACACAAAGTTACGAAATGACCGCCCGAAATCGGAATGCGCGTATACGTTGATGATATCACCCTTAAGCGCAACGTCCAGCGCATGTTTGACATCGTGAGTGCGAAAATGCTCGGTTACTTCGCCGATCTCGGAGACGAACACGAAACTGCGCACCCGTGAATACAAATCCTGCAACGAGTACACAAACTGCAACATGAACCGCGAGGCATTGCGCACTGAGTCGGAGACATCGCACATAATCAAAATTTGCGGTTTCTCGCGCTTGCGCTTGTCGAATTTCAGGTGAAACGGGACTCCCCCGTACTTCAAATTTTGACGCAGTGTGCGCTTGATGTCGAAGCGGCCCTTCTTCATGCGCTTGCGGCGGACGGCAATGATGTTCTTGAGCCGCTGGGCCAGCCGGGTTACCGCCTCCCGCATCTTCTCCAACTCTTCATCGCTCAAATAATAGAAGCTTTTGTCCGCGAGCTGATTCATCCGCGCTTCCTCGCGTGACTTCAGGTCGCGCTTCTCGCGTTCCTGCCGCACGTACTTACGGATGATATCGTCGAGCATCTTGAGCCGCCGATCGAGATACTCCTCCATTTTGGCGCGCAAGGCCGAGCCTAAATCGAGCTTGGAGAGTTGTTCTCGCAGCTCCTTGATTTCCTGTTCGAGCTTATCGAAGCCAAGCGCACGCGCCAGAGCGCGCGCAAAGTAATTCTCTTCAATAGTGCGCTGAATACCCTGCATCCTGATTGCGCGAGCCGCCGCGCGCATCATCTGTTCAAGCTGGCCATCGCGATTTTGCAGTAACTGCTTCGCCAAGTCTGACAGTTCGTCGCCATGCTCCTTGAGCAGCTTATCCATCTGATCGAGAAAGTTCTGGAACTCCTCATCAGACATCGAAAGCGCGTCCTGTACCGCCTTGCTGGCACCCTTAATAATCTCGCCCAAGCCGGTGAAGTAGACGTCGAACAGTTCTTCAAAGACCGGCAACTCGCTGGCCCGCTTGATCATCGTGGTCCGCAAGGCAGACCGGAACAAATCGCGTTCTGCTAGCCCAGTCACATCCGAGGCCTTGACTGCATCAAGGGTCTCGGCCATCGAGACTCGGACGCCGTTCTGCCGCAATAGGTTGGCGAATTCGACCAGCTTGTCATCCATAAACTTACCGCCATTGATGCCGCCCGCGGGGGCGCGGTGCGGCTGCTGCCATGCCAGGTCCGGGCAGTGTAGAGACCGCCTGGAAAGACCGTTCTAATTGAGCATGTCTTTATCAGAGCGGGACGTTGACGCTGGAGCGGCTCCGGTTTCAGTGCCGCCCCGGCGGGCGCGCACGCGCCGCATGTATTCTTTCAATTCTTCCTGGGCTTTGCGGACATCACCCTCATACTTGACGATGGTGTCAAGCGTCTCGTCGACCAGCGCGTTGTCGAGGCTCTGAACATTGAGGAGGGTCAGAGCCTTAACCCAATCAAGCGTCTCGCTGATACCGGGAGTTTTCTTCAAATCGAGCTTGCGCAACGACTGAACAACGTTAATAACTTCCTGGCTAAGTTGGTCGGCGGCTTCCGGCACCTTCAACTTGATGATTGCCAGTTCCTGCTCCTTGTTCGGGAAGTCGATGTAAAGATGAAGGCATCTGCGCTTGAGCGCGTCGGACATCTCGCGCGCATTGTTTGAGGTAAGCACCACTAACGGAATCTGCTTCGCCTTGAAGGTGCCGATCTCAGGCACAGTCACCTGAAAATCAGATAGTAGCTCCAACAGAAATGCTTCAAATTCCGCGTCAGCTTTGTCGATTTCGTCAATCAAGAGCACGATGGGATCGGATGAGGTAATCGCCCGCATCAACGGCCGGGGCAAAACGAAACGCTCGGAGAAGAACACCTCGTCTTCCGCAGCGATGCGCTCGACGGCCTGCGCCAAACCCTGCGCGCCGACCAGCACCTCACTGATCTTATCTTTGAGGATCTGGGTGTAGAGCAGTTGCTTGGCGTATTCCCATTCGTAAAGTGCCTTGCCCTCGTCGAGACCTTCATAGCATTGCAGCCGAATCAGCTGATGGCCCACAGAAGCGGCCAAGACCTTGCCCAGATCGGTTTTGCCGACACCCGCCGGCCCTTCGACCAGGATTGGCTTGTGCATTGCGCTGGCGAGATAAACCACCGTCGCGATACGGCGGCTGGCGATATAACGTTGCTCACTGAAGCGGGCGACGACGTCGTCGATCGATGAAAACATTAAGCCTCCTCGTTTGCTGCGGCTGGCGCACCCCCTGCCGCGCAACCCTAGTTCCTTATCATGCTAACCTTTGGAAGACCAGCAATTGCGGCGCGTATTTCCGCACCTCTGCGCTCCCCAGCCCATCCGCGCTTCCCAGGGCTCAGGTCGAGGTGGAACAAATTGCTGACAGCGTTAGATGTGCAATTCCTCCGTGACCAGCTGACCGCGGTCGAAGCGCTCACGCGATAAGGCAGAGGCATCAAACCGCTGGTATTTGCCTTCGGCAATCAATTCGGCCAGAGCCTGGCCAGCGCCATATGATTGCATCACGCCGCGCCCACTGAACGAATGGGCCTCGAAAATGCGGGGCGCCGCCCGCCCGATTATTGCGCTACGGTCCGGACTGACCTCATATAGTCCGGCCCATCCCGTGATATGGCGTAACCGTTCGCAGCAGCTTATCCGCGCGAACATGCGCGGCCAAATCTCGTTAACAAAGAACGGCTCTCCATCGTAGTGGAAATGATGACCGGGCGGCGTGTCGGCGGGTGAATAACCGGCAAGAATATGTGCGCCCTCGTTGTGAAAATACAGGCCCGAGGAATCGACGATCATTCCATATGCAGCGAAATTGGTGGCGCGGTTGTCGATAAGGCAAAGCTGGCGCCGCACGGGCTCACTGAAATTCCGCAATCCAAATAATTTCAGGGCGTTGTCAGACCATGCGCCCGTGGTCACCGCTACCGTAGCGCCGCGCAGTTCAAACAGGGCCCCGGCCTGGGGTTCCCCCGGTGCATCTTCGGTCATTAGCCTGACGAGTCCTTCGTCTGTGAGCGTCTCGGATGCCTGCCAGCATTCCAGTCTCACCTCGTCGGAATCCACCGCTGCCGCATGCACATAAACGCGGTCAATATATGAAGCACCGGCTTGTCGGGATCGGGACCGATAATGTTCCTTAAGTAGATTGGGGTTGATGAGGCCGTCCTGAGCGGAAAACGTTGCGCCGGCGACTCCCTCGAGCTTGTCGATTTCTGGCACGCGTGCATGGATTGCGGAGGAGGTCAGCACCTCAATGGGCTGTCCGAGAGAACGCTGCAATTCCAGGTGCTCACAGGCTCCCGCCCAGGTGCGATCGTCGTATAGCCAAAGGTAGCCTTTTTGACGGAACGCAACTTCATCACGCACCGAGCAGTAATAAGCGATCGAGGCCCGGCAGAGCGTAATGTTGACCGGCTGCCACCAGGTGGCACGCACCCCTCCGGCATTCTTTTCACTGGAGCTGAGACGGCCGCTTAAGTCTACATCCACCACAGCCACTTTCAGGCCTCGCGTGGCGAGCGCCATGGCGGCGGAACTGCCGATAATGCCACCTCCAACGAGGATCACGTCGTAACGTTGCGGCACGTGGTGATTATACCAGATGCGGCAGGGCAAGCTCTTGTATGTTGACCGCCCCTTTTGCCAATTTCGACTTATGTGCACGCTCGCAATCTATTTCAAAGCCTTCGCGGACTACCCCGTGGTCGTAGCCGCTAATCGCGATGAATACCTGGCGCGCCCCGCCCTGCCCCCAACTACGCTGTCCGAAGCGCCACATATTGTCGGCGGCAAGGATTTACGGGCCAGCGGTACATGGCTCGGAATCAACGAGTACGGGCTGGTCGCGGGACTGCTGAACCGGCGCAACGGCGCTTCGGAAAATAACCCCAATCTGCGATCGCGCGGCCTGCTCTGTCTGGATGCCCTGCGCTGCGCCACTGCAAATGACGCCGCCCAGTTCGTGGCAAACCAGAGCGGCCGCGACTACAACCCCTTCAATCTGCTAATCGCTTCGCGCGACGGCGCATGTGTAGCTTACAACCGCTGGAGCCAGATCGAAGTTGTAAACCTGATGCCTGGTGTCCATCTGTTGACCAATCTCGACCTCGACGACTTTGAGTGCCCGCGGATCAGCCGCTCGCGCAAACACTTCGAAGAATTGGGGTTGCGTACTGATTTCGCCAGCAACCCGGTTGAACGCCGCGAAGAATTGCATCGGCTGCTGGCCGACCATTCGACCCAACTCGATCCGCGTTCGGGGCGGCCCAATTCCCTGTGCCTGCACCTGGGAGACTATGGCACGCGCTCGTCGAGCCTTATCTTTATGGGCAGGGAGCCCGAAACTCTTTTGCATTTCTTCGCTGCGGGCCCACCGTGCAGCGCCTCGTATGAGCCGGCGATCGTGCCACGCATGAAGGTGCGAACCTGATTCTATAGAGGACGCGCATATGGCCGAACAAAGAGACGTTCCGCTCGTAACGTCGGGGCCGTCGGACCCGGTTGCTCTGGCCGTGGAGTTGACGCAGTTGATTACGGACCATGCTGACGAGACCGAAGGCTCGCGCCGTCTTGCCGCGGCCGTGGTCGAGGCATTGCGTTCAGCGCGGCTGTTCACCATGGGTCTCCCGGCCTCACTCGGCGGTAGCGAAACCCCGCTCCCAACCGCATTACGCGCCATCGAACAAATAGCCTACGCTGATGGCTCGACGGGCTGGAACGTGATGATCGCATTCGATACCGGGATATGGGCTGGTTTTCTCCGCGCTCAGCAACCTCGTGAACTTATCTCGTCGATTCGGAAACCGATTCTGGCGGGCAGTCTCTTTCCTCCTGGCCGCCTGAGCCGTGCCGCCGGTGGTTACCGCCTGAGCGGGCAGTGGCGTTTCGGCAGCGGTTGCCAGCAAGCCAACGTGTTTATCGCCGGCGCCATTCTTTGTAACGACAGCTCGCCGGTGATGATGGTAAATGGCTTGCCTGAAATGCATCAGATCGTGATACCGGCCGCTGATGTAACCATCGTCGACACGTGGCACGTGACAGGATTGCGCGGTACGGGGAGCCATGATTTCGCGGTCGAGAACCTGCTGGTACCCGAAGGCATGGTGCAACCGTTTGAGCTCGCGACACCGCTGGAGCCTGGTCCGCTTTACGCGTTAGGGATGATCCCGACCTTCGCCGCGGTCAAAACCGCCGTCGCCCTGGGTATCGCCCGTCATGCGATCCACGCTTTCAAAGACCTCGCGCTTGCTAAGACTCCAATTGGGCAGACCAGCTTGCTACGAGAACGGGCTGCGGTTCAAGCTGACCTCGCGCGGGCAGAGGCTTGCGTGCACTCGGCCCGAGCCTTCTTGCATCAGGTAGTTGGCGAACTCTGGGCTGGCGCCGTGGAGGGTAAGCCGCCAACTATGGAACAGCGCGCATGGTTGCGGCTGGCTGCGGTCGACGGTGTGCAACGGGCAATCCAGGCAGTAGACCTGATGTACAATGCGGCGGCCGCCAGCGCTATTTTCAACGCAAGCCAGCTAGAGCGCTGCTTCCGCGATATCCATGTCGTCCCGGCTCATATCACCGTACAGACCAATACCTATGAAGTTGCCGGGCGCGTCTTTCTGAACTTGCCGCCAGGAACACCAGCTTTTTAGGATCCGGTTGAACCACGGAGATACGAGCCAATGGATTTCAGATTCAGCGAAGAGGACGAAAAATTTCGCAGCGAGTTCCGTCAATGGCTCGACGCCAATCTAGCCGGCGAACAGCGTAAAAACCCTTTCGCGCTCGAGTTTTTTGCCAACGAGGAGGGTGAGGAATGGGAGAAGCGCCTTGCCTGGCACAAGAAGATGCACGCCGCCGGATGGATTGCAATTCAATATCCCAGGCAGTACGGCGGTCGCGGCGCCAGCATCACCCGGCAATATCTTTACGACGAGGAGCTGAATCGCGCCGGCGCTCCGCAACTGGTCAACAGCCAGGGCATCGGGTTGGTTGGGCCCACGCTGATGCATTGGGGTACCGAAGAGCAGTGCCGCCGCTATTTGCCGAAGATGCTCGCCGCAGACGAAATCTGGTGCCAGGGATATTCGGAGCCCGGTGCGGGCTCCGACCTCGCGTCGCTTCAGACCCGTGCGGTCGAAGAGGGCGACTATTTCGTGGTAAACGGACAAAAGGTATGGACCTCGGACGCTCATCACGCCGACATGTGCTTTTTGCTCGTCCGCACCGATGCGACTGCTCCCAAGCACAAGGGCATAAGCTATCTATTAGTCGACATGCATAGCCCGGGAGTCAACGTACGGCCGTTGGTGCAGATGACCGGTGACCGCGGTTTTAATGAGGTTTTCTTCGAAGACGTTCGCGTTCCAAAGAAGAACCTGGTAGGCGAAAAGAACAATGGCTGGCTGGTAGCGTTGACCTCTCTAATGTATGAACGGCGCGCGCGC
Organism: Candidatus Binataceae bacterium; assembly: GCA_024281015.1. Lineage (GTDB taxonomy): Bacteria > Desulfobacterota > Binatia > Binatales > Binataceae > JAMXLL01. The sequence continues at coordinate 35,824 of JAMXLL010000183.1, forward strand.
GAGATGATGCCGATCGTACATGAACTTGCTGCACTGGCGCGGCTCGTCGCCCGCAATGGGTCAAACGCATGGGATGACAGTCGCGTGCGCCAAATAGTAGCGCAATTTGCCTGCGACGCACGGGCAATTCGCCTGGTTGGTTTGCGCCAATTCACCCGGCAGCTCAAGGGCTTACCGCCCGGCCCGGAAAGTTCGATCCAGAAACTCGCCTATTCCGAACTCAACCTGCGTATCCAGAAGTTTGCGATGGAATTGTTGGGCTCCTATGGTCAACTGGCATACCAGGCGCCGTTCGCGATCGATGATGGCAAATGGTCATACCGGATGCTCGCCGCCCGCGGCATGATAATCGGGGCCGGTACGAGTGAAATTCAGCGCAACGTGATCGGAGAGCGCGTTCTAGGGCTGCCCAAAGGCTGAGTTGGGCGCAAGCGCGATGCAGGGACGCGCCGCTCGAGACCGCCGCACAACCAGATCGTTGACCCGGCGAGACCGTTTGTTACGCTTAATGATGGGTGGGGAAAACTCGATCATGGGAGTTTTCCATGGGTGCGCAGACGTCGGCAGTCGTTACGAGCAATTTCTTTCGCGCTTTCAGACTCAACTATTCCGGTTTTCCGCACGCCGCTATTGGCATCGCCGTGCTGGCACTTTGTAGTTGCGCCGCACCTTTAGCGGGCAGTGCCGGCTCGGCTTCTGCAGCCGACGAAGCCGCCAAGCACGGCGCCGGCGGCGCTGTTTCCGGCACGGTGCGCAATCCCTCGATTTTCGATGTCACTGCAAGGTCGACCAAGATTGCTTTCCTGAGCCCCGCCGCACTTCTGAGTGACAACCCCTCGATTAGATCCGAGATAGTTCGAGAGCAATGCCGATTCGACACACCGGACCCGGTGTTCTTCACTCCAGACGAAAGTAGACAGGTAAGTTGGGCGTTCGCTGGACGTCTTGACGATCAGCCCTATTTCCAGGCCGCAGAGTACCGCAGCATTTTCACCCTGGGGCTGAAGAGCGGACCGCTCCAGGTAAACACCTGGCCGCTGCAGCTTACCTCGCTGGCTGATATGCCGCATCTGTTTTTAGAACAGAGACTGGACGCGGTCGGCAGAGCCCAATTGAATTCGAGTGACCAACGCGAATTGGTGCAGGAATACCTTCAGCAGGACCACCGGATTCAGCACGTCGTGATGTACCTGATAGACAGCTACAATTCTCAGGCCCAGTGTCAGACCCAAGCTAAATAGCATTTCGACCGCAAGCAACTCCGCTTCGGCATCCAAGGGGGTCCGTCTGAACCGGAGGCAGAAAATGACCGGTACGAATCCGACCGGGCGTCTGCGGCTCTCATGTGGCGGCGGTCGAGCGCTTATCTCGGGGACTGCTAACGCTGCGCCTTGCGTTTAGCAAACCTGATAAGCTGCTCCTCATGTATGGCCATCCAGACTTCGATTTGTTCGAGGCTATCTACACGACACGGGCGATGCGCCGGCTGAAGCCCGACCCGCTGCCGCGCGACACCGTCATGAAGATTATCGAGGCGGCCACCATGGCGCCTTCGAACAGTAACCGTCAGCCGTGGATTTTTGTGGTGGTCAGCGCAGCAGAGACCCGCCACTTCGTCGGGCAACGGTACAAACAAGCATGGGAAGAGCATTATTTCGCCGCCAATAAGAGGCGATTCCTGGAAACCCATCCGGATACGCCCGAAGCAAAAAATCTCCGATCAGCCATTTACCTGGCAAATCATATTGGCGAAGCTCCGGTGCTCATTTTCGCATGCGTGAAGCGTTACCGTGACGAGAGCCGTGCCGGCCAGCCGATGGTTGGTTCGCTCTATCCGGCCGTCCAGAATCTTTGCCTGGCAGCTAGAGCTCACGGCTTGGGCACTGCGATCACCGGCCTGCATAAACATTTCGAAGACGAACTCAATCGGCGCCTCAAGGTGCCGCCGGAGTACGCCAACGAGATTCTAGTCCCGCTCGGATATCCGATGGGTCACTGGGGCCGTCCGGCACGGAAACCCGCCCGCGAAGTGACCTTCATCGAGCAGTGGGGAATACGCGAGTAGGGCCGGCATGGCAAACGGCGGGTGTGTATATCCTTGAATGTGTTTCTAAAGGAATTGCGGCAGGCGGTGCGTGACGATGATCTCGCTGCAGTTACCAATTTAGTCCGTGCGGCAATTCGAGAACCCCCTTTTGTGCCGCAAAGCGGCTCGTCGCAATTACTTCACAGCGAACCGGGCCTGACGGTGTTGCATACAACGGTCAATCCCGGCTTCGTTTCGCCGCCGCACGACCATCGCACTTGGGCAGTGATCGGAGTCTACGGCGGCCAGGAGGACAATACGTTTTACCGGCTGTCGCCGGAGACTCGCCGCCTTGAGCAAATCGGCAGGCGGAGTGTGCATTATGGCGAGGTTTTAACTCTCGGTGTCGATGCCATTCACCAGATCGCCAATCCTCTTGCGGACAAGCTTATTGCGCTGCACGTTTACGGAAGGAATATTTTTGAGATCGAGCGGAGCGCTTGGGATCTAGTTTCCGGGCTTGAGCGTCCGTTCAAGCTCACCCTCGACTCGCGCGGACGGGTTCGGCCATGAGAGAGCGTGGCCTCGAATGGGCGAAACGCATCCCGCGTAGCCCTTGACCACGCTGCCTCAGAACCAAATATTAGATGTGCCAGGTTACGAAACCACTCGAATCGAGGCTCAATGGAAATGTCCCGAATGGAAGAACAGATTCAGAGGCTTAAATACCCCGGCGGTGTCGATGCCGATGGGCACATCCTCGAAGACCCAAAGCTCTGGGAGAACTATTGCGAGGCTAAGTACAAACCCATCGCCTTGCGAATCAAGGACGATGGCGACGGGCTCCAATATTTTGAGATTGCCGGAAACCCGTCCAAGGTTAATCGAAAAGGCTCCTTCGGGGGACTCGCTGCCATGGGTGAAGTCACCCGCGAGAAAGGCTCTTTCGATCCAAATCGCAAATATGGTGAAAATGCTCCGTTCGGGGCGATGGACGCGAAAGAGCGGGTGCAACGGCTCGATCGCGAGAATCTTAACGCCGCGATAATTTATCCGAGCATCGATCTCTCATGGGAAACCGAATGCGAGGACGCGGCCTATGCACAGGCGATGACTCGCGCCTATAACCGCTGGATCGTCGATTGGTGCTCGGATAGCGGCGGACGGTTGATCCCGGTGGCGCATCTCTCGCTCGGCGACCCGGCCGCGGCGGCCGCGGAACTGGAACGGGCGGTCAAGGCCGGACATAAGGGTGGCTGGGTCGTTCAGTTCACGATGACACGCAAGCCACATGGACATCCCGATCACGACGTTTTGTTTGCCAAGGCGCAGGAGCTCGATGTTCCTCTCGGCTTGCACGTTTCGCTGGAACCTCAATGGTGCTGGCCGGGACGCTACGATCGTGAATACGTGCGGAAGCAGACGTTTTTCCTCAACGTCACAGCCTCCGACGCGCTTCGCCACGCGCTCACCAGCTTTATGCAGTACGGCACGTTTGACAAATTCCCACGGCTGAAACTCGTGCTGCTCGAAGTCGGCGCCGGCTGGATCGGCTATTGGCTGGATCGGATGGATGCGGTATACGACAGCGTCATGGGTCGCGGCGTGCCGCTCAAGGAGAAGCCGAGTTACTATTTCAAGCGGAATGTCTGGATCTCGGCCGATCCGGATGAACATTCGCTGCCGGCCATGATGCAGCTATGCGGCGACGATCGTTTCTTTTGGGCATCGGATTTTCCTCATCCTGACCACACAGGCAACTATATCGAAGAGCTGGAGGAATGCGCGGAAAAGTTGACGCCGAGTGCACGCCAGAAGCTGCTCGGTGACAACGTAATACGCACATACAATTGCCAGATCTGATTTGCGCGACAACACGGGCGTGGCCTCCGCTAAACCCCGGTGGCCGCGCCGTAGCCTTCCCCGTAGTGCCAGATTCCTCGGCTCACGTGGCACACGCCTTCGGTTTGGGATTTATTCCTCCAGGACAAGCCGCTGACCGGCATGTAGGCTGCTATGCGAGCGGTTATCATCGGGGCTGGAGTAGGCGGACTGGTTGCGGCGCTGGCGCTGCGCCGCGCCGGACATCAGGTTGAGGTCTTCGAACAAGCACAGGGCCTGCGCGAAATCGGGGCCGGTATCCTTTTCTGAAAAGCAGCAGGCTCCCACGAACGATTAGCCCGACAGGCGTACGATTGATCATAATGAGACCGTTGACCGCCGCTGGGCTTGAGGCAGCTTTGTTCCAACTACCTGTCCGAACCTCCTGCCGACTGAGCGGCGAACCGGCCGTTGAAAAGCTGTCTCCGTAGTCGAATTCCTGATGGCCTGTTATACTCCGGTTTGGGTGACAAGTGGCGGAGGAATCACAACACTTTGATCGCTCCGCTCTTCAGGCTGTCGTTGCGGCCGCTTGGGAGGAATTCGAGGGAGAGGTCCTGCTGCTGGTTCGCGATGGCAGCAAAATGAGGCTGGGCGCATCCGAGAGCGGCGGACTCAATGCACGAGCGATCCTATCGCAATGCCTGAGGCGCCTGAATCAATTGGAAGAGCAAACTCCCGATACCACAACTCGAGCATTTGTCCGGGTGGTCTCGGAAGAGTTGAAGAATGACCAGGTGGTGCTGTTGATTGTGCGCGGCCACGGCGATATTCGACTAGCATGCGGTGCCGGAGCCCATGGAAAAGTCCGCGACATGCTGAATGATGCACTGCAAACCATAGGCGGTGAGCGGCGGCGGTAGTCGACCCCAATCACCCAGGTTGCACAGGTTGTCATAGCTGCAACACCGGATTGCAATCCGGGTCAGTGCTTCAGGCAGCCTCGCTTTTCGTGGCCCGCTATCCGCATCGCACCACCACGATGGTGCCCTGTGTGCACACCCGGGCGTTGTCGAGGATTTGGCATAAGACTATCGACGCCGGGAGGCAGTCAAGGCTTCTCGATCTTTTACTTCCGAGTGAATGTCTACGTTTCGTCCGTTCGTGGCTATCCCATTGGAGAACTGCCTTCACCATGAAAGCTGACGTGTCATACCTGCTTCGTGGGCTCTCTGATCGATTGCCGCTATATGGCTTTCCGTCCCGGTGATGTTCAGGCGCACCGTCTTATCTGAAGCGACGCTCACCAGAAACGCTACCCCTCGTCTTATCGCCGGATCCCCTGCCAGATCGTCAAGCGTGGACGGCTCGGCAATAGGCTCGCCATCTTCAGCCCTGCCTGTGATGTGGAAGGAGAGGGCCCGGACTGCCATTCGCCGCGCCTCTTCCAGGGTTTTCCCTGCAGTCACAAATCCGGGAAAGTCGGGAAAGCTTACCCGGTAATCCGACTTGCGGTCTTTGTGCAAATACGCGATGTCATCCATCTTGTACGACCGTTTATTGACACATGCCGGAGCGGTTGCCAAACGAATTTGGAGATTTCGTATGAGTGATCTCCCTGAACACGTCCGGCGTAATCGCGCCCAGTGGGACCAAATAGCGTGCTCTCGACTTCCCACTTCTTCACGGCAATGCGGAATCAGTGCCCTACCCCGATGAGAGCTTCGATTTTGCTATTTCCGAATATGGCGCTTGTCTCTGGCCGGACCCGCAGAGTTGGGTGCCCGAAGCCTCGCGCCTGTTACGGAGGGGCGGGAGACTGCACTTCCTGGTTAGCGCGTTCTTGTTTGACGCTTTGTGTGCCGGCTGAGGACGACCGTCCGGCGGACAATCGTCTGCTGCGCCCGGCATTCTATTACCTGCCCCCCACAGTTATTCGAGCCAAGACGGATGGGCTAGCGCCCGCTCATTGAGCGTTTCGCAGCACGCCAAGTGGCGCAGTATCGAAATATTCATCCAGCCGTGTAATACGCCCCCACCTGACTTCGCAGATAATGCAGGCGGGCAGCACCAACTCGCGGTCGTTCTTCAACTGCGCGCGCAGGACGTGCTGCTGGACAAACCCACGTGGAGTGGGTTCACGTCGAATCTCCGTATACGTCCGGCTATGCGATAGGGAAACAAAACGGCGCAGTATTTCGAGGTTCTGCTCAGGTGATTCCGTCTTGTCGTCGGCATTGTGCCAAATCACCGCATCGGTAGCATAAATAGTGCGCAGCGCTTCGACGTCGCCGGCTTCGATAGCGCGGAAGAGGCGGTCAGCCGCCCTGCAATGAGGCATGCGAATCAAAGTCGGGCATCGTCTCCCCCTCCCAAGCTAATCGGCGATTTCATTAATAAGCGTACCGGTATATTGGTTATCACTCATCGTCGCCTCCCGCTAATAATTCGAGCCACAAGGCGATTACACAAACCGGCGGCCCTGTCGTTCATCAGGTATATCCAGTCCGAGCGCAGTGAGTTTAGCATCGACATACATTTTGTATTTCTGTCGAATTTCCTCATTACCCACGCCTTTCAAGCCCCAATTGATGAATTTCGGCGTG